>CAIYPG010000154.1 GCA_903928055.1 uncultured beta proteobacterium | reverse complement strand
CCGCACTCCGTTAAACTCCCGGCATTGGCGAACCGGCAACAGCGGTCGCCGCAACCCACCAACAAGCCGGGGGACACACCTTGATCAAATGGGGCGCAATCACCTTCGCGATCGGCATGGCACTGATCGTTCTCGAGATCTTCATGGCCCGCAGGAAAAAGGGCGGCATCACCGCGACCGACAAGAAGAGCATGATCGGCCTGTTCTGGCTGAGCATATTCGCCTCGCTGCTGGTGATGAGCCTGGTGTACATGTCCTGACCGTCAGGATGGCACGGGCCGCGCTGATGGCGGCCGATGCCACCGCAGGAATATCCCCATGAAGCTCAGCGTACTCGACCAGTCGCCCATGATGTCGGGATGCACGCCCGCGCAGGCGATCGCGGAGACAATCGCACTGGCAAAGCTGGCGGACCGCCTGGGCTACCACCGCTACTGGCTCGCCGAGCACCACAATTCACGCGTGCTGGCCGACCCCTGTCCTGAAATTCTGGCTGCGCGCGTGGCCGCCGAAACCACGCGCATCCGGGTCGGCACCGGCGGCGTGCTGCTGCCCTACTACAGCGCGCTGAAGGTTGCGGAAGTGTTCCGCATGCTCGAGGCAATGTACCCGGGGCGCATTGACCTTGGCATCGGCCGCGCACCCGGCGGCGACCAGCGCACCGCGCAGGCGGTCTCCGGCGGCAGCTATGACCATGCCGCTGATTTCCCCGCGCAGGTCGCCGACGTGGTGGGCTTCCTCGACCAGACGCTTCCCGAAAATCACCCACACGCAAAAGTCAGGGCCAACCCGACGGGCGAAACCTCGCCCGAAGTATGGCTGCTCGGCTCCTCGGATTATTCGGCGGCACTGGCATCCAACATGGGCCTGCGTTTTGCCTTTGCCGATTTCATTGCGCCCGGCGACGGCGACACCGTGAGCCGCGCCTACCGCAATCATTTCCTGCCCTCGAAACGCGAACCCGCGCCGTACTCCGCCGTCGGCGTCGCGGTGGTGTGCGCCGAAACATCGGAGATGGCTGAGCGCTACGCCAAAGTCACCGACCTCAGGCGCCTGCGGCGCGCACGCGGCATCGAAGGTCCCTTCCCCACGCTGGAGGAGGCCGAAGCCTACGAGTATTCGCCGCCGGAACACGCCTACGTCATGCAGGAACGCGCGCGCCTCACTTCCGGCAACCCCGATGAAGTGCGCGCAAAGCTTCTCGCGCTCGGAGAACGCTTCGCGGCCGATGAACTGATCATCATCACCGGCACCGGCGACTATGCCAGCCGCCGGCGCTCATACGAACTCATTGCCGAAGCATTCGCACTTGATGCCACACCATCGGCGACAAAGGCGGCCATGGCATGACGCCGCTCGCGATCCTGCGCACCACTGCAGCCGTGCTGCTTGCCGCCATGCTGTGCGCCATCACCCCGGCACTGGCACAGGAAGCGCCGCGCGCGGTGGACATCCCGACACGCAGCGGCGTCACCCAGCGCATCCTGCTGATGCCGGTGACGGATGCGAAAGCCGTCGTCGTGCTGTTCACCGGCGGCAACGGGCTGTTGCGCATCGCGCCCGATGGCCGGATCGGCACCGGTGGCGGAAATTTCCTCGTGCGCTCGCGGCAGCTGTTTGCCGACCAGGGGCTGGCCGTGGCCGTCATTGATGCACCATCGGACCGCCAGACGGCTCCGTTCCTCAGCGGATTCCGCCAGACACCCGAGCACGCCGAGGACGTGAAGGCCGTCATCGCCTGGCTGCGCCAGAACCTCAAGCTGCCGGTCTGGCTGGTGGGCACCAGCCGTGGCACGCAGTCGATCGGCTCGATTGCCGTGCGTTATGCGGGAACCCCGGACAGCCCGGACGGCATCGTGCTGACCTCGACCATCCTCACCGAAACAACCGGCCGTCCCGTGCCGGCCATGGCGCTGGAGAAACTGACCGTGCCGGTGCTGGTGGTGCACCACGAGCAGGACGGCTGCAACCTGTGCGCGTTCAGCAACATCCCGTCGCTGATGCGCAAGCTGGAGAATGCATCGCGCAAGGACCTGCAGACCTGGGCCGGCGGGCTGAACGTGGGCGACCCCTGCGAGGCACAGGCATATCATTGCTATAACGGAATTGAAAAACAGGTCGTCGCCGGCATCGGCGCATGGATAAGGAGCGCAACACCATGACCCAGGGAACACAGTTGGCGGGACGCATCGCGATTGTCACCGGTGCGGGCACCGGCATCGGCGAGGCGATCGCCACGGCCTTCGCCGCCGAAGGGGCCAGTGTCGTGCTCGCCGGCCGGCGCAGGAACAAGCTGGACGAGGCCGCGGCAAAAATCACGGCAGCGGGCGGCTCGGCCTCGAGCATGACCGTGGATGTCACACAGGAGGCCAGTGTCGCCGCGCTCTTTGCTGAAACGGTCAAGCGCCATGGCCGTGTCGATATCCTGGTGAACAATGCCGGCGCCTCCACCAGCGGCGAAACCGACAAGCTGACGCTGGCGGCATGGCAGAAGGTCATCGACACGAACCTCACCGGCGCCTTCCTCTGCAGTCGCGACGCCTTCGGCCTGATGAAGGCCCAGCGCTCGGGACGCATCATCAATGTCGGCAGTGTTTCAGCCAAGGTGCCGCGCTCGGGCTCGGCGGCCTACGGCGCCTCCAAGTTCGGACTGGAAGGATTGACCCGCGCCATGGCCATCGAAGGCCGCGCGTTCGGCATTGCCGTCAGCATCATCCAGCCGGGCAACACCCTGCCGGGCTTGTGGAGCGGCCGTGAGGAGCAGGCAAGAAAGGAAGGCCTCATGCAGGCGGAAACCGTGGCGCGTGTCGTGCTCACGATGGCCGCCATGCCGCCGGACGTGAACCTCTACGAGAGCATCATCCTGCCCGTAACCATGCCTTTGCTGGGACGCGGATGAAGCGCCGCGACTTCCTGCTGGCCCCGGTCGCACTGTCGACGCTGCCGGCGCTGTCCGGATGCGCCGGCCTGAACGATTACCTGGGCAACCTGCCGGCGCGCCTGCCGGATGCCCCGGCCATCATGTCGCCCGAGTTCATGGTCGAGGCAATGCTGAAACTCGCTGACGTGCGCGCCGGCGACATGGTCTACGACCTGGGCTGTGGCGACGGGCGCATCGTGATCGCAGCAGCCCTGCGCGGAGCGCGCGGCGTGGGGGTCGACATCGATCCCCGGCAGATCCGCCTGGCCACCGAGCGTGCCGCCGCGGCGAAGGTGTCCGACCGGGTGCGCTTTGTCGTCACCGACCTGTTCAACATGGATTTCCGCGACGCCACCGTCGTCTCGCTCTATCTGGGCGAAGAGGTCAATCTCAGGCTGAGGCCGAAGCTGAGAAGCGAGCTGCGGCCGGGCACGCGCGTCGTTTCGCACGAATTCAGCATGGGCGACTGGCAACCGGAAACCCGGCTGGTCGTGGGGGGAAGGTATTTGTATCGCTGGATCGTCTGATCTGCCGGAAAATGGCGCATCCTTCCTGATTGCCCGGTGCCCCCGCGCAACGCTGCAACCGGATACCACACATCGAATTCAATGCCGAACAAACCGATACTCAAAGTCGCCACCTACAACATCCACAAGGGCTTCTCCCATTTCAACCGCCGCATGATGGTCCACGAGTTGCGCGACCGGCTGCGCGTCATGGGTGCAGACATCGTCTTCCTGCAGGAAGTCATGGGTGAACATGAAGGACATGCCGAACGCTTCCACAACTGGCCGGCGGAACCGCAGTACGAGTTCCTGGCCGATGCGGTGTGGCCGGAGTTCGCCTATGGCCAGAACGCCGTGTATGACCAGGGCGACCACGGCAATGCGGTGCTCAGCCGCTATCCCATCCTGCGCGCCGAGAACCAGGATGTGTCGGCCCATCGCTACGAAAGCCGCGGGCTGCTGCATTGCGAAATCGCGCTGCCCGATTCGCCGGTTCCGCTGCACTGCATCTGCGTGCACCTGGCACTCCATGAACGCGGCCGGCGCCACCAGATCGGCGCGCTGATCGACCGCCTGCAGGCCGAGGTTCCGGCAAACGCCCCGGTCATCGTCGCCGGCGACTTCAACGACTGGCGCAACCTGGCGGGCAACCGCCTGGCCGCGGCGCTCCACCTGCGCGAAGCCTTCCGCGACCACCGCGGCGCTGCGGCACGCAGCTTTCCGAGCAACTTTCCGATGCTGCGCCTCGATCGCATTTATGTGCGGGGCTTCGAGGTGCGCCACACCGAGGTGCACCACGGCTATCCGTGGTCGCGCATCTCCGACCATGCCGCACTGTCGGCGGATCTCGCACTGCGATGATGCTGCCCTTCCTCGGCGGCAACACGCTCACGCTGTTGCGTTCGGGGATGGAGTATTTTCCCGCGCTCGAAGCCGCCATCGACGGGGCACGGATCGAGTTCTATCTCGAAACCTATATCTTCGAAGATGACGACACCGGACGGCGCATCGCCGCCGCGCTGTGCCGTGCCGCCACCCGCGGTGTCGCCACCCACCTGCTGCTCGACGGCTTCGGCTCGAAGGATCTGCCGCCTGCGGTCATCGCAGATCTGCGCGAAGCCGGTGTGCGCGTGCTGGTGTTCCGCAAGAAGATATCGCCGCTCACGCTGCGCCGCAACCACCTGCGGCGCCTGCATCGCAAGGTGGCGGTCGCCGACGGCAGCATCGCCTTCGTGGGCGGCATCAACATCATCGATGACATGCACACCCCCGGACAGATCCCGCCGCGCTACGACTATGCCGTGCGCGTGCAAGGCCCGCTGGTGGCGGTCATTCGCGAGAACTCGGCGCGGCTGCTGCGCTGGATCGCCTGGGCGAGCCTGCATGAACGCTGGCCGGTGCGCCGCGGCATCGAGCATGAAACCCTGCCCTGTGGCAATCAGCGCGCGGCCCTCGTGGTACGAGACAACGTGCGGCACCGCTCCGACATCGAGGATGCCTACCTCGATGCCATCGACTCGGCGCGCGACGAAGTGCTCATTGCCAACGCCTATTTCTTTCCCGGGATCCGCTTCCGCCGCGCACTGCTGCGCGCAGCGCAGCGCGGCGTGCAGGTCACGCTGCTGCTGCAGGGACGCGTCGAGTACGTGCTCCTGCACTATGCATCGCGGGCGCTGTACGGGCCGCTGCTGGCCGCCGGCGTGGACATCCGCGAGTACCACAAGAGCTTCCTGCACACCAAGGTGGCGGTGATCGACGGGCACTGGGCCACGGTCGGCTCATCCAACATCGACCCTTTCAGCCTGATGCTGGCGCGTGAGGCCAATATCGTCGTCGAGGACAGGGGCTTTGCAGGGCAGTTGCGCATGTCGCTGCATCGCGCCATGGAGGAAGGCGCCATCGCCGTGCCGCGCGAACACTGGTTCAACCAGCCCCTGCGCACGCGTGTGCCGATCTGGATATCGTATGCCGTGGTGCGCGTGCTGATGGGGCTGTTTGCCTATGGGGGACAGCACTGAAAGCGGATGGCACCGAACCCTCCCGCCCGGGCGTAGGACGATATACACTCGGCACGATGGATGAAATCGTAAAACGGGCCATGGAAAAATGGCCCAACGTTCCGGATGTCTATGGCTGGCTGCGGCTGGACCGCCGCGGCCGGTGGCGCCTGAAGGTGCGGCCCGATGCATTCGAACCCATCGGCAACGCCGGGCTGGTTGAATTCATCGGCCGCAACTACCTGATGGACGAAGCGCGCCGCTGGTTCTTCCAGAACGGACCGCAACGTGTGTTCGTCGGCCTTGACTACACGCCCCGGGTCTACCGCCTGGACGACGAAGGCAAGGGCTGGCTCAGCCAGTCCGGCGAGCCGGCGGGCACCCCGTCGGAATTGCTGGTGGATGAAAATGACGATGTGCTGCTGGTTTCCGGGCTCGGGCCGGGACTGGTGCTGGACCGCGACCTGCCGGTGCTGCTGGATGGCCTCGCCAGCGAGGCTGGCGACACCATTGATGCCGAGGATTTTCTTGTGCGCCTGCGCAAGCAGGGCCGGCTGAAGGTGCGACTGCTGGATGCAGCGGTGGACGCCGTGGCAACAAATCGCATGGCAATCGTGCAGCGTTTCGGCCTTGTCACCGATCCGGCGCCGCTCGACGAACCGCTGCTTACGAATATCAAATGAAAGGCTGGAAAATGAGAATCCGCATGAACGTCACGGCCCGACCGGCAGTACGTGCCGCGATCCTGTGCGCCGCCGCCCTCACTGCCGGTTGCAGTTCCATCTCCAACATCAATGTAAACCCGATGACCTGGTGGAGCGGCCCGCAGGAGCAGGTGCCGGCACAACTGGTCGGCGCCACACTCTATGAGTGCGAAGGCAACAAGCGCTTTGCGGTGCGCTTCGGTACCGCGGGACAGCCCGCAATGGTCATCCTGCCCGAGCGCGAGTTCAGGCTGGACCCCGCGCCCGGCGCCCCGGGAACAAGCTTCACGAATGGCCGCAGCACGCTGACCACCAAGGGCGACGAAGCCTCCCTGGACGAAGGCGGCAGCAACCAATATTCAAACTGCAAGCGCAGGACCGCCGCCGCGGCCGCGTCCTGAACCACCGCAAACCACAGGCCACCGGCTCAAGGGAGGACGACATGGGCGACACCCCGGACAAATTCGCACCGATCCATACCGCCGGGGTCGTCACGGCACCTGCTTATGTCGGATTCTGGAAACGCCTGGTCGCATGCATCGTCGACACCATCGTCGTGTTCCTCGTCACGATTCCGCTGCTGTTCGCGCTGTACGGGCCGGGCTACTTCTCGCGACCATCGGATGAAGGGTTCGCCGGCCTCACCGACGCCCTCGTCCAGATCGCCATGCCGGCGTTGTTCGCCGTGCTGTTCTGGAAATTCCGCGGCGCGACGCCGGGCAAGATGCTGTTCAGTGCGCGCATCGTCGACGCCAGGACCCTGGGTGCGCCATCAACGGGACAACTGGTCGGCCGCTATTTCGGCTATCTCCTCTCCATCCTGCCGCTGATGCTCGGTTTTCTGTGGATCGCCTTTGACAAGCGCAAGCAGGGATTTCACGACAAGGTCGCGGGCACGGTGGTGATCGAGGACGAAGACGCCTGAACAGGCGGCCGGCGGCACCGCCGCCCGAAAGGCAACTACTTCTTTTCCGGCACCGGTTTCAGCGTGCCGATCCCCTTGGCGATCAGCGTACCGTCGCTGCCGCGCGCCTCGGCTTCGCCGAAGAACGCCGATGTGGCCGTCTTCCCGGCCTTCAGCACCCGGCCCTCGACCACGAAATCACCGCGCGCCGGATTCATGAAAGCCATGCTGATGTCCAGCGTCGCCACCGACACGGTGTGGCCGACCTGGCCGCGCACCGCCGCCCCCATTGCGAGGTCCAGCATGGTCATGATCACGCCGCCGGTCATCACACCCCAGCTGTTCAGAAGTTCGGGCTTGCGGTCCACGCGGAGCAGCGCGTGTTGCGCGTTCTGCTCGCTCACGTGCAGGCCGAGGTATTTGGCAAACGGGATGAGCACACCGAAGCCGTTGGTGTTGTCATCGGAAGCCTGTTCAATCACCCGCATGCGCGCCCCTTGAATTTTCCGCCATCACCATGGCGGGTTATCGAATAACAAAATATGATCATTTTTATAAATTTATGAAGAATATAAGCAGATTCATGAAATGATTGTTATCACAAATATCCGCCGGTACCGCCTTCGGTGACACTCAGCGCGTGCGGTTGTAGGTGTAGTCCTCGCGCTCACCCGACCCCTGGCGCAAACCGGGCGGCAATGGCGCGCGCGCCTCGTTCACCTTCGCGTGCTCGGCCAGTGCCGCGGCATCGCGCCAGCGCTCCAGCAATACCAGCCGGTCCGGATCAAGCACGCTCTGGAACACTTCGAACTGCTCACAGCCGGGCTCCTTCATCACATCGACGCAGCGCCCGCGATACTGCGCGGCCAGCTCGGCGCCCTTGCCGGGCACGGCGGTGATCGTCACCATCAGTCGGATCGACATGAACCCTCCTTTGAAACACCCGGCATTTCCCGGGCATGGGCGGAAACAACCTTCAGTCCGCGGTCAGTATAGGTGAACACGCCCCCGCCGCCCCCCGGCCGCTCAGTGCCTGGCCATGAAATCCAGCACGATGCGGTTGAAGGTTTCCGGCGCCTCCCAATAGGACGAGTGTCCGGTCTCCGGGATCACCGCCCACTCGGCGTGGTGCATGCGCGCCGTGAAGAGGCGCAGCACCGACGGCGGCATGTACAGGTCGGCATCGCCAGTGAGCAGCAGCGCAGGCAGCGTGAGCGCCTCCAGTCTCGCCCAGGTCACCGCGTGCGAAGCGGCGAGCGCGGGCGGCGCATGCGCCGGACCCTGCGACACATCACCGGGTCGCATTGCCGACAGCTCGCGCCACTGCGCGGTACCTTCGGGAAATGCGGCCCGGAACGACGGGCCCAGTTCCCGGAACTCCACCGGCAGCTCGTCGAACTGCGGCGCCGGGCGCGTACGCCTGCCCATCTCCACATAGTCGCGGTCGGTGACGTTGCCGTGGCTGTTGGCAACGACGATGCTGCGCAGCTTTGCACCATGCACCAGCGCGTACTGCAGCGCCGTGCCGCCGCCGGCCGCGGTGCCGATCAGGTGAAAGCGTTCAATGCCCAGCGACACCAGCAATTCGTCGATGCGCGGCGTCCAGTCGCCCGGCCCGGCGGGGACGCCCACGCCGCGGTAGTCGATGGCGATGCAGCGATACCCCGCAGGAATGAATGCCGCGATCTGGTGCTTCCACATCAGGCTGTTGCCCGAAGCCGCATGCAGCAGGACCACGGGAATGCCATGGCCGCCGGCATCGCGATAGAACAGCGGCCCGTCGGACAGCATGGCTGTCCGGTCCTCGACGCGCGACTCCTCCTGGGGAACGCGGATATCGTGCATGCTGTTCTGATCCGTCATGTCAGGTCGCTGGTGGTGGGCTGAAGTATGATTCTAGCCCGCCTCCCGCAGGAGGCCGCGGCAGCTCCGGGATGCGCGTTGGCGCCATTCGTGATATAGAAAGACTTCTCATTTACCGCCTGATGCCCGCATTACCCAAGGCTGCAGACCACCGATGATCCGCCCGCTCAAGATCGCCCACGCCTCCGACATCCACCTGTGCAACGGTGAGGAAGGCATGCCCGTGCGCAAGGCCTTCGAGCATGTCATCGACGCCGTGATCGAGACCGAGGCCGAGCTCTTCCTCATCGCCGGCGACCTGTTCGACCACAACCGCATGCATGACGACGTGATCGACTTCGTCTACGAGCAACTGGCGCGCATTGCCTGCCCCACCGTCGTCATTGTCGGCAACCACGACTGCTGGGGCGACGAACACGCGGTCATGCAGCGCATGGATTTCACCCGCGCCGGGCACCACATCACGCTGCTCGACGCAGTCGAGGGCGCCAGCGTCACCTTCCCGGAGCTGCACGCCACGGTATGGGGGCGCTGCATGCTGGAGCACTCCCTGAAGAACAAGCCCATGGCCGGCACGCCGCCGCGCACAGCCGACCTGTGGCACATCGGCATGGCACACGGGCTGTACGTGGACTACGAGGAAACGGGGCGCTCCTCGCTGATCACGCCCTCCGAAGTGGAGGCTTCCGGGTTTGACTACCTTGCGCTCGGCCACGTGCACATGCACCGCCAGATGCGCCACGGCAATACGCTCGCCTGCTATCCCGGCGTATGCATGCCCTACAACCCGCGCCAGCCGGGCCTGCTCACCATCGTCCACCTGACGCCGGGCGAAGGCGCACTGGCAGCAGCCCACATGCTGCCGCGCCGCCGGCCGCTGCAGAAGAAGCTCGCCGAAGCCGCCTAGCCTGGGCATCCGGCCGCCCGGCCGCGCATCCGCCACTTCCGGATACACCGAATCCGGATAGCAAATACTGACATGTGTTTTAAGCATTTTTAGGCATACCCCTACGGTGCTAGACTGCAGCCATCCCAGTGATCGGCAGCGGACCGGAGCAAGGCCATGCATGCCGGCGCGATCATCGCAGTCGGAGGAAACATCCCATGTCGGACATCGAAGAGAAATTCTCGGCCTACTGGCCGCGCAGCCCACGCCAGACCCAGCTGAAACCGCTGGCCAAGCGCCTCGAAACCCTGCGCGGCAAGACCATCGTGCAATTGTGGGACTACGTGTTCCGCGGCGACGAAGTATTCGCGCTGCTGGAAGAGGGCCTGAAGGAACGCTACCCCGACATCAATTGGATAAGCTGGAAGGAATTCGGCGCCACCCACGGCAACGAGGAGCATGAAGTCCTCGCCTCCATCCCGCAACGCTTCAAGGAACTGGGAGTCGACGCCGCGATCAGCGGCATGGGCGCCTGAGGGTCCTGTACGCCCGCCGTGTTGCGGGCCAGTGCAGTCTGTGAAGAAGCTGGCGTCCCCACCGCGACGCTGGTCTGTGAAGGCTTTCTCGGGCTGGCTGCCGCCGCCTCGCAGGGACAGGGCATGCCCAACATCGGCATTGCCATGGTGCCCGGCCATACCGGCGTGCAGAGCAAGGAACAACTCCGCGAAAACATCCTCGGCGTGACGCAGTACAACGTCGTCAACGCGCTGCTGGAAAAGCCCGCCGAGGGCACGCTCGAGGACGAACCCTCGGCGCGTGACATCGTCGCCACCGGCACGCTGGACGAGATCAACGAATACTTCGTCAGGCACGAACTCTCCGACGGCCTGCCCATCATGCCGCCGACGCAGGCGCGCATCGATGCCTTCCTGCGCCACACCGACCGCAAACCCGACGAGGTCCTCGGCATCCTGCTGCCCGACATGCGCGCCGCGACGATCTGGAGCATTGCCGTCAACGGCGTGATGGCCGGCTGCCGCCCGGAGTACATGCCGATCCTGGTGGCGCTGGTCGAGGCCATGTGCGATCCGTACTACGGCAACGAGCACAGCGGCAACACGCCCGGCGGCGAGACGCTGATCCTGCTGAACGGGCCCATCACCAAGGAACTGGGCTTCAACTACACGCAAGGGGTGATGCGCGACGGCTTCCAGGCCAACACCTCGATCGGACGCTTCTGGCGCCTGTACCTGCGCAACATCGCCGGCTTCCTGCCGCACAAGAACGACAAGGCCACCTTCGGCAACACCTTCCGTGTGGTGGTTCCGGAAAACGAGGACGTGTGCGCCAAGATCGGCTGGAAGACCAACAGCGAGGACTTCGGCTTCAAGGCCGGCACGAACACGATCACCGTCTCGCGCTACACCGGCGGCAACCACATTTCGTCGATCTCGGGCGCCAAGCCCGAGGACCTGATGCCCTACATCACCGACTCCATGCAGAAGCTGCACAGCTGGCACTTCCTGTTCACGGTCGGCGCCGAATGCGGCGGCACGCTGCGGCCGCTGATGTTCCTGTCGCCCATCCTCGCCGAGCTCTTTGCCGCGGCCGGCTGGTCGAAGCAGGACATCAAGCAGAAGCTGTGGGAACAGGCGCGCGTGCCGGCCCACCACATGGAGCGCGTGTCGCGCGACTGGACGCAGAAGCCGAGCTGGAACCTCGCGTTCGAAGTCAGCGTCGGGCGCATGCCGAAGGTGTATCACGAGTCCGACGATCCGAACCGCATGGTGCCCATCGTCTGGCAGCCCGATGACTACATGATCGTCGTCACCGGCGACCTGGGGCGCAACAGCGGCTATATCTTCGCCCACAACGGCGTGCTCGGTTATCCGACCGCCAAAGAGATCAAGCTCCCGAAAAACTGGAAGGAACTGCGCGCGGCTTCCGCCGTGAAGACGGCTCCTCCTGCAAAAGGAAAACGCAAAAATGGCACTTAGGCGCAGGCGCGACATCTGGGACGTCATCATCATCGGCGGCGGCATTGCCGGCCTCACCGCAGCCTGGCACGCCTCGCGGCGCGGCCTGTCGGTGGCACTGCTCGAGGCCCAGCCGGCCTGCGGCGGGCAGGTCAGCACGATCAATGAACTCGATGACTGGCCGTCCACCGCCGCCGTGTCCGGCGTGGAACTGGCCTCGTCGCTGGTGGAGCGCATCGGCATCGAAGGCGTGGGCCTGTTCTACGAGTCCGTCTCCAGCGTGAAGAAGGAAGGCGAACTGTGGATCGTGGCGGGCGAGAAGAGCCTGCTGCGCGGCAGGCGCATCGTCGCCGCCTCGGGCGCGCGCCTGAGGACGCTGGGCGTCCCCGGCGAGGAGGACCTGCGCGGCATGGGCGTCTCGCAGTGCGCGCATTGCGACGGCGGTTTCTTCAAGGGCCAGGACGTTGCGGTGATCGGCAGTGGCGATGCCGCCATGCAGGAGGCCATTGTGCTCACCGAAATGTGCCGCACGGTGTACGTCATTGTTCGCGGCGACATGCATGCGCGGCGCACCTTCATCGACCGCACCGTGGGCAAGACCAACGTGAAGTTCGTCTGGAACACCGAAGTCACTGCGATCTCCGGCAAGAATGCCGTGGCCAGCCTGTCGCTGCGCAACCGCAAGGATGGCGCGACCAGCGAGCTGGCGGTGTCCGGCGTGTTCCCGTTTGTCGGCGTCGAGCCGAACAACGCCTTCCTGCCCGCCTCGATCAAGCGCGATGCCGCGGGACGTGTCCTGACCGGCGAAGGCTTCCGTTCCAGCGAACCCACGCTCTATGCCATCGGCGCGCTGCGCGCCGGTTATGGCGGCGACCTGGTGAGCGCCGCAGGTGAGGCCGCGCAGGTCGCCTCGCACATTTCGGACGAAGTCGGCATCCTCGCCCTTTAGGCGCAGCGCCTCCTCCGCCCACGTTCAACCAGGAAAGCAGCCGCAATGCGCAGCAGATTGATGTTGAAGACCCCGCAGTTGAAAGCCCCGCTGTTAAAGGCCCTTTGTTACCTTGCATTATTCGCAGCATTCGCCCCGGCGCCGGCCGGCGCGCAGAATTTTCCGGCGAGGCCGCTGCACCTGATCGTGCCATTCGCCGCCGGCGGCCCGGTGGACCTGATCGCGCGGCCGTTCGCCGAGAAGATGACTGAAACGCTGGGCCAGCCCATGGTGGTGGAAAACATGGGCGGTGGCGGCACCATCATCGGCACCGACCATGTCGCCAAGGCCGCCCCCGACGGCTACACGCTGCTGGTCACATCGGCGGCGGTGATGATCGTGCCCTCGTCGTATCCGAAGCTGCCGTTCGATGTCATCAAGGACTTCGCGCCGGTGAGCGTGATGTCGAGCAGCACCATCGTGCTGGTGGCCGACCCCAAGCTGCCCTTCCGCACCGTCCCCGAACTGGTGGCCTATGCGAAGGCCAATCCGGGCAAGCTGTCCTTCGGATCATCCGGCACCGGCGGCTCGCTGCATCTGGGTGGTGAAATGCTGAACCTCATGGCCGGCATCGAGACCACGCACATCCCCTACAAGGGCGCGGCCCCGGCGCTCACCGACATCATGGGCGGCCATGTGTCGATGATGTTCGTGTCCATGGCCGCCGTGCTGCCGCTCAGCACCTCGGGCAAGGTGCGCGCCATCGCCGTGGCAAGCCTGAAGCCCGCGGCAGCACTGCCCGGTGTGCCCACGATGGATTCGTTCTATCCGGGCTTCGAAGTGACCGCAGGCAATGCCGTGCTCGCGCCGGCAAAAACGCCGCGCCCCATCATCACCCGCCTGAACCAGGCCATGGCGAAGGCCCTGGGCACGCAGGACCTGAAGGACCGCTTCGCAAAATCCGGCGTGGAAGCACTCAGCACCACGCCCGAGGAAGCCGCCGCCGACGTGCGCAACGAAATCGCGCGCTGGGGCAAGGTGGTCAAGGCCATCAACTTCGTCGCCACCGATTAGTGAAAAACACGCTCGCGCACGAGCCAGTTGCGAACCTTCGAGGAGAAGCAATGCGAATCACGACGCTGAAGATGGGCATGGGATTGATGGCGGCACTGTTTGCAGCATTCGCCACGGGCCCGGCCGCAGCACAGAACTTCCCGACCAAGCCGATTCACCTGATCATCCCCTTCTCCCCGCCCGGCGGCCCCGTGGACCTCACGGTGCGGCCCTTCGCTGAAAAACTCGGCGAATTCATCGGCCAGCCCATCATCGTCGAGAACATGGGTGGCGCGGGCACCATGATCGGCTCCGACCATGTCGCCAAATCCGCGCCCGACGGCTACACGCTGCTCATCACCAGCGCTGCGATCATGATCATGCCGTCCTCGAACCCGAAGATGCCCTTTGACCTGATGCGCGACCTGACGCCGGTGGGCACCGTCTCGCAGAGCACCATCGTGCTGGTCGTCGATCCCAGACTGGGCTTTCGCAATGTGCCCGACCTCGTCACCTACGCCAAAGCGAATCCCGGCAAGCTGAGTTTCGGCTCCACCGGCGCCGGCGGATCGCTGCATCTGGGCGGGGAGATGCTCAAGCTCATGGCCGGCATCGACATGGTCCATGTGCCCTACAAGGGCGCCGCCGGGGCACTGATCGACATCATGGGCAACAACCTTTCCATGACCTTCGTGTCCATGGCCGCAGTGTTGCCGCTGACAAAGGGCGGCAAGATCCAGCCCATTGCCGTCGCCTCGATGAAGCGCAACAGTTCGCTGCCGGACCTGCCGACGCTGGATTCGCTGTACCCCGGCTTCGAGGTTACCGCGAGCAACTCCGTCCTTGCTCCCGCGAAGACGCCTGCGGCGAACATCACCCGCATCAACCAGGCAATGGCGAAATCACTGTCCAGCCAGTACGTGAAGGATGCGTTTGCCAAATCCGGCGTGGAGCCGGTGATCAGCACGCCGGAGGAGTTCGGTGCGGCGATGAAAGTTGAAGTCGCGCGCTGGGCCAAGGTGGTCAAGGCCATCAACTTCGTGCAGACCGACTAGGCAGGCAGGACTTCCGTTGTAAAAAAGGCCGCAGAACTGCGGCCTTTTTTACGCCCTGCCCAACCGGAGGAGGTTCAGCGGGCCGGCTGTTTCCCCGCAATGAAGCGCTCGACATGCTCGGCAAAGGTCTCGGGCTGGTCGGTGAACAGGCCGTGTCCGGCGCGCTCCACGCGCACCACCGTGCAATCGGGCATGGTCTCGCCCATCTGCTGCGCCAGTTCCGGCGTCACCACGTTGCTGTGGCTGCCGTATTGCAGCAGCGTCGGCACCGGGATGGTCTTCACCACGTCCCACATGTTGATCGGCGCAGGCGGGGCACGGCGGAACAGCGCAGGATCGTACTTCCAGGTGTAACGGCCGTTGTCGGTCTTGCGCATGCCGAATCGCACGCTCTCGTCGATGCCTTCGGGCGGCGCGAGCTTCATGATCTTCTTCAGGTACTCGGCGGCCTCTTCGGGCGAAGCGTAGTCCTGGGGCGGCGGCGTTTCGGTGATGCGCGACATGTCCGCGGTCGGCGACATGCCGGCCGGGCGCCCCGGCGTGATGTCCACCAGCACCAGGCGCTCCAGCGTTTCCGGATGGCGCGAGGCATACAGCATGGACACGCGTCCACCCATGGAATGGCCGACCAGCGTGAATTTCTTCAGTCCGCGCTGCTCGACGACGTGGCGCAGGTCCTGGTAGCACTCCTCCGGGTTGTAATGCTCGCCCGGGCCCCAGCCGCTGTCGCCATGGCCACGCTGGTCGAGCGCAATCACATGGTAGCGGTCGCGGAAGCGGCGCCCGAAATGGTTCCACACATGGGCGTGGAGGCGGATGCCATGCACCAGCACGATGGGGTGGCTGCCTTCGTTGCCCCAGTCGAGGTGGTGCAGCTTGACGGAGTTGCGCTCGATGAAACGGCTGCTCGGCGTGTGTGCGTTCAAAGGTGCGTTCAAAGGGGCTGTCATGGGTGCGGTCCACAGAATGGGTTGGTGTCGGGCATCCCGGCCGGAAGGTGTTCGTACGCACCTTTTTTCGGCCGGATGGATTCCGGCATGAATCTTATCCGATCCGGCGCCAGGGCAGGCAATCAAGCTGGCAATCACTCTGAATGATGACTGCATCAGTAAATAGTATTTCACTCCCCTGCGGTTTCAACCTAGCCTTGCGGGAATGATGGCGCCATGAGAAGCGCCCCGCCACAACATCAGCGCGTCCGGCCTGCGCGTCCGGATGCTCCGGCCGCGCCCCGACAGCCCGTCGATCAACAGGAGGCAACCATGCGTTCAAATCCGGGATCTGCGCTGCTTGCATGCCCATTGCTCGCCTATGCACTGTTTTTATGGCCAACCGCATCACAGGGGCAGGCCCTGCCTGCAAGTTTTCCGAACAAGGTCATCCGCATCGCCACCGCCGAGGCGGGCGGAGGCTCTGACTTCATGTCGCGCGTCCTGGCGCAGGGACTGGCTGCCGGCACCGGCTGGCAGGTCATCGTGGAAAACCGGCCCGGCGCCGGCATCGTTTCCGAATATGTCGCGAAATCGCCGCCGGACGGCTACACGCTCCTGCTCAATGGCAGCACGATCTGGCTGGGCCCGCTGATGCTCGAATCGGTGCGCTATGATCCGATCAGGGATTTCGCACCGGTCACCATGACCCATCGCACGAACAACATCCTGGTCGTCAATCCCCAGTTGCCGGCCAGGACCGTGAAGGAACTGGTTGCCATGGCGAAGGCTGGTACGCGAATCGACTACGCCTCGGCGAACCTCGGCTCGACCTCGCACCTGTCGGCGGAGCTGTTCAATTCGATGGCCGGCATCAGCATGCGGCGCATCCCCTACAAGGGCACCAGCGGCGCACTGACCGCCGTGATGTCCGGTGAAGTGCAGGTGATGTTCGCCTCGGCGGCGTCGGCCGCACCGCTGGTGCGCGCCGGCAAGCTGCGCGGCCTGGGCGTGACGAGCGAACAGCCCTCCGAACTGTTTCCCGACCTGCCGACGGTGGCCGCCACGGTGACGGGCTATGAAGCGGTGCAGATCTACGGCGTGTTCGCGCCCGCGAAGACGCCCGCAGCAGTGATCAGCCGGCTCAACCAGGAAATGGTGCGCGTCATCAAGTCGCCCGAACATCGGGACAGTTTCCAGAAGGCAGGCGTCGACGCCGTGGGCAGCACGCCCGAATATCTGGCCGCCGCGGTCAGGAACGACATTGGCCGCATGGGCAAACTCATCAAGGAAGCAGGAATCAAGGAAGAATGAAAAGCAACCTCGGAAATCCCTCTCAGTCCATCGTCCCTTCACTCATCGCCACCGGGATATCCCGGTGAACCGGCCCGGCGCCCTCCACGGGGTTCGCGTTCTCGATTTCGGCCAGTACATTGCCGGTCCGCTGACTGCAATGTTCCTCGCCGACCACGGTGCCGAGGTCATCCGCATCGATCCGCCCGGAGGTCCGCGCCATGTCACGCCAGCGAACGCCACCTGGAACCGCGGCAAGCGCAGCATCGTCCTCGACCTGAAGAACCCCGGCGACCTGGAGATCGCGCTCAAGCTGGTGGACACCGCGGATGTGCTGGTCGAAAACTTCCGGCCCGGCGTGATGCAGCGCCTGGGCCTGGGCGCCGAAGCGATGACCGCGCGCAATCCGCGCCTGGTGTACTGCGCCCTGCCCGGCTTCTCCGCCATCGATCCGCGCGGCGGCCTGCAGGCCTGGGAGGGCGTGCTGGGCGCGGCCACCGCCTGCTTTGCACCGGACCCCGATCCGGAGGTGTGGAGCGGCCGGCCGCTATATACCGCAATCCCGCACTCCTCCTCTTTCGGCGCCTTCCTCGCAGCGACCAGCATCGCCGCCGCGCTGCATGCGCGCGGGCGCGACGGGCGCGGCCAGCAGATCGAAGTGCCGCTGTTCAACGCCACATTCAACGCCATCAGCAATCGCGCCATGAAGATCTGGGATGGCCCGAAGTTCCGCGCGCTCCCCACGGGTCGCCCCCATGCGCTGTGCAAGGATGGCCGCTGGCTGATGTATGCGCCGGCCGACAAGAACATCGGCGCCTTCCTTGATCAGGTGGGCCTGGGCGAACTGAAGGAACAGAAACTGTCCCTCAAGGCGATGACGCAGCGCCTCGCCCCGCTCCTTGCCACACGCGATGCCCGCGAATGGGAGCAGATGATGCTGAAACTCGGCATCGAGTGCATGGCCTGCTACACCAGTGCCGAATGGCTGCACCACCCGCAGGCCGAAGCGACGAAGATCGTCGATGACTTCGACGACCCGGAGCTGGGACGTTTTCGCGGCATCGGCATCAACGTGCGCCTGTCGGAATCGCCGGGCCGCGTGCGCTCGCCGCGCCCCCGCCTCGATGCCGATCATGCGCAGATCCTCGATGAGTTGAAGACCACCCACACGAAGCCGAAGGCATTGCCCGCCGTATTGCCCACTGGAACCGAAGACCTGCGCGGTGCGCTGGCCGGTGTGCGCGTGCTCGACCTGTGCCTGTTCATCGCCGGCCCGACCTGCGGACGCACGCTGGCCGAGTTCGGCGCCGACGTGATCAAGATCGACAGTCCGCATCGCGGCCAGGTGAACTGGCATGCGGACGTGAACCGGGGCAAACGCACGCTGCTGATCGACCTGAAGCAGAAGGAAGGCATGGACATCTTCTGGCGCCTCGTCGACGGCGCCGATGTGGTGCTGCAGAACATGCGCAAGGGTGCCGCGGAAAAAATCGGCATCGGCTACGAGCAGGTGCGCGCGCGCCGGCCGGACATCGTGTACTGCTCCATCAATGCCTATGGCCAGACCGGACCGTACGCGGGCTGGCCGGGCGTGGAGGTAATTGCCCAGGCAATGACCGGCATCCAGTGGCGCTTCGGCGGCGACCGGCCGATGGTGGCGCCCTTCAACGCCTGCGACTTCGGCACCGGTGTGCTGAGCGCCTATGGCATTGCGCTCGCGCTGCTGCATCGCCAGCGTACCGGTGAAGGCCAGCACGTGGACAACGCACTCCTCTACACCGCAAGCATGCTGCAGTCAGCGTTCCTGCAGGAATATGCCGGCAAACAGTGGAACGAGCCGCGCGGACAGAAGGTGCTCGGCACCGGTCCGCTGTATCGCGCCTATGAAGCCGCCGATGCGTGGCTCTTCATCTGCACCAATGCGGATGCACTGCGCGGCTGCGCCGAACTCGCGGACCTGGCTGAGCTGCAAGGCGAAACGCTGGAACGTGCTCTGGAAGAACGACTGCGCGGCAAGCCCGCCGATGAATGGGTGAAGCGGCTGATGCGCGCCGGCATTGCCGCGCAGCGCGTGGTCAGGGAAGTGCCCGACCTCATGATCGATCCGCTGGTGCTGGCGCACGGCCTGAGCGTGACGCGCTTCCATCAGGACCACGGTGCGGTGACCACGATCGGCCCGAGCGCAAAGCTGTCGCGCACGCCGGTGCAACTGGGCCGGCCTTCACCACGGCCGGGAACGGATGCCGCGGAAATCCTCGAGGAGATCGGAATGCGCGGTGAGCTGGAACGCCTGATCCGCGAACGGGTGATCGTCGTGGAAGGCGTCAAGGGCCACTCGGCAGCCTGAGCCGCGGCCCGAGCTGCTGCGTGGCCGGCCGTGGAGGGCTACTCCTCCAGCTTGATGCCGTTTTCGTCCACCACCTTGCGCCATACCGCAGCTTCGGTGACCAGCATCTGGCGGAACTGCGCAGGCGTACTGCCCACCATGATGTTGCCGTCGGCCTCGAGCCGGCTGCTGACATCGGGCGATTTCACCGCCTTGACGAAGACTTCATTGAGGCGTGCCACCAGCGCCGGCGGCGTTGCGCCCGGCGCAAAGAAACCTGTATAGCCGGAATAGTCGTAGCCGGGGACGCCCATCTCCGCGACCGTCGGCAGGTCGGGCAGGAAGCTGGTGCGGCGGTCACCCATCATGGCAAGCGCACGCAGCTTGCCCGACTTGATCAACTGCAGCGTCGGCGGCACCGCCGCCACCGTGACATCGATGCGTCCGGCCATCAGGTCGGGCAGCAGCGGACCCGTGCCCTTGTAGTGCACGAACGTCACCCTGGTGTTCGTTGCGCTGTGCAGCCAGGCGCCCGCCAGGTGCGTGCCGGAACCTGCGCCCGTGGTCCCCAGGTTGATTTTGCCCGGATTGGCCCTGGCATAGGCGATGTACTCGGCGTAGGTCTTCGCCGGGAACGAGGGCGACACCAGCAGCAACTGGCCGCGCTTGCTGGCCAGTGACACCGGCGCGAAATCCTTGAGCACATCGAAGGACAGGTTCGTATAGAGCGCGGGGAAAGTGGTGAAGGCGCCGTTCACGACCAGCACGGTATAGCCGTCAGGCGCCGCCTTCGCGACATAGGCGCCGGCGATCGTGCCTGCGGCACCGAGCTTGTAATCGACGAGGAAGGGCTGGCCCGTCATTTCGGTCAGCTTGGTCGAGTAGACACGCGTCTCGACATCCACCGGACCGCCCGCGGCCAGCGGCAGGATCAGGGTGACCGGCTTGGCCGGATACGCAGCAGGATTTCCCTGGGCGGATGCGGCACCCGGCAGGGACAGGCAGGCAACCGTGGATGCAACGGCCATGGACGACACAAACCAGTGACGATGATGCAAAACGCTCTCCTTTGATGCTGCAATGAAAAAACCGGCTGCGTCCTCTGCGGGACGCGTGTGAAATCCCGACGAAACCTCAGGTGCCAGAACTCTCCGCCTCGGTGGCCTGCGTGTCGAGTGTGTATTCGATGATGCGCGCGTCATTGGCTTCGAGATCGAGCACGGCGCAACTCATCATGGGCCCGAAGCGCGGATCGCCGGCCGTGCCGGGATTGACCACCAGCACGCGGCCGAAGCGCCGCACCACCGGCATGTGCGTATGGCCGTACAGCACGAAATCGGCATCCGCCTCGCCGAACTGCGGCAGCTTGGCGTGCTTCGGATAAATGTAATCGCCGCGCGGCTCCCAGGGCGTGGAATGCACCACGAGGATGCTGCGCCCGTGCAGGTCGAGCTCGAGGCGGCGCGGCCGGCTGGACAGCCAGTCGAAATGGTCGCGGTCGATCCAGGCCGCCTGGCGCGCGCGCACGCCGTTCGGGCCGAAGAACCCCTCTTCGTGGTTGCCCATGATGACGTCGGCCTTGTACTCGCGCAGTTGCGCCACGACCTCATTGGAAAACCGGAAATCGTAGATGCAGTCGCCAAGGCAGATCAGGTGGTCGATGCGGCCCATTGCGGCGACGGCCGCGCGCAGGCCCTCGACGTTGCAATGAATGTCCGAAACCACCCCTACGATCATCGGTCGTTATTCCCCATGGGTCACCGGAGGCAATCGGATGCGGTCTGATGCGCTCGGATTGCGGACTTCCGAAGACTCGTCCAATCGCCAAATGGCCCGCCCCGATGAACCGGGTGCTGCGCCCTCCGCTACGGCCTGCTGGAATGCTGCATTGATGACGGGGATGATAGCGGTTTTCACCGTGTCCCGCTCCGGCACAGCCGCCCTGCAATGCCGCTGGAACAGCCCCGGAGCAAATCGCTTATCATTGCGGCAGACCAGAGCGGCAACAGCCGCCGTGCCGGAATCGGCCGCATAATTATTATCAATAATAAATAAATATCATTGTTACAAGAGAGATTACATGAAATTTATGATCACATATTACAGCGACACGGCTCACGGAGCAGCTTCATGAGCGCGCGCCCCGCCGGACTGACCCAGGTCGTCGCCGAATTCATCCGCGACAAATCGCTCGCGGACTTCCCCTCGGGCGCCAACGACAAGGCAAAGAAGGTCATCGTCGATACCGTCGCCGTCATCCTCTCCGGCGCGAACAGCGAAGTGTCCGAACCGCTGAGCCATTACCTGAAACGCTCAGGCGAAACCGGCAGCAGCCCGATACTCGGCACCGCGCAGCGCTGCGGCGCGGAGACCGCGGCACTGATCAACGGCACCTACGGCCATGCGCTCGATTTCGACGACGTCCTGTCCATGATGCCGGCGCATCCCAGCGCCGTGATCCTGCCGGCCGTGATCGCCGGGCTTGCCTCGAAGCCCATGTCCGGAAAAACGCTCATCGAGGCCCAGGTCATGGGCATCGAAGTCGGCGGCAAGATCGGCCACGCCATCACCATCGAGCACTATCACCGCGGCTTCCACGGCACCGGCACGCTGGCGATGTTCTGCGGCGTGGCAGCGCTGGCCAAGACGCATGCACTCGATGTCACGACCACGCGCATCGCCTTCGGCATCGCCAGTTCCATGGCGAGCGGCCTGCGGCGCAATTTCGGCACCATGACCCCACCGCTGCACACCGGGCTTGCCGCGCGCAATGCACTTCAGGCCGTGAACCTCGCCATGAGCGGCTTCACCGCCGCCGAGGATGCGCTGGAAGGCAAGGCCGGTTTCTTTGCCTCCTATGGCACGAAGGAGTCTGATCCGCAGGTGGCGATCGACGGCCTTGGCAAGCCGTGGATCATCACCGACCCGGGCATCGCGCTGAAACAGTTCCCGTGCTGCTACGCCACGCATCGCGGCATGGACGGCGTGCTCGCGTTGAAGGCCAGGCATGGCTTTGCCGCCACCGATGTGGTCCGCCTCGAAGTGCGCATGCCCGAAGGCGGCATGGAGGTGCTCACCTTCCCCGCACCGAATACCGGCCTGGAGGGCAAGTTCAGCATGGAGTACACGGCTGCCGCCGGAGCAATCGATGGACGCTACGGCATCTCGACATTCACCGACGCGGCAGTGCGCCGCCCGGAAGTGCGCGACCTGCTCAAGCGCGTCCGCGCCTATGAGACGCCGGAATGCCGCGGCGATGATCCGCTGTTCGACACGCGCAGCTCGGGCAGCCGCGGCTTCGTGGAAGTGGACGTGGAACTGAAGAACGGCACGAAGGATCGCATTCGCGTCATGAAGCCGCCCGGCCATCCGTCACGCGAACTCACCTGGGACAATCTCGAGGGGAAATTCCGCGACTGCGCCGGCGAAGCGAAGATTGCCGAGACGAAAGCAAAGCAGGCCTTTGCCGCGCTGCGCGATCTGGAGAACTGCGCCGACCTGAACGCCATCGTTGCACTGCTGGTACATTAATGGCGGCTTGACGGCAGACTTTCGCAACACGGATTTTCGCCACATCAACGAACCACAAAGCAGCGAATCACAAAGGGGCCGCCGACGCAGCGGCCTGTTTTCCGCCCTCAACAATGCAAGGGCGGAAAGCCCGGGGAAAGAGAGGCGCAGCCTCCGACCCGGTGGAACAACGGGCAGTGTTCCCGCTGAACGATGGACAGGGAGAGATCAACGAGGAGGAAACGCATGCGCACACTGCATCCGGCCGTTCTGGCCACCGCTGTCATCCTGTCCGCCACCACCATCGCCACGGCGACCCGCGCTGTCGCGCAGGACTATCCGGCGCGGCCGATCCGCCTGGTCACGCTGTATGCGGCCGGATCAAACTCCGACGTCACGGCACGGTTCGTCGCACAGACGCTATCGATGCAACTCAAGCAGCCGGTGCTGGTTGAAAACAAGGGCGGCGCCGGCGGCCTCATCGGCACCATCGAGGTTCTGCGATCGAGACCCGACGGCTACACCATCATGTTTGCCGCGCCCGGCCTCGCCAGCAATGTGTTTGCCTACAAGAACCCCCAATACAAGTTCGATGATTTCACGCCGCTGGGCGTGGTGGGCCTGTCCTACTACGGCTTCATCATCAACAGCGCAGTCGGGGCGAAGACACTCGCCGAGTTCGTGGCCTACGCCAAGGCCAATCCGGGCAAGTTGAACTATGGCTCGCTCGGTCCGGCCGGAGTCAGCACCATCCTCGCCGAGCGCCTGAAGCGTGCTGCCGGCATCAACATGGAAATGGTGCTGTTCAAGGGTGGCGATCCGCTGAACCAGGCCCTGGTGGCCAACGACATCCAGGTCTACTTTCCCACACTGGCGGTCGCCCGCCAGCGCATGAAACTGCCGCAGATCACGGCGCTGGCGGTGACCAGCACGCAGCGCTCAAAAATCCTGCCCGACCTGCCGACCTTCAAGGAGTCCGGATATCCGGAAGTGGCCGACCTGACGTTCTGGGAGGCGCTGTATGGCGTGGCGAACCTGCCCCCGCCCATCCTGCAGAAGCTGCGCGGCACATGGGCGCAGATCGCCGCGACACCCGAGTTCAAGGCGCGCCAGGAAAGCTTCGAGCGCGAACAATGGACGGGAACGCTGGAACAGTTCACCGCTTTTGTGAAGAAGGAAACCGATGCGCTGGCCGTGGACTTCAAGCTGCTGAATATCCAGCCGCTGGACTGAGCAGCGACAGCAAAAGGAAGACCCATGCAGGGAATGTTCGCCGCATGCCGCATCGAACGTGACGCGACAGGCCGGCTGGTGGTGTCCGCGGAACCCAGCCTGAAACTGCTGATGGGCACGAGCATGGTGATGCCGCTGATTTTCCTCGGTGTGGCCTTTTATTCCGTCGGCAACCTGCCCTGGTTCATCGTGGCCGGCGTGATTGCCGCGAGCCTCGCCGGTTCCGGAACATTTGCGTGGATCGCCGGACGCTCGAAATTCAGGGTGACCATCAACAAATCCGCGAACAAACTGGTCGTTGAACGGGCGGGCGGCCCGGCAGAGGTCGCGATCCGCGATTTTGAGCACGCCGAGTTCGAGGTCAGGCCCGCCACCAGTGAGAGCGGCCCTTCCTATCGCCTCGCCCTGGTGTTGCACAACGGCGAGCGCGTTCCGGCCACCACCCTGTTCTTTGGCGGCTACTCCGGCAGGATGCGCAGGGACATCGAGCAGGCCATCAACAACGAAGTGCAGGCCTGTTCGGCGATGCTGCAATAGCCTAGAGGCACTACTCCTCCAGTTTGATCCCGGCCTCGGCCACGACCTTCTTCCAGATCGCGGTCTCCGCGACAATGACCTTGCGGAATTCCGCCGGCGTGCTGCCGACCATGCTGCTGCCTTCGGCCTCGAGCGGCGCAGCCACTTCCGGCGCATGGGCAGTGATCGCCAGATTTTCGGCCAGCTTGTTGACGATCGCCACGGGAGTCGCGCCGGGCGCGACCACGCCAAACCAGCTCGCGTAATTGAATCCGGGCACGCCCTGCTCGGCAATGCTGCGCACGCCGGGCAGGAGGTCGGAGCGCTTGTCGTTCATCAGTCCCAGGGCGCGCAGCTTGCCGGCCTTGATCTGCGGCAGCACCGACAACAGCGGCGCCGAGGTGGCATCGAGACGACCTTCCATCAGGTCGAGCATCAGCGCCGTGCCGCCCTTGTAAAACACATAGGTCACCTTCACGTCGCTGGCGCTGTGCAGCCAGGCGGCGCCCAGGTGCGCGATGCCGCCTGCACCCACCGTGGCGTAATTGATTTTTCCCGGATTCTTTTTTGCATAGGCGATGTATTCGGCAAAGGTCTTCGCCGGATGGTTCGGGTTGATGAGCAGCACGGAGGTGCGCTGGGTCATCAGCGAGACCGGGGCAAAGTCCTTCACCGGATCAAAGCTCAGGTCCTTGTACAGCGCCGGATTGGTGGTGAATCCGCCGGTGGCGATCAGCAGCGTATAGCCATCGGGCCTGGCTTTTGCCACCTGGGCGGCGGCGATCGTGCCGGCGGCGCCGGGCTTGTAGTCAAGCAGGAAGGTCTGGCCGAGCAGCGCCGTCATTTTCGTGGCGTAGAGGCGCGACTCCTTCTCCGACGGGCCGCCCGGAGGAAACGGCAGCACGATGGTCACCAGCTTCGAGGGGTAGGCAGCGGCCTCCTGGCCCTGCACCCGCGCGCTCCACGCCAGCAGCAGAATGATGAATAGGCACGTCCTCACCGACAGTCGCAGATGCCCCATGCTCGCCCTCCTCACTTTCGCCCGTTTGTCGGAACGCGAAGACCTCCGATTCCAAAAACAATAACATAATCGACAAAACTGGTTAATGTGATATTAAATCGATTATTATTGCCGGCGCAAAACACCCCCATTTCCCGGAGAAGTGCATGGACATCATCGACACGCATGTGCACGTCATTGCCAAGAACCAGCCGGACTATCCGCAGATCCATGTGACAAAGCTCGCCTGGGTGCCCACCGATGCCAAGGATATGGAGGAGATCGTCGCGCGCATGGACGCCGCCGGCGTCACCGGTGCGGTGCTGGTGCAGGCCCTGGCAGGACACGGCTACGACAATCGCTATACGCTGGACAGTTCCATCCGCCACAACAAACAGGCCGGTGCTGTGCAGCGCCAGCGCTTCACGCCGGTGGGCATGATCGATCCGCTCGCCCCCGGTGCGGCCGACACCGTGCGCGACTGGGTACGGCGTGGCCTGTGCGGCGTGCGCATCAGGCCGCTGGAATATGCCGTCGATGATCCACGGACCTTCCCGGTGTGGGATGCCTGCAGGGCGCTGAAAGTGCCCATGGTGATGATGGGGGTACGGCCGCCGGCCCATGCCGCCTTCACACGAATGCTCGAGCGCTATCCGGACATCGCAATAACCGTGGACCACACCTCGGGCGTGCAGGTCGATGATGGCGCGCCCTTTGCCAAGGCGCAGTCGCTTTTTGACCTGGCGCGCTTTCCGAACTTCTCGGTGAAGTTCTCCACGAACCTGATCCAGAATTGCCTCAAGGCGAATGTAAAGCCCCAGGACTTCATGAAGCGTCTGGTCGATGCCTACGGTTCGGAGCGACTGATGTGGGGCTCGAACTATCCGGCCATCCATGAACCGGATTGGAGCTACGCAAGCGCACTGGAAGCCGCGAAGGATGCGATCAAGCCCTTCTCGGTAAAAGACCGGGAAAACCTGATGGCCGGTGCCGCGCTGAAATTCTGGCCGGAACTGCGCTAGAAAAAATGTGCAGCAACGCTGATCCCGGCCACGCACTTCGGCCGGGATCAGCCCTGCCTGCGTATCACTCCACGGTGATGCCGCTTTCCTTCACGACCTTCGCCCACTTCACCGATTCGCTCTTCACCAGGTTCATGAAGGCCTCGGGCGTGCCACCCACCGGCGTGAGGCCGAGCACGGCGAAGCGCTGCTTGACGTCGGCGCCAGCCAGCGCCTTGTTCGCCTCGGCATTCAGGCGGTTGGCCGCCGCCGCCGGGACACCCTTGGGCGCGAGCAGTCCGTACCACGCATCCATTTCATAGCCGGGCACGGTTTCCGCAATGGTCGGCAGATCCGGCGCAAGCGGCGAGCGCTGTGCCGAGGTCACGGCCAGTGCGCGCAGTTTGCCGGCACGCGCGTTGGGCAGCGAGCCCACCACGTTGTTCGTCATCACCTGCACGCGGCCGGCGATCAGGTCCGAAGTCGCCGGAGCACCGCCCTTGTAGGGCACATGCACGGTCTTGATGCCGGCGAGGAGATTGAACAGTTCCATGCCCATCATCAGCGAGCTGCCCAGGCCGGTGGAAGCGTAGTGAAGCATGTCGGGATTCGCCTTGGCATAGCGGATCAGTTCCGCAGTGTTCTGTGCCGGCACCGAGGGATGCACGACCAGCACGAACGGCGCCGACGAAAGCTGGATGACCGATGAAAAATCATTGACCGGGTGATAGGGGAGCTGCTTCACGAAATTCGTGTTGATGGCATGGCCCGCGGATACCAGCAGCAGGGTGTAGCCATCCGCCGGGCTTTTTGCTGCGAGATCCGCACCAATGATGCCGTCGGCGCCGGTGCGATTCTCGACGATCACCGCCTGACCCATGGTTTCGCTCATTTTCTGGCCGACCATGCGCGCCTGGGTGTCATTCGGGCCGCCCGGATCAAAGCCGACGATGATGCGCACGGGCTTGGCGGGGAAGGCACTCTGTGCCCCGACCCACGATGCGGTCATGCTGAGTAAAATGCCTGCTGCGAGTACTATCGTTTTTTTCATGGTCTCTCCTGGGTGCCGTAGGGCACGGTATTGCGTATGGATTGCGCGGGCGGATGATTTTTTTGCTGCCGCCACTTCACGCGACAACATCTTACTGCATGGCGGACGGGGCCACACGGCACAGACAGCAGATCCGACAGACGCGCAGACATCCTGCGCGGCTTGATGACTTAAAAATCAAAGTTCGCCGGAGGAGCAATGAAAAAAGTTCTCAATCAGCGTCATGTGCATACATGGCAGGTCGCCCTGCTCGTGCTCGCCTGCCTGTCGGCGGCAGCCATGCCCCGCGCCCATGCCCAGACACAAACAAAGCCCGGCCCGCTGCTCGACACCTACCCCAACCACACCGTGCGCATGCTGGCGAGTTCGGCCGCCGGTGGAGGACTGGACATCACCGCACGCGCCGTGGCGCAGAAACTGACTGAACGCACCGGCCAATCAGTGATCGTCGAGAATCGCGCCGGCGGCAATGGCGTCATCGCCATGGACACACTGGAGCAATCGGCAAAGGATGGCTACACCCTGCTCGCCTCCAGCAACGCCCTGCTGCTGAACGGCGTCGCCAGGCGCGTGAGTTATGACGTGCGCACCGCTTTCGACGTGGCAGTGATGATGACCACGCAGCCCTACGTGATCGCGATCATTCCGGCGCCCGGCGTGAATGGCGTGAAGGAACTGGTTGCCTATGCCAAAGGCCATCCGGGCGCGCTGAACTACGGCTCGGGCGGAATCGGTTCAGTCAACCACCTGTGCTTCGAGCTGCTGCAGGCCGCCACCGGCATCAGCCTGACGCACATCCCCTACAAGGGCAGCGCAGGCGTCTATCCGGACCTGATGAGCGGCCGCATCCAGATGATCTGTTCCAGCGGCGTCAGCATGGCGCCCTACCTCAGGAGCGGCAGGCTCAGGGCGGTGGGCGTGGGCAGCCTCAGCCGCACGCAGGCCTTTCCCGACATCCCGACCCTTGCCGAGCAGGGCCTGCCGGGTTTCGAAATCGGAAACTCCTATTACCTGTACGTTCCAGCCGGAACACCGATGCCCCTGCAAACAGCGCTGAACCGCGCGGTCAACCAGATCGTCAACCTGCCCGACATGAAGGAAAAATTCACCGCTGATGGCGCCGAGCCGGGGCCGCCGAGCTCGCCGGTGGAATTCAAGAGCGCGTTCGTGAAAGAATACGAAATGTGGGACAACCTGATCCGCAAGAACAACATCAAGCTCAGCGACTGAAATCGCCTGCCGAAACCCAAGGAGAGAACATGAACACATCCATCATTCGCGGACTGCTGTCCGCCGCCGTTGCCCTGCAGGTGGCGCTGCCGCTGCAGGTCCTTGCGCAGGCTAAGCCCGGACCGCTGGCGAACAACTTCCCCAATCGCCCGATACGCATGCTGGTGAGTTCCGCCGCGGGCGGGTCCAATGACATCACCGCGCGCGCCGTCGGGGCCAAGCTGGGCGAACGCACCGGCCAGGCCGTGCTGGTGGACAACCGCGCCGGCGGCAACGGCGTCATCGCCATGGAAACGCTGAAGAGCTCGGCGCCCGATGGCTACACCCTGCTCCACTCGGGCAACCTGGTGATCCTGAACGGCGTGACAAAGAAAGTGGACTACGACGTGCGCCAGGCATTTGATGTCGCGGTGCAGACGACCACGCAGTCCTATCTGCTGGCCATCGTGCCCTCGCTCAATATCAACACGGTGAAGGAACTGATCACCTACGCCAAGGCCCACCCGGGCGAACTGAACTACGGGTCCTCCGGCATCGGCGGTGTGAATCACCTCGGCTTCGAGCAGTTCCAGCTCGCCACCGGAACCAAGCTCACGCACATTCCCTACAAGGGCAACGGACAGGCCTTCACCGACCTGATGAGTGGCCGCCTGCAAATGATCTTTTCCCTCGGCGCCAGCGTCTCGCCCTTCATACACAGCGGCAAGCTGAAGGCGATCGGCGCGGCCAGCACCACGCCAATTGCCGCGTTCCCTGATGTGCCGGTGATTGCCGATACGGTGCCCGGATTCGAGCTGGGCAATTCCTACTACCTGTATGTCCCGGCCGGAACGCCCGCGCCCATCCAGACGGCGCTGAACCAGGGTATCAACCAGATCGTCAACCTGCCCGACATGAAGGAAAAATTCGCCGCCGACGGCGCAGAGCCCGGCCCGAAGACTTCACCTGCCGACCTGAAAAAGGCCTTCGTGAAGGAATACGACATGTGGGACAACCTGATCAAGAAGACCGGCATCAAGCTGAGCGACTAGGCATCAGAAGAAAGGGGGCCTGCGCAGCAATGCCGGGCCCCAGCAATGTTTCCGGCGCTTAACCCCCACCTACCAGCGAAAGCCGCATTCGTAGGCGCCGCTCTCCGGACATAGCGACATCTCCGACGTGAGCACATTGCTGCGCGGCCAGCGAATGTCGCGCTGCTGGTTCGGCCGGTGGCGCCTGCGAAGTTCGGCATCGACGAAGCGCTGCGCAACGGGGCCGGTACATTTCCAGGACTCATGATCCTGCTCGGCGCAGCCCGAGGCATAGATGTGAACGATCGGGCTGTCGCGGAAATCTTCCATCGATTGCTGCAGCATCGCGAACAGTCCGTCAACGCCCCCGGCGCTCTGTGCATCAGGTGCCGGGAAATGTCCGCCGAAGGTGGCCTTCGAGGTGGCGTCATACACCAGGATGCCGACCCCGGCGCGCAACCCGTCGATGCGGATGTCCCCGCCATGGCATTCTGCGCAGGCGATCTTCCGCCACGGGCCCTGCCCGATTGCAATCGACATCGCGTGCCCACCTTTACCTGCTGCAGGAAAACAGCCCTGAGCCTACCATCTGCGCTCCCGCACCTGATGATCTTTGAGGAAACCTGCGCCATGCCCTGGACTGACTACACGGACAAGCTTGAATGGCATTTCAGCCCGAACCTGGTGTCAGGCGAATCGCGCGGGCCGGCGATGGCGGCGCGCGATGCCGCAAGCGCGAAGGCCATCGCCACGCTCAATCCGGAACGCAACATCCGTTACGGCACCGGTCCACGGCAGTTGCTGGATTTCTTTCCTGCGCCTGACAGGACAGTGGGAAACGGCAAAGTCATCCATGTGTACGTGCACGGCGGCTTCTGGCGCCAGGGCCACAAGGACACCTCCAGTTATGTCGCTCCGGCCTCGGTGCAACTGGGCATGCCCACCGTCGTGCTGGGCTACGACCTCTGCCCGGACGTCACGCTGGAACAACTCACCGCACAGGTCCTCGATGGCATCGCCTGGGTGTATCGCAACAGCTCGCGACTGGGCGTACCCGGCGCGAAGGTGTTCATCTCGGGCCATTCGGCCGGCGCGCACCTCTGCGCCATGGCGCTGGCCTGCGACTGGACTTCGCGCGGCGTGCCGTCAGATTTCCTCATTGGTGCCGCGCTGTCCAGCGGCATCTACGACATCGGCTTCGTGCCACAGGTCACGCTGAACGAAGTGATCAAGCTCACCCCGGATCGCGTGAAGTTCAACAGCCCCATGTTCAACCCGCCGCTGCGGCCGCTGCCGATCCTGATCTTCACCGGAGGCAGGGAATCACCGGGCTGGATCAACCAGACCGATGAATACGTGCAGGTACTCCGTTCGGCGGGGTGTGCGGTAACCGTGCTGGAGTTCCCCGAAGACAATCATTCCACGCTGGGGATGGCGGCGCATGGGGATGCGGGGAGTTCGATGATGCGAGGGATTGTAAGTGCAGTGCGTTAACGCATCTTCTAGAATTGATGAGCACACATCTTGTGCGCCCATCACCGAACTAGCACTATGCGCGATAACGCTTCGGAACCTGGAGCAGCTTCAACTGAGGCTGAGCATGCGCGATCCGTTTGGCCACACCACGATCTGAATTTTCTTCAACATCCTCGTTACCCCACTGGTGCCAACCTGGCCGACGGAATCTGGCAAACAATTCTAGATAGGGCCCCGGTGAACACCCCTCTACAAGATCATAAAACTCATCTGGCTTCCGAGAGTGTTCTCGTTTTCGAGTAGAAAGTAAATTAACTTGAGTACGCCCCTGTTTTAGCGTTCGCATACTCCCCCGCACCCCGAATAGCACAAGCTCTGTAACGTTCCTAAAATAGAACCCAACACCGCGACCGTCCGGCCCACCATCTTTTCTTATCTTGTACCAGACCAAATTGCATTTATAAGTAAACCCCCACGCCTCCATTACTTTTAGCCCATCTTGAAGCAGAGCATTTGGCACCCAGAGATATAGATGAGATTTCGCCGCTGCCAACTTCGCAACCGGCAACTCCATAATCTCCTTTAGCTCCATGGTCGGATAGCGAAGCAAGCGTTTATGCTCAGGCGCCATCTTTCCAGTGCGATTTTGAAATTGCCATGGTGGATCTGCCAATATTGTTGAGTAAGGACCTTTTTCCTTATCAAGTAGATCTTCTGACGGGTTGACTTGGGTGAGGTTGAAAATTTTTGCCATTACGTTATTCACTCCGAGGGAATTCGGTAATAAAGATTATTTAAACAACAACTACACTCTTTGGAATGCCAATTAGCAAAAGCGGGCAGGGATTTCCAACACCACGATGAACACGATCCTCTAGTTTTCGCCAATGGGTAGTCGCTTCACCAAATTTATCAGCGACAAATGCATGAGCCCAACCCTGGGAAAACGATCCTTTTGATTTCACAGCTTTCTCAATTAGGTCAATCTGTCGTGGGGTCGGAGTATAAAATTTCGAGAGCTTACTCACGCTGTCAATGCTCTCTTTGACAGCAAATGATGCAATAAGCTCGCGCATTCCCTCATGTAAGGAAGTCCCCCGAGTAACGATTGCGCCAATTGATATAACCCCGTCCGCATGCAAACGTTTGAAGTTTTCAAGATCTCGGTCATAGAATGGGTCTTTATTGTTCCACTCAATTTCAAGCGCAAACGTTCCATTCTTGAATTCCTTAACATGATCTATCTCATGCGAAATCGATTCTTTTTCTTTACCGTCGACTGTTTTTTTGATTTCAAAAACATGTTTTTTCCACCCGTGCGTGTCAGACAACGTCCGCCGAAGTCGCTGAGTTAACTCGCCCTCGCCACCACCGCCGTACACTAATTCCTCAACTGGGACTTGGATATCAAGCAGAACTGACTCAAGCTCTCCTACAGCTGAAGTCATGTCATGTTTCAAAATTGCCTCTGCGTGATGCAAAGGCAAGACTTGAAAGCCCTTCTTCTTCAGCTTCTCGAACATTTGTAGTCCTAAATATCGCCAATTACCGCAGTCAAATAGCTTCAAGCCATCTATGAATTTCCCGATTGACTAAATTGTAGCCGAGTGAAGTGGGTAGATTTTACCTAGCGCCATTTAAAGTTCACGACACCAGATACCCCATTCAAAACCTCACGCGTCTAACACCAGCTTGGGCTTTTGCCCCGCCCGCTCCGCCAGCGTGATCAGCATGTCCAGACTGAACTTGTCCCACTTACCGCGCACCAGATCGGAGATGCGCGATTGCCCGATACCGAGCCGCTTGGATGCTTCCTGCTGCGTCCAGCCGCGTTCGTTGATCACGGTGCGCAGTCTTGCCATCAGATCAGCGCGCATGGCGAGTACCACCGCTTCGTCCGGTTTGAACCCCAGATCGATGAATACATTACCTTTGGATTTTGTAACACGATCTGAACGCCGAGCACGCTTCAGGACAGCCGCCTGCACGTCCTTGTGCATGCCCTGCTCAATCAGGAAGTCGTCGAAACTCGATCCGCGATGTTTGTTTGGATTGATCATTGGGTATCAGAGTACCGACTGAACCACACGGAAATCAAATGGATTCGGGTCCCATGCATTCAAACCAGCTCGAACTCACAACCTTTCCTTCTCCCGCGTCTCGATCCGGATCACCGCCACCGAGAGAATGGCTACGAACACCAGCCACGCCAGCAGCATCCACAGCACGGGCTGCAGGCCGGCGTCGGCCGGGGCGAGTTCGCTGACGCAGGGGATTGCGGCGCAGGTCAGGAGGAAGGTGCCGAGCGCCAGCAGCGTGAAGCTCTTCTTCAGGTGCTCTTCGATCGTCCAGTGCGCAAGCAGGCGCTGGATGCGCTTGTAGGCAACCACGGGATCTTGAGAATGCTGGGCCTTGTCCACTTCGCCCTCCCGGCAAAGTTGCGCCCGCAGAACCGGGGCGCCGTGGCCGACTATAGCCCCCACCTCCCCTGCCCGCCATCGCTTGAAAAGCGAGGCGCACTGCTGGACGCCGGACAGAATACCCCGATTAATATGATCAGAATTGATTTCTAATCAATATTTTACAGGTATTTTCATGAAAATTATGATCATGACGTACGAGACATGAAACCGCCGGCTTCCCGCTTGCACAGAGCTGACGGCAGCACGTGAACATCGGTGCGAATGCGCCGGGCAGATCAGCCCAGAAACTCCCGCACCACGCGCAGGAACTCGTCGGGCTTTTCGTCGCTGGGGTAGTGGCCGAGCCCGGGCAGCGTGACGATCTCCACCTGCGGCAGCGCCTCCTTCAGCTCTGCCTGGGTTTCGGGCGGGACGATGTCGCTGGCGCCACCGAGGATGTAGAGGATGGGTGCCTGGATGTCGCGCACATAGCGCCAGATCTCAGTTGTGACAAATCCTTCGGCGATGCTCGGGTCGCGCTTCCACACAATGCGCCCATCGCGGCGGCGCTTCGAGCCATGCATCACGAAGTGGCGCAGCGTCGCCTCGGGGGTGAGCGGATACTGCGGCTTGATCGCGGCCAGCAGTTCGTCATGCGAGGCCCAGCCTTTGGATTCATCGCCCATGCGCCGCAGGCGGCGCTCCGAAACCTTCTTCGGCCGCTCGGGACCGACGTCCTCGACGATGGCCGCTGCGACCAGTTCGGGCTGCCTGCCGGCGATCACCTGCACCACACGCCCGCCCGTGGACTGCCCGCACAGCACGAGATTCTCCAGGCCGAGTTCGATGATCAGTGCCTCGATGTCCCGGGCATAGTCCTCTACAAGGTAGGCGGCCTCGGGATGCCAGCCCGAATCGCCATGGCCGCGCAGGTCGGGGGCGATGACGCGGTAGCGCTGCGCCAGTTGTGGCGCGAGGTGGTCGAAGTTGTGCGCAGTGCGGCCGATGCCGTGCAGCAACAGCAGGGGCTGCCTGTCGTTCGCCTCGTCCGCCTCGTCATTGGCGCCGCCCCAGTCAAGGTAGTGGATACGCAGTCCATCCACATCGATAAAGCAATCCGTGGCTTGCATGGTTTTGCTCCTTCGGCAGAAGGGTTGGGCGCCGAGGATTGGGCACCGCGCCCCGGCGTGCGACCGTTGATGGTTGCATACGCCCGCCGCCGGGGGAATTCTGGTGTATCAGCGCTCCATCTCCACCTTGATGTTGCCTTCCTTGATGACGCGCGCCCACTTCTTCATTTCGACGTCGATGAAGGCGCCAAACTCCTCGGGCGTGCTGGCTTCGATGCCCACGCCCATGGCGGCGAGCCTGGGCGTGGCGCCCGGCTGCTGCGGCGCGTGGCGACGCGGCCGGCTAATCGATTTTCAGGTCGATTTCGCTCAGCAGCTTGGAATAGGCCTGGTACTCGCCGACGTAGGCCTTCGTCCCTTCCTCGGGCGAGGTGGCAATGATGTCGTAGCCGTTCGCCGTCATTTTTTCGATCATGTCGGGCATGCGCAGCACCTTGAGGACGGCGGCGTTGATCTGGCCGACGATGGCGGCCGGGGTGGCGGCGGGCACCAGGTAGTAGTTGCGGGTGGCCGCCCCCGGCAGGCCGATGGACTCCTGCACGGTGGGCACGTCCGGCAGGCCGGCGGAGCGCCGCGAGGAACTAACCACCAGTGCACGCAGCTTGCCCGCCTTGATCAGCGGCCGCGCGGAATTATCGACGAAGGAAAAATCGATCTGCTGGCCGAGCAGCGCCGTGGCCGCGTCGGCCGATCCCTTGTAGGGTACATGCACGCCCTTGGCATGCGCCGCCAGCATCACCATCTCGGCATTCAGGTGCTGGGTGCCGCCCAGGCCTGTGGAACCGTAGCTGAGTTGCCTGGACGATTTGCGCGCCATGTCCATGAGGTCCTTGAGGCTGTGGGCCTCCGAGGAAGCCGGCACCGCCAGTATGGTGCCGGACTCGGTCAGCCAGGACACCACCGCGAAGCTCTTGATGACGTCGATGGGAAAGTCCTTCACGGTCAACGCGGCGGTCAGCATGGAGGAGTAGGTGCTGTACAGGGTGTAGCCGTCCGGGGCGGACTTGGCGACGAAGCCGGTGGCGATGGCGAAGGCGCCACCGGGACGGTTCTCGATCAGCATGGGCTGGCCAAGGAGTTCGGATACCTTGCCGGTGACCATGCGCGTCTGCGTCTCGGCGCCGCCGCCGGGCGCGTAAGGCAGGATGACCCGGATCGGCTTGGTGGGGTAGGTCTGCGCGTGGGCTGGCGCGAAAGCGGTGACCTGTGCCAGCAAAGCCAGAAGCAAAACAATTGTCCGTACGTTTTTTTTCATGCCGACTGCCTCCAGGTATTCAATGCCGTCTGCGCCGTCACTATGGCTGCACCTTGTTATCCAACAGCCCGTCTTGGGATTTGGTGTCTAGGCCGAATCCCGCTTCACCGGCGCCTGCCGGCGCACCACGTTCAGCTGCTCGTCCAGCACCACGCCGTAGTCGCGTTCGGCGGCTTCACGCGAGACATGGCCGCGGCTCACATCCTGCCTGATGCGCTCGATGGCGCGCTTTTCGGCCGGACCGTAGCCGCCCCCGCCGCCGGTCCAGATGGTGACGCGGTCGCCCTTGTCCATGTTGGTCACTTCCTTGAGCACGGCGCCCGAGCTGCCGTCGGCCTTGGTGATGGTGGCGCCGCCGCCGGTGGCCGCGCCGCCGCCGTTGATGCCCCAGGGCGGACAGGCGGTGCGGTCCACTGACACGCTGAACTCGCACGGCGCCAGCACCTTGTATTTCTTGATCATGCCCAGGCCGCCGCGGAACTCGCCGGGGCCGCCTGAGTCGGGGAGCAGGCCCATGCTTTCGAACACGATGGGGAACTCGGCTTCCTGCGCTTCCATGGGTATGAGGCGCGTGTCGCCGTGGCACATGGTGCGGAAGGGACCGGGCCCGTCGCCGTCAGAGAGCGCGCCCCAGCCGCCGAAGCCGCTCTCGGCGCACTGGAAGGCCTGCCTGGTGCCGGGCTTGTTGCCGCGGAAGCGCACCGACGAGAAGGTGGCGTAGTGGCCGCCCGCAACGCGATCGGGAATGGCCGTCGCCAGCGACTTGATGACCAGGTCAATCAACGTCGGCAACGCGAGGTTGTAGTAGCTGCGCGCCGCGGTGGGCCCGCAGTTCATGATGTTGCCCTGCGGCAGCACCAGCTTGAGCGGGCGGAAGGTGCCCTCGCTGGCGTGCCCCTCGGGCAGGATGGCGTAGCGGAAACCCAGGCGCGCCACGGACCAGCCGCCGCCGCTCTCGCCGGCGTTGATGGCGCTCTTGGTCTCCTTCGGAAGTTCGGAGAGGTCCACGGTCATCTCGTCGCCCTTGATGACCACTTTCACCTTGAGCGGGATGGGCTTGCCGCGGTTGAGGCCGTCGTCATCCATGAAGGCCTCGGCCGTGTAGATGCCGTCGGGCACGGCGGCGATGGCCTTGCGCGCGGCGCGCTCGGCCTGGTCCCACATGGCGACGACGGACTCGCGGAAGACCTCCAGGCCGTATTTCTTCACAATGCCGTCCACGCCATCGCGGCCCATATAGCAGGCGCCGATCTGCGCGTCGATGTCGCCCATCAGTTCTTCCGGCAGGCGCGAGTTGGTGCGGATGATGCGCTGCACTTCCTCGTTCAGCCTGCCCGCCGAGTAGAGCTTCACGGTGTTGATGAGCAGGCCTTCCTGCCAGATGTCGGTGGCGAAGCGGCTGGTCGAACCCAGGTTGCGCCCGCCGATGTCCACCCAGTGCATGACCACCACCACGAAGGCGACGATGGTCCTGCCTTCGAACACCGGCGTGTACATGGCGACATTGTTCAGGTGCTGCCCGATGTCGTTGCTGATGACGACATCGCCTTCGGCGAAGCCGTCCGCGCCGTAGACCTTGAGGCCGTCGCGCACGCATGAGCCGAGCACGTCGGCGATGAACAGCGGCATGCCGGCGGTGGACTGGCACAGCAGCCTGCCTTCGCCATCGACGATGCCCACGGCGTAGTCCTTGTATTCCGACACCAGCAGGCTGAAGGCGGTGCGCGTGATGTTGAGGTCCATGTGGTCGGCGATGGAAACCAGGCGCCGCTTGATGACCTCGACGGTGACAGGATCCACCCGCGACGGTGCTTCGGGTACGGACTTCCTTGCAGCGGAGAGATTAGTTTCGGCAGTCAATTTTGATCTCCTTCAACTCGCCTATGCTGAATTTGTCGCGCGGCCCGACCAAGGTGGTCGCGCCGTATTCCTCGATGACGGCAGGTCCGTCGGCGGCGAAGCCCACCGGCAGATCATAGCGGTTGTAGACCGGCGTGGGGACATAGCGCTCGGCGTCCAGGAAATACACCGGGCGCGTCCTGGGGCGTCCCTCGTGGACGCGGCTTTGCTGGCTCATCAGTGCGTCGGTGCGCGGACGGCGCATCTCCAGCGTGGCGGCGACGTGGATGGCGACGAACTCCACCGGGGCGCCGGGCATGGAGTGGCCGTAGCGCTGCCGGTAGGCACGATGGAATATGGCGGAGAGTTCCTCCAGCGACTGCTGCTCCGGCAGCGCCACCTTGAGCGAGTGCTTCTGGCCGACGTAGCGCAGCTCGGCCTGGTTGCGAAAGGCCACCTTGGCCTTGTTGGCCTCGCTTTCGGAGCCGAAGTCCGCTTCCATGGCGGCGCGCGCGCCTTGCTGCAGCTCGGCCATCACGCCGGTGAGCTGCTGCATGGAGGCCTCCGACAGCTCGGCCACGAAGGTGCGCGCCGAGTCCAGCCGCGCCTCGGCCAGCAGCATGCCGGTGGCGGAGAAGTTCCCGGGCTCGGGCGGAATGATCACGAAGGGGATGTGCAGTTCGCGCGCCAGTTCCGCCGAGTGCAGCGGCCCGCCGCCGCCGTAGCTCACCAGCGCGAAGTCGCGCGGATCCTTGCCGCGCGAAATGGAGATGCGCTTGATGGCGTCGGCCATGGTGAAGCCGGCGATGGTGAGGATGCCGCTGGCCGCCTTGGCGACGGCACTTTCGCCGCGGTATTGCAGGGGCTCGGCGATCTTCTTTGCGATGGCCTGCTGCGCCGCCGGCGCGTCCAGCTTCATCTCGCCGCCGAGGAAGTAGCCGGCGTCCAGGCGGCCCAGCACCAGGTTGGCATCGGTGACCGTGGGCTCGGTGCCGCCGCGTCCGTAGCAGACGGGGCCCGGCGTGGAGCCGGCGCTGCGCGGTCCCACCGACATGCCGCCGTGCTCGTCCACCCACGCGATGGAGCCGCCGCCGGCACCCACTTCGACGATGTCGATGACATTGCCGCGTATGGGGAAGCCGGTTTCCTCGCCGCCGATGTAATAGGTCGATTCCACGGCGTACTCGCCGTTCTCGATGAGTATGCACTTGGCGGTGGTGCCGCCCATGTCGAAGGCGATGATGTTTTCCAGGCCCAGCGAGGCTGCGTAGCGCGCTGCGCCTATGCAGCCGCCGACGGGCCCCGATTCCACCAGCGAGATGGGCTCGCGCACGGTGCGCGCCGAGGACACCACGCCGCCATGCGAGCCCATGAAGAGCAGCGAGCCGGGAAAGCCCACCTTGCGCAGGCTCGCATCGAAATGCTCCACGTAGCGGCTCACCTGCGGGCCGACGTAGGCGTTGGAGGCGGCAGTGGCGGTGCGCTCGAATTCATGCCACTCGCGGGTGACTTCCGTGCCCGAGGTGACGAAGGTGCCCGGCAGCAGTTCGCGCAGTATCTTCGCGGCGCGCTGCTCGTGCTCGGGATTGGCGTAGGCATTCAGGAAGGAAATGGCGACCGCCTCGACTTTCGCCTCACGCAGGCGTCCTGCCAGATCCTTCAGTTCGCTTTCCGCCAGCGGCGTCTCGACCTGGCCGCTGGCCAGCATCCGTTCGCTCACCTCGAAGCGCAACTCGTGAGGGATGAGCGGCTCGTCGCGCCGGAAGCGCAGGTCGAAGGGGCGCATGCGGTTGCCGCGCGCGATCTCCAGCACGTCGGCGAAGCCGCGGGTAGTGACCAGGGCGGTGACGGCGCCGGAGCGTTGCAGCAGGGCATTGATGACCAGCGTCGTTCCGTGCTTCACGAAGATGGCGTCGCGCGCGTCCACGGAGGCGCGCCTGATGCAGTCGAACACGCCGCGACCGAGGTCGTCGTAGGTGGTGGGGCTCTTGGAGAAACTGAGGGCGCCTGAGTCGAGGTCGCAGGCGACGAGGTCGGTAAAGGTGCCGCCGATGTCTACGCTGAAGATGAAAGGCACTGGATTGTTTCCCGTCGATTAGGTGCTGCTGGGGGTTATCTGAAATCTATTTATATCCATTTTTATTCCAACATCATCTGGATACAGGCATAAACATGATTATTGTTATCACTCAACAAACGTTGTTCCGTCAGTCGACCTTGATGTTGGCAGCCTTGACCAGCGCCGTCCACTTGGCAATGTAGCGGATCATGGTTTCGCGCACCGCCTCGGGCTCGCTGGAAAGGGGGTCCACGCCCTGCGCCTCCAGCTGCGACTTCACCGTGGGCGACAGCGTGACCTTCTTCACCAGCGCGTTGAGCCGGTCGACCACCGCCTTGGGCGCCCCGGTGCGGGTGAACATGGCGTACAGGCTGAGCACCTCGAAATCGGAGAGCCCGGGCGTTTCGGCGATGGTGGGCACGCCGGCCAGGTGCGGCGAGCGCGCCGTGCCGCTGGTACCCAGTGCGCGGATCTTGCCGGCGCTGATGGTGGAAATGACGGCGGGGATGGGCGTGATCCAGGCATCCACGCGTCCGGCGATCAGGTCGGGCAGCACCTGCGAGGTCTGCTTGTAATGCACCGGCAGCATGTCTATCTTCGCCGCCTGCTTGAACAGCTCCATGTTGAGGTGACCGACACTGCCTATGCTGGTGGCGGCGTAGTTCAGCGCGCCCGGTTTGGATTTGGCCAGGGCCACCAGCTCGGCGATGTTTTTTGCCGGCAGATTCTGCGAGACCACCAGCACCGAATCGGCGTTGCCCACGAAGGAGATGGGTTGCAGGTCCTTGACGGTGTCGAAGGGCAGGTCCCTGATGAACACGGCGTTGGTGGCCAGGCTGCTGGTGGCCGCGGCAATCAGCGTGGTGTAGCCGTCGGCGGGCGCCTGCAGCAGGTTGCGCACGCCTATGGTGTTGGTGGCGCCCGCCTGGTTGACCACGACGAAGGACTGCTTCGTCTCGTTCTCCAGTTCCTTGGCGATGATGCGCGCCACGATGTCGGCGGCGCCGCCTGCCCCCGAGGGCACGATGAGCGTGACGGCATGCGTCGGGTAGGCCTGCGCGGCCGCGGCGCCGGTGAGGCAGGTTCCAAGCGCGGCCATCAGCACCATTGCGATGCGTTTCATGCCACTCCTCCTTTGTACGCGACAGCTGGTGCTGCTCTGTGGCGGACGTTGCGATCAGCGCTCCATTTCCACCTTGATGTTGCCTTCCTTGATGACGCGCGCCCACTTCTTCATTTCGGCGTCGATGAAGGCGCCAAATTCCTCGGGAGTGCTGGATTCGATGTCCACGCCCATGGCGGTGAGCTTGGTGACCACCTCGGGCACCTTGAGCGCCTTCACCACTTCGCCGTTGAGTTTTGCGACGATGGGTTTGGGCGTGGCGCCAGGGGCGAGCATGCCGGTCCAGATGCTGGCCTGGTAGCCAGGCAGGGTGTCGGCAACGGGCGGAACGTCCGGAGCAAGCGGGGAGCGCTTGAGGCTGGTGATGCCGATGGCGCGCAGCTTGCCTGATTTCACCATGGGCAGGGTCGAGGACGTGCTGGGGAAGGCCATCTGCACCTGGCCGGACAGCGTGTCGTTGGTGGCCTGCGTGGTGGTCTTGTAGGGAATATGCGAAAGCTTGACGTTGCCCAACGCCTCCATCAGCGCGCCGGCTAGGTGGGCCGGCGAGCCGTTGCCCGAGGTGCCGTAATTGAGCGTGCCGGGCCTGGCCTTGGCCAGCGCGATCAGCTCCTTCATGTTGTTGGCCGGAACGCCGGGATTGACCACCACCAGGATGGGCGTGGAACCGGTGAGGCTGATCGGCGCGAAGTCCTTCACCGTGTCGTAGGGCAGGTCACTGCCGAAGAGCGCCGGATTCACCGAGTGCGACGAGGAGATGAGCATGATGGTGTAGCCGTCGGGCGGCGCCTTGGCGACGATGGAGGAGCCGATGGTGCTGCTGCCGCCCGGACGGTTCTCCACCAGGAAGGGCTGGCCCACGCTCCTGGACACGGCATCGCCGATGATGCGCGTCAGGATGTCGGCATTGCCACCCTGCCCATAGGGCGTGACGAAGCGGACCGGCTTGGTCGGATAGGTCTGGGCTGATGCACCATGGAATGGGGCCAGTGTGACGGCGGCTGCCGCAAGTGCGCATGACACCGCTCTCACGGGACGGAAAACGCTGCGTTGCAAAACAAAAGACATGGTGCTTCTCCTGTAATGAATCTCTCGGGCTACTCGTCAACCTCGATTTTCGCCGCGACCACGACTTTGCGCCAGCGCTCGTATTCGCTGCGCATCATCTTTGCCAGGTCTTCGGGCGTTCCGCCGGCCGGTTCGGCGCCCTGCGCCATGAAGCTCTTGATGATGTCCGGCTGCTTCAGCGCATCGTTGAAAATGCCATTCAGCTTCATGACGAGGTCGCGCGGCAGCGCGGGCGGGGCGAACATGCCGTACCAGGTCGAGGACTCGTAATCGGGATAGCCCTGTTCGGCGACCGTGGGCACATCGGGCATTGCCGGCGAGCGTTTCGCCGTGCCCACGCCGATGGGGATGATCTTGCCCGACTTCACGAAGGGCGCCAGCGCCACCATGGCGTTCAGCATGAACTGGATGCGGCCCGCGACAAGGTCGGGCACGGTCTGCGCGCCGCCCTTGTAGGGCACGTGCAGCATCTCGAAGCCGGCGGTGTACTTGAGCAGCTCCACGCCGAGGTGGTTGGGGCTGCCCGTCCCGGCCGAGCCATACGAGTACTTGCCCGGATTGGCCTTCATCAGCTTCACGAACTCGGGAACGGTCTTCACGCCCAGTGACGGATGGACCACCAGCAACTGCGTGATCGTCACTGCGAGCATGATGGGCGCGATGTCCTTGAACGGATCAAAAGGCAGGCGGTCGGTGAGCAGCGCCTTGGACACCGAGGTGTGCCCCGAGGTGGAGAACAGCAGCGTGTAGCCGTCGGGCCTGGCGCGGATGGTTTCCTGGGTGCCGACCACGCCGTTGGCGCTGGGCTTGTTCTCGACGGTGACGGTCTGGCCGGTGGCCTCTGCCAGCTTCTGCGCCAGCGCGCGCGCCACGAAATCGGTGGTGCCGCCGGGCGTGTAGTTGCTGATGACGCGCACCGGACGATTAGGATAGGCCTGCGCCCCGGCCACGGCGGGAGCCAGCGCCATGATGACCGCTGCAGCGAGCGCAGCGACGGCGGAATGCGAAACGGAAGTGCGGGTGCCTGCGAACATTGGAACCTCCTTTGCGGATCGCCCCCGGTCAGCGTTTCTGATCGCCGCCTGCTCCGGGTGCCAATGACCATGAACAACGGACAGCGGAACCCCGATCAACGCCGGGGCTCCGCCGGTGCCTACTGGTCCACTTCGATCTTGGCCGCCACGACCACACGGCGCCAGCGCTCGTATTCACTGCGCATCATCTTCGCGAGGTCTTCCGGCGTGCCGCCGGCAGGCTCCACGCCTTGCGAGGTGAAGCTCTTGATGACATCGGGCTGCTTCAGCGCGTCATTGAAGATGCCGTTCAGTTTCAGGGTGAGGTCGCGCGGCAGGTTGGGTGGCGCGAACATGCCATACCAGGTGTAAACCTCGAAATCGGGATAGCCCTGCTCGATGACGGTGGGCACATCAGGCGCTGCAGAGGTGCGCTTGGCCGAGCCCACGCCGATGGGCGTCATCTTGCCCGCTTTCACGAGCGGCAGGATGGACACCATGCTGTTGATCATCATCTGGGTGCGTCCGGCGACGAGGTCCGTTGCCGCCCCGACGCCCCCTTTGTAGGGCACATGCAGCATGTCGAAGCCGCCCAGCACATTCAGAAGCTCCACGCCCAGATGATTGGGACTGCCGATGCCGGCGGAGCCGTACGAATACTTGCCCGGATTGGCCTTCATCAGCTTGATGAAGTCGGGAACGTTGTTCACCCCCAGCGAGGGATGGACCACCAGCATCTGAGTGCTCAGCACCAGCAGCGTGATCGGAGTGAGTTCCTTGAAGGGATCGAACGGCAGGCGATCGGTGAGCAGCGCCTTGGACACCGAGGTATGCCCCGAGGTCGAGAACAGCAGCGTGTAACCGTCGGGGTTGGAGCGGATCGCATCCTGTGTGCCCAACACACCGTTGGCGCTGGGCTTGTTCTCGACGGTGACGGTCTGGCCGGTGGCCTCACCCAGCTTCTGCGCCATGGAGCGCGCCACGAAGTCGGTGGTGCCGCCGGGCGTGTAGTTCGTGATGACGCGCACCGGGCGGCTTGGATAGGCCTGGGCCTGGGCCTGGGCCTGGGCCGCCGACGGTGCCAGCATCGTCAGCGCGGCAATTAGTGCTGCGGCGAGCGAAATGAACGGGACAACAGGGGACTGCGAATACGTGCTGCGAGAACCTGAGAACATTGGAACCTCCTTTTTGCGGATAGTCCCCGGTCAGCGTTTTATGATTGCCGCCTGCTCCGGGCGCCAATGAAGGCGGGGCCCTGTCGGACCCCGCCCTTTAGGGTACTGCGGTGCTCTTGTCGATCCAGCCTTCTTTGCCGCTACCTGCCCGACGTCGCATACCCGTCGTCGTGCGCCGCTACTCGGCCTCGATGTGGGCGAACTCAACCACTTTCTTCCAGCGTTCGTACTCTCCGATCATCTTCTTCGACAGATCCTCGGGCGTGCCGCCAAGCGGCTCCACGCCCTGCGCATCGAAGCTCTTGATGATGTCGGGCTGCTTCAGCGCGGCATTGAGTGCGACATTCAGCTTGCCAACGATGTCCTTCGGCAGGCAGGCCGGGCCGAACATTCCGTACCAGGTGGTGACGTCATAGTCGGGATAGCCCTGTTCGGACACCGGCAGCACATCGGGCAGCGCCGAGGAGCGGGTCTTGCCACCGACTGCGATCGGGATGATCTTGCCCGCCTTGATGTGCGGCATCAGCGAGGCGTTGCTGTTCAGCATCAGCACGGTGCGGCCCGCGACGAGATCAATGACGGCCTGCGATCCGCCCTTGTAGGGCACGTGGACCATGTCCATGCCGGTCATGTACTTCAGCAGTTCTACGCCGAGGTGGTTGGGACTGCCCGGGCCGACCGAGCCGTAGGCGTACTTGCCCGGATTGGCCTTCACCAGTTTCACCAGCTCGGGAATGTTCTTCACGCCCAGCGAGGGATGCACGACGATCGACTGGTTGCTGACGACCAGCAGCGTGATCGGCGCGAAATCCTTCGGCGGGTTGAAGGGCAGCTTGCTGCCCAGCAGTGCCATCGGAATGGAGGTGTGGCCCGAGGTGGAAAAGAGCAGCGTATAGCCGTCGGGTTTGGCGCGCGCCGCTTCCTGCGAGCCAACCACGCCGTTGGCGCTCGGCCTGTTCTCCACCTGGAACTGCTGCCCCAGCGCGTCGGTCAGTTTCTGTGCCATGGCGCGTGCAACAAAGTCGGTGGTCCCGCCCGGGGTGTAGTTGTTGATGATGCGCACCGGCTTCGTCGGGTAGGCCTGCGCAAATGCCGCCGTGCCGATCACGGACGTCAGCAATGCAATGCCGGTCTTGAGCAGTGTCTTCACTTTCACGAAATTTTCCTTAGTCATCAGCAGGGAAACTCCACCACGCTCCGAATCTACTTCTTCGTTGCGTCGTAATCCTTGAAGCTCCTGCCTTCGGCCGCCAGTTGCAGCAGCAGTTTCGAAGGCTGCCACAGTTCGCCCTGGTAATACGTCTTGAAACGCTCGATCGCGGCAACCACGTTCTTCAGGCCCACCACGTCAGCGTTGAACATCGGCCCGCCGCGATGCAGCGGAAAGCCGCGCCCGGTGAGATAGGTGACATCGATGTCGGAGGCGCGGATGGCAATGCCCTCCTCGAGGATCTTCGCGCCTTCATTGGCCAGCGCGAACATGTAGCGGTCAACGATCTCCTGCTCGCTGATGTCGCGCGGCTGGACACCGAGCTTCTTGCGATGGGCTGCAAGGTAGGCATCGACATCCGGATCGGGCAGCGCGGTGCGCGAGAAGCCGCCGCGGCCGTCGGGCTCGTAGCGGTACCAGCCCTTGCCGGTCTTCCAGCCCCAGCGGCCCTGCTCGCACAGGCCGTCGACCAGGTCATCCGCCACGAAGGGCAGACCGGCCTTCTTGCGTGACTGGCGGCCGCGCCAGCCCACATCGATGCCGGAGTTGTCGGCGGCACGGTAGGGACCCATGGCCATGCCAAAAGCGAGCAGTGCATCGTCGATCTGCTTCGGGCTCGCGCCCTCCTCCAGCATGACGTTGTTCTGCGAGCGCACCGGCTTCATCATGCGGTTGCAGATGAAGGCATCGCATACGCGCGACAGCACCGGTACCTTGCCGAGTTTCTTGGCGAGGTCCATGACGGTGGCGATGACCTCCTTCGAGGTCTTCGCGCCGCGCACCACTTCGAGCAGGCGCATGACATTGGCCGGCGAGAAGAAGTGCGCGCCGATCACGTCTTCCGGACGCTTCGTGCCGGCGGCCATCTTGTCGATGTCGAGGCCGGAGGTATTCGAAGCGAGGATGGCGCCCGGTTTGGCGATGGCATCGAGCGCCTTGAAGATTTCGCACTTCAGGTCGAGGTCTTCGTACACCGCCTCGACGATGATGTCTGCGGTGGAGGCGCTGTTGCGATCCAGAGAACCGGTGATCAAGGCCATGCGCTTGTTGACGTCGGCCTCGGTAAGGCGCCCCTTGGAAGCGGTGGCCAGGTAATTCCGCTTGATGATGGCCAGCCCCTTGTCGAGTGCCTCCTGCTTGACCTCGATCACGGTCACCGGAATGCCGGCATTGGCAAAGCACATGGTGATGCCGCCGCCCATGGTGCCGGCGCCCAGCACCGCGGCTGACCTGATCGCGCGCTTCGGCGTGTCAGGCGGCACATCGGGAATCTTCGCGGCGATGCGCTCGGCGGCAGTCGCATAGGCCACGGCCTTGTGCTCGGTGGTCTTCAGCACGTCCTGGGCGATGTGATGGGCATAGGCCATGCCCTCCTCGAGGTTCATGCGCGTGGCGGCCTGGATGCAGTCGATGATCAGGCCGGGCAGCTTCATGCCGCGCGGGAACTTGCGATCCATCTCCGCCTTGCCATCCGAGGGCGGCACGGTCATGTCGCGCACGCGGCGCACACCCTTGCCCGAGGCGAGCAGCGTCTCGGCGAATTTCAGCGCGCCCTCGACCACATCGCCGTCGATCACTTCATCGATCAGGCCCATCTGCCTGGCGCGCTCGGGGGAGACGAAGCGGCCGCCGACCAGAAGCTCGATGGAATAGTCCACACCGACCAGGCGCGGCAGCAGTTGCGTGCCCGGCGTGGCGACACGGCCGATGTCGATTTCCGGGAAGGAAATGCGCGTGCCCTTGCGGGCCAGGCGGTAGTGGCATCCCAGGCCGAGGATGGGGCCGCCGCCGACGGAAAAGCCGCTCATGGCGGCGATCACCGGCTTTTTCATCTCGTCGAGGCGGGCGATCATGTCATGCAGCGTCGGAAAGGCCGAAGCCTTGGGCGTGCCCATCTCCTTGATGTCGGCGCCCCCGGAAAAGGCGTTCTCGGTGCCGGCGAGGATGATGGCACGCACGGCGGCATCGGCCTCGGCACGGTCCAGCGCAGCGTGGATTTCGGCGCGCATGGCGTGGGAGAGCACGTTGACGGGCGGATTGCTGAAGCAAATGACGGCTACGGGACCCTGCACCTTGTATTCGACTGAGATCATGAGAATGCGGACTCCAACTTTGTATCGCGGTTGCGGAAAGCCGGTTCGGCGCCGCGTTCATGGTTGCATCGCGGTCTGCTGGCCTGCGGCCTGCGCCTTTTTCTGTGAATGAGGGCGCGTTGGCCAGCATTGTAACCCGGTGCAGAATGCCCGTTCAGAGCAGCATTGCGGTCAGATAGGCGGGGCCGCTCAATGAAATCGGCTCGCATCCACAGCCCTGTCGCAGGAGACGCCGCCGTCAGCTTCACTCAGAAAACAAAGAATCTTTCGCTGTCGCGACCGGACCGGGTGTTCAGGCGTTTCAAGCTGGCAAGGTAATGGTTGCCGGGTAGCCCGAATTTCTCCTGCAGGGCGGCTGCGCGCTTCTCCAGGGTGCTCCAGGCGATGCGTTGCGGCGCGCTGCGCGAGGCAAACAGGATGGTATTCACGCGGTCGGCCGCAGCCAGGAAGGTCGGCGGCCGGCCGAAAGCCTGTTCGATGCGCTCGGCGTAGAGGTCGACGCGATCGTCATCGGACATGAAGTTCTGCACCAGGATGCCGTTTTCCGGCAGTGCAGCAAACGCGGTGCGGTAGAACGCCTCGCTGCACAGCCCCGCGACCTGGTGGCCGTCATCGAAGGCATCCAGCAGCAATACGTCCGCTTCGCCGGGATGGGCCGCCACCCAGGCGGCGCCGTCATCAAGCACGGTGCTGAAACGCGGACCGTCGGCGGGCAGGTCGAAATGCCGCCGCGCTGCCGCCACCACGTCCGGGTTGAGTTCGATCGCCGTGACCCGGCAGCGCGCATGGCTGCGATGCAGAAAACGCGCCATCGAGCCCCCGCCGAGACCCACCATGAGCACTTCGCGCGGATCGGGACGGAACAGGAGGAAGCCCATCATGGCGCGGTTGTAATGCAGTTCCAGGTGGTCCGGATTGGACAGGCGCATGGCGCTCTGGATGGCATCGCCACCGATGTGGAGATAGCGCACACCGCCCTCCTCGCTCACCGCAACGGCGGTCTGGCGGCCGACGGGCCAGCGGCGCATGCGCCTCATCTTCGCACTCTGTGAACGCCAGCCGGCCGGGCGTAGAATCCGGCCGATCCCCCTGCAGGAATTGTTCCGCCATGTCGTGCCTTCGCCGCTGCCTGCTCGCCGCCGCCGTATTTGCCAGTGCCTGCCTGGCATTGGCCGGCACCGTGCTCTGGTTCGCTGCAGGCTGGCTGAATGTGCCCGACGCGCCGGCGCGCGCCGATGCCATCGTGGTGTTGTCCGGGGATGCCCTGCGCGTCGTGTATGCCGCCGACCTGTACCGGCAGGGGCTGGCACCGAAGGTGCTGCTGACCATCGAGGCGCGCGGCCGCCCGCAGCGCAAACTGGACGAGATCGGCGTGGCCTTCCCGCGAACCGAAGCGGTGTACCGCGAGGTGCTGGTGAAGCTGGGCGTGCCCGATGCGGCCATCAGCACGGTCGGCGGCGAGGTGCCGAGCACTGCGGCTGAAGCCGATGCCCTGCGCGCCGCCCTCTCCGGCACGGCGGCGGACAGCCACCTGCTGGTGGTGACTTCGCCCTATCACCTGCGCCGCACCCGCATGATTTTCACCGACCGTTTTGCGGCGGGCCAGGTGCGCATCGTCCCGACGCCCTACGATCCCTTCCCGGAACGCTGGTGGACTGACCAGGACGCGGCGCGCAACGTGCTGCTTGAACTGGCCAAGATCGTGTTCTACCGCCTCGGCGGACGCTTCTAGCGACCTCTCGCGGCCACCGGACTGATGGCCGGGGGTGGACATGCCCGAATCCCCGCATTCAGCGTGCAAGGGCATTGAAGCGTCCTGTGAAGGCTTCGCGCAAAGACTGTCCGGCGCGATGGATGGCGTGGCGGCTGGCAGCCAGCTCGCCGGCCATGAGTAGAAAACCGTGGATCATGCCGTTGAAACACTCATACCGGAGCGGCACGCCGGCCGCATGCAGGCGCTCGGCATAGGCGCGCCCCTCGTCGAGCAGGGGATCAAACCCGGCGGTGATGATGCTGGCCGGTGGCAGGCCGGCCAGGTCCGCGGCACGCAGCGGCGAGGCGCGCCAGTCGGCGATGTCCGCTTCGCTGCGCAGGTAGTTGCCGCGAAACCACAGCAGGCTCGCGCGCGTCAGCGCATAACCTTCGGCCAGCCTGAAATGCGAGGGCAGTTCATGCGCCATGTCGGTGATCGGATAGAACAGCAGTTGCAGAGCGAGCGGGATGTCGCCGCCGCGCAGGACAAGCGCCACTGCCGCAGCCAGCGTTCCGCCGGCGCTGTCGCCGCCGACGGCGAGGCGCTGAGTATCAATTCCCATTTCACGGCCATGCGCGGCGATCCAGCGTGTCGCGGCAATGGCGTCGTCCACCGCCGCAGGGAATCTGTTCTCCGGGGCGAGGCGGTAATCGACCGCTGCAACAGCGCACTGCCCGGCGTGTGCCAGCGCGCGGCACAGGTCATCGTGGCTGTCCAGATCGCCCAGCGTCCAGCCACCGCCATGGAAATACACCAGGCAGGGTAAGGGCCCTGCGACAGGGGCTTTCAGAGGGGATTCGCCCTGCGAGAACGGCCGGTACAGCCGCAATCCAATGGGTGGAGATGCAGGCTGGGATGCGGATTGCGCTGCGCCATCGGCCGTCAGGGACTCCACGGCGGCAACCTGCACCGGCTCACCCTGCAGGCGCAGCCGCGACTCGCGGTACAGCCGGCGCGCCTCGGCAGGCGCCAGGGATGCATAGGCGGGCTGGGGCTCCTGCGCCCAGCGCTCGAGCAGCACGCGCACCTGGGGGTCGATGACATGGCTGGCGCCATCGCTCAGCAGGCTGCCGGCGTGGTTGCTCACCCTGCTACCCCGGTCGTGCCGCTCTGCGGCAGGCGGCAAAAAACAACGGAGAAATAAGCGCCTGCATTGTTCGTCATGATTCTGTCAGTAGCCCGGAACGGTGTGCCCGAAGGTCTGTCCGATGCGGCGGCATGCGCGCACCATTGCTTCACTGTCGCCAATTATAGGTGATCAAGCCGGGCCGCCTGCGGCATCGAGCATCGTTTTCACACTTGAAAGTTCCGGCCGTTTCAGAGGGAAAACAGCATGAATTTTTGATCTTCTACCGTTGACATTGACGCGCCATTGAAGCATTCTCAGCGCGCACGTTGTTGTGCAATCCTTTTCACCGACCCCGAAACGATTGAGGGAGTACACATACATGGCCACAAAGAAAAAAGTAGTCGCGAAGAAACCCGCTAAGAAGAAAGCCGCAGCCAAGCGCAAACCAAATGCAGCATTCATGAAGCCGATGACCGTGAGCGCAGCTCTGGGCGCGGTGATCGGCACGGGCGCGATGCCCCGCACCGAAGTCACCAAGAAGATCTGGCTCTACATCAAGAAGCACAAGCTGCAGGACGCGAAGAACAAGCGCAACATCAATGCCGACGAAAAGCTCAAGGAGATTTTCGGTGGCAAGAAACAGGTGTCCATGTTCGAGATGACCAAGCTCGTCAGCAAGCACCTCAAGTAATTCACGCCGCGGTGTGGCGGCCACGCCGTCACACCGCGCGTTTCTGCTTCATCTCTGCATTACCTCTGCGTCATCCCCTGCATCACCCTCTGAATTTCGCATTTTCCCCTGCAGGATCGCGCCCCGCCCCCCCTCTCTGTCCACTCTGGCGCCAGCGCATTTCAACCGCTTCCTCCTGCTGAAACACCCTCAGCGCATTACCCGGCAATGACATTGCCACCAGGTTTCACGCCCAGCATGGCAATCATCTCGCGGATGGCCTTCGCAGCATCGCGCGGATGCTCGAAGGGGAACAGATGCCCGCCCTCAACCATGTCCACCCTGAAATGCCTTTGCGTGAGGTCCAGCCCGATGCGGCGGATGTCTGCAGACCGGCGCCCGCCGATGAATCCCGCGGGAACGGTCAGTCCCGGCAGATGGCGCGCCAGGTCATGCGGGATGCCCTGATAGATGCGGTATTCGACCTGCGGGTCAAATACAAGCCTCACACCACCACCGGCGGGCACCGTCCCCAGCGTGGCGTAATCGCGCAGGCAGTTCGGATCAAATTGCCGGAAGGCAGGCTTGCCCTGGAAGTGGTGATAGACCGCCTCGACCGACGCCCATTCGCGGCGGCGCTCGCGTGTCACCCCCGCAGGCGTGACCCGATCCACGAGCCCGAAACGCTTAAGCATGCCGAGCGCAGCGCCCTTCCACGCGCCCGGGATCGGTGAATCGAGCAGCACGATTGCAGAGAACAGGGACGGACGGCTGGCGGCCGCAAGCAGGCTGAGATAGCCGCCCAGCGAATGCCCGACGGCAATGACCGGTGCATCGTCCCGGGCATGGGCAGCGGCAAAATCAGCCAACTGGTCACGCAGGGACACCCAGCCGTCGGTGACCGGATAGCGCGGATCATGGCCGAAGCAATCGACGTGCAGTACCCGGAAGTCGTCTTCAAGGAAGCTGTACAGCTTGCGGTAGCACGCCCCGGGAAAGCCGTTGGCGTGTGAAAAGACCAGTGTGGGGCGCGCGGTCATGGCGCCACGATCAGTCAGGCGGTTCAGGACGGGCGCGCGACGGCGCGCTGTCCGGCCAGCGCGGCAAATTCATCGGCATAGTGGTGCATGCGGCGCACCGCCGCCACACGCTGTTCCTGGGTGAGCGTGCGATCGATGTCAACCACCAGCCCGGCAAGGCCGGACTCATAACGGGCCTGGGCGGCGATGTACTCCGCCGAACGGCCCTCTTCGGGGCGGGTGAACAGCGCTGCGAGGTGCGCTGCAAACTGCGGCGATTTTCGCTCGGCGCGCAGCAGCGCGAGCGCCTGGCCCTGCCAGCGCTTGCGATCCTCGAATCGCAACGCGGTCAGGTGGCCGAAGTCATCGGCAAAGCGTTCAATGCGCGCCTCCTGGTCATCGCTCAGCTTTCCGGTCCAGTCGCGGAAATAGCCCTGCAGTTGTTCGGCACGCTTGCGCCGCAATTTCTGCTGGTCTCCTTCCAGCCGATCACGGGAGTATTTGCGGTTCAGCTCGGCGAAATTCTTCTCGAGGTCGGCGATCTGCGCATCGCTCAACTGCGCGAGCAGCGGTGCGGCATCCTCAGCGGCGCGGGCCGAGAGCGTGCGGTAGCGGATGCGCAGCTCGCTGATGGCCCAGGCCACGTCATCAGCCGTGAGGCCCCGGCCGACCTTATCGCCTGCAGTGCGCAGCAGCGCCACGTACACCGGCAGTTCCTGCGCGCGGTGCCATTCATGCAGGCCGGCCAGGCGCAGCTTGAATTGCTCGTACTGGGCCGTGTCGAACTCGACGTAGTCCGAGGCCATGAAACGGACCAGCGCATCGACATTGTTGTAGGCAAATCGAACGGTGCTGCAGGCGGCGAGGACAAGCGACGCAAACAGCACCACGGCGACCAGCACGCCACGCAGTACCGGCGTCACCGGCCTTGCTGGCGCGAAGGACTGCTTCACCAGTAGTTTTCCACGGTGATGTTTCCGGGCGTGCGCCGGCGGTTCTTTTTCAGGCCGCGCGACAGCAGCACTGCGCTGGCATCGGACACCATGGCGGGATTGCCGCACAGCATGACCTGCGCGCTTTCCGGTGCCAGCGGCACGCCAGCGGCACGCTCAAGGCGGCCGTCAGCAATCGCCTGCGGTATGCGACCGGCCAGCGTGTGCGCATCAACACCAGCCTGGTCGCCTGTCAGCAGGGAAACCAGGCGAAAGCGGTCCGGATGGGCAACACCAATCGCGGCGATGGCATCCCTGTAGGTCTGTTCCGACATGTGGCGGGTTCCATGGACCAGGATGACCTGGCGAAAACGTCGCCAGACGGTGTCCGTACCCAGTATGGACAGGAAAGGACCGATGCCGGTTCCCGTGCTGATCAGCCACAGGCTGTCGCCGTCGGGCACTTCCGACAGCACGAGAAATCCGGACGGGCGCGACGCAAGATAAATGTCGTCACCCTCCTTGAGTGCTGCAAGGTGCGGGCTGAGCGGCCCGCCGGGCACCGTGACGCCATAGAACTCATGCGGCCGCCGATGCGGCGCATTGACGAATGAACACGGCCGGCCGACCATGTCGCCATTGAGGGGCAGCGCCAGCTTGATGAACTGGCCGGCTTCGAAATCCAGGGGATCGGCATCGACCTGGAGGGAAAACAGCGCATCGGTCCACCGCCTGCGGCCGCTGACGCGGCCCTTGATCCACTGCTGGGCGGGGATGTCATTCATTGATGCGGCTGAAAGCGCCCGCCAGCCTCGGCCGGGCGCGTTGACTCCTTGTTATTCGACCCGCCGCGACAGCGTCTCGGCGATGAAAATGGGCTTGGTGCCCCCTTCGATCTCACCGGTGACACCCCAGGTGATCAGCGAAGTCCTGGCATCCACGTCCTTGATATCGAGCAGCTTGTAGCGGCCGCGGATGCGCGAGCCAACCGGAACCACGCCGGTAAAGCGCACCTTGTTGCTGCCGTAGTTGACGCCCATCTTGGCCGGAGGCAGTTCAATGTCGCAGTTGCGACCGATCGATGACAACTGGCAGAGCGTCAGATTGCCGTGGGCAATCGTCGTCTTGAAAGGCGATTCCTTCTTGCAGCGTTCGACATCGACGTGGATCCACTGGTAATCGCCGCTGGCTTCGGCGAACTTGTTGATCAGTTCCTGGGTGACGGTGAGCCATTTGCCCACGGCAACTTCCTGGCCGATCTTGGCGCGCAACTCATCCATCGTCTTGATGACAACCTTGTCAGTCATGGCTCCCTCTCCTTGTGGATTTTCCGGTCTGCGGGCATGCCGCCACCGTACGGTTGATGTGAAACCATTATACGGCGATCCGATGCAGCCACTCCTGCATGTCAATGCATGCGTTCAGCGCGTCTGCAGCAGGGCGGCGACATCCGGATGTTCGCGCTCCCGCGCCAGGTCGTAGGCGGTCTGCCCAAAGCGGTTGCGCTGACCGGTGCGCACCTTCCGCTCAAGAAGCCAGGCCACCATGGGCAGGTTGCCGGCCTTGGCAGCGCCGTGCAGCGGCGTGTTTCCATTTTCGTCCGCGGAGTCGATCAATGCACCGCGCTCCGCGAGGAGTCGCGCCGTATGCAGCGTGCCTGTCATGGCCGCCCAGGCAAACGGCGTTTCGCCGTTTCGGTTGAGCGCATTCGGATCGGCACCCGCATCAATGAGCACCCGCGCGAAGTCGGAGTCACCCTGCATGGCTGCCGCATGCAACGCGGTCTCGCCATTCGGTGTGCGCAGGCGCGGATCGGCCCGGCCTGCAATCAGGCGCTTCAATGCCTCGAAATTGGCCTGCTCGGCGGCGACGTAAAGCGGCGGCTCGCCATCGTCGTTGCGCGCCGAAAGATGCGCGCCCGCCGCGATCAGGCGATCCAGCGCAACATTGTCATTGCGCTCGATCGCCTCGAATACGGGTTGCCGGGACAGCGTGTCAGGCGGGGGCGGGAGTTGGGCGACGGCCGGCACCGCAAGCAGGATGGCGGCAAACGCGATCACGCCCTGCACTGCCGGCACGCGCATCATCTGGCGTAAACAGTTCATGCTGTCATTCTAGACCCGGGTACATGAATGCGCGATGCCGGCACCCCTGCCGGCGATGGCTTATGCTCTGTACTCAGCGCCGTGTGCTGCAAGGAATGCCTGTCTGGAAATACGGAATTCAGCACTTTTACAAAAATAATATTATCAATATCGATTGTTCATATATTTATTAATGCAAGTTTATAGAGAAATTATAATCAACAGCTTCAAAGCGGCCTTGGCTGCGGCGGACCCGCATGCTGCAGTTCCGCCGCACCTGCCGCGCCCGCCCGCGGGAAGGACGCTGGTGCTGGGGGCGGGAAAAGCCGCGGCAGCGATGGCGCTGGCCGTGGAACAGCACTGGCCCGCTGGTGCGCCGCTGGAAGGCATGGTGGTTACACGCTACCGGCACGGCCTGCTGACGAACCGCATCAAGGTGATCGAAGCCGGTCATCCGGTGCCCGATGACGCCGGCGAAGTTGCCGCACGCGAGATGCTGCGCATGGTGCGCAGCCTTGGCCGTGATGACCTGCTGCTAGTGCTGCTGTCAGGCGGCGGATCATCACTGCTGGCGGTGCCGGCCGACGGCCTGAAGGTCGATGACCTGAAAGCGATGACGCGTGAATTGCTGCGTTGTGGCGCCCCCATTCAGGAAATGAACGCCGTGCGCAAGCACCTGTCGGCAATCCTCGGCGGCCGGCTGGCCGCGGCCTGCAAAGCGTCCGTGATGGCACTCATCGTCTCCGATGTAACCGGTGATGATCCGACCCATATTGCCTCCGGCCCCTGCGCGCCTGATCCCACCACCTACGCCGATGCACTGGCCGTCATCGCGCGTTACGGCATCGATGCGCCACACGCAGTCATCACACATCTGGAGCGCGGCATGCGCGGTGAAATTCCCGAAACGCCCAAGCCCGGCGACGGGCTGTTCGAGCGCGTGGAGAACCATGTCATCACCTCGGCACAGACGGCGTTGCAGTCAGGCGCAGCCTTCTTCGCGGGCCAGGGCGTCAATGCCGTGGTGCTCAGCGACAGCATCACCGGGGAGGCATCTGAGGTGGCGAAGGTGCATGCTGCACTGGCGCGCCAGATCATCAAGCATGGCCAGCCATGGGGGACCCCGGTCGCATTGATTTCGGGTGGTGAGTGCACGGTCACGCTGCGCGGCTCTGGCCGTGGCGGGCGCTGCACCGAATTCCTGCTGGCGCTGGCCATGGATCTGGGCGGGCAGGCCACCGTATGGGGCCTGGCCTGCGACACGGACGGCATTGACGGATCGGAGGACAACGCCGGCGCGGTGCTGACCCCGGATGCGCTGCAACGTGCTGCGGACAAGGGCCTCGATGTGAAGGCTCTGGCTGCGAACAACGATGCCTGGGCGTTCTTCGCGGCGCTGGACGACCTGGTGGTCACCGGCCCTACGCGCACGAACGTCAATGACTACCGGGTCCTGCTGATCACATAAGACGTCGTGTGAAAGATCCATAAAAAAAGGCCGGCAGGCCGGCCTTTTTCATGCAGCACCTGGAATGATCAGGCGGCTGCCTTCTCCGTAGCTGCCGTTTCCTTGGGCTCGGGACGATCCAGCAATTCCACGAGCGCCATCGGGGCATTGTCGCCCTTGCGGAAACCGAACTTCAGGATGCGCAGATAGCCGCCGTTGCGGGTGGCGTAGCGCGGACCGAGTTCGCCGAACAGCTTGGTGACGATGTCGCGGTCACGCAGGCGGTCGAACGCCAGGCGGCGATTGGCCACCGTGGCTTCCTTGCCCAGCGTGATCATCGGCTCGACCACACGGCGCAATTCCTTGGCCTTGGGCAGAGTGGTGGTGATGACCTCGTGCTTCAGAAGCGAGTTGGTCATGTTGCGCAGCATCGCAAGGCGATGGCTGCTGGTGCGGTTGAGTTTGCGCAGTCCAAGACGGTGACGCATAGGTGTGCCTTTTCTCTATTGCCGGCGTGCCGATCAGGCGCGCGCGGTTTCCAAACCTGCCGGCGGCCAGTTCTCGAGCTTCATGCCCAGAGTCAGACCACGCGATGCAAGCACTTCCTTGATTTCGTTGAGCGACTTGCGGCCGAGGTTCGGAGCCTTGAGGAGCTCGGTCTCGGTGCGCTGGATCAGGTCGCCGATGTAATAGATGTTTTCGGCCTTCAAGCAGTTGGCCGAGCGCACCGTCAGTTCGAGGTCGTCGACCGGACGCAGCAGGATGGGATCAACCTGCGGCGACTTCTTCTCTTCGGTCACCGGCGCCGTGCCTTCCAGCGCCGCAAACACCGACAGCTGGTCGACGAGGATGCGCGCTGCGTAGCGGATCGCCTCTTCGGATTCGATTGCGCCGTTCGTCTCGATGTCGATGATGAGCTTGTCAAGGTCGGTGCGCTGTTCGACGCGCGCGGACTCCACGGCGTAGGACACGCGGCGCACCGGCGAGAACGAGGCGTCGAGAATGATGCGGCCGATTCCCTTGGACTCCTCGGGAACGATGCGCAGGTTGCCCGGAACGTAGCCGCGGCCCTTTTCGATCTTGATTTCCATCTCGATCTTGCCGCCCGGCGACAGGTGGGCAATCACGTGCTCGGGATTGATGATCTCGACGTCGTGGGTGACTTCGATGTCGCCCGCGGTAACGGGGCCTTCACCCTTTTTCTTCAGGGTAAGCAGGGCCTCATCGCGGTTGTGGAGCTTCAGCACCACGCCCTTGAGGTTGAGAAGGATGTCGACAACGTCCTCCTGCACGCCCTCGATGGTCGAGTACTCGTGCAGGACGCCGGCGATCTGCACCTCGGTCGGTGCGAATCCGGGCATCGAGGACAACAGCACGCGACGCAGCGCGTTGCCGAGCGTATGGCCGTAGCCACGCTCGAACGGCTCCATTACAACCCGGCCATGGTTCGGTGCGACGGTCTGGACGTCAATGATGCGCGGCTTCAGGAATCCACTGGTTTGCATGTACGCTTTCCCCTGGTAATTCAGGTAAATCGAGGTTTCTTCGCGGATTACTTGGAGTACAACTCGATCACAAGGCTCTCATTGATGTTCGAGGGCAACTCGCTGCGTTGCGGGAGCGCCTTGAACTTGCCCTTGAGTTCCTTGATGTCGACTTCAATCCAGTCCGGGAAACCGCGCGACTCCGCGGCTTCGGCTGCGGCTTTGATCCGCAGATGGGCCTTGGATTTTTGCGCCACTTCCACCACGTCACCGGGCTTCACCTGGTAGGACGGGATGTTGACGCGGCGGCCATTGACCAGGATGCCGTTGTGACGCACGACCTGACGCGCTTCGGTACGGCTTGCGCCGAAACCCATGCGGTAGGACACGGTGTCCAGGCGCGACTCCAGCACCTGCAGCAGGTTCTCGCCAGCGACCCCCTTGCGGCGGTCAGCCTCGGCATAGGCGCGGCGGAATTGTCCTTCGAGCAGGCCATAAACGCGGCGCATTTTCTGCTTTTCGCGCAGCTGCTTGCCGAAGTCGGACAGGCGCGAGCCGCTCTTCTGGCCGTGCTGGCCGGGAGCGTAGCTGCGGCGCTCAATCGCGCACTTGTCGGTAAAGCATTTTTCGCCCTTGAGGAACAGCTTCTCCCCTTCGCGGCGGCACTGACGGCATTTCGGATCGAGATTACGGGCCATGACTTCCTCTTGTTCGACTAGATCCGGCGCCGCTTGGGCGGGCGGCAGCCGTTATGCGGCACCGGCGTTACGTCGGCGATGCTGGTGATCTTCAGGCCGAGCGCGTTCAGCGCGCGGACTGCGGATTCGCGTCCCGGGCCTGGGCCCTTGATGCGTACTTCGAGATTCTTGACACCGCATTCCTGCGCAGCGCGACCTGCCGCCTCGGCGGCGATCTGCGCGGCAAACGGAGTCGACTTGCGCGAGCCCTTGAAGCCGGCGCCACCCGAGGTCGCCCAGGAAAGCGCGTTGCCCTGGCGGTCGGTGATCGTGATGATGGTGTTGTTGAAGGACGCGTGGACGTGCGCGATGCCTTCGGCAACGTTCTTCTTCACCTTCTTGCGAACGCGGGTCGCTGCGGGTGCGTTGGGCTGCTTGGCCATGTTGTGCTGATTCCTCTTAGGTACTTTCCGGTCCGGCCGGAAGCTTAGGTCTTGCTAGGGGCCGACTGGAGCTTGATGGCGGCCTTGCGCGGGCCCTTGCGGGTACGTGCGTTCGTGCGGGTGCGCTGTCCGCGGGCGGGCAGGCCCTTGCGGTGGCGGGTGCCCCGATAGCAACCAAGGTCCATCAGGCGCTTGATGTTCATCGAGATTTCGCGGCGCAGGTCACCTTCAACAGTGATCCTGGACACTTCAACACGGAGCTTCTCCATGTCGCCCTCAGACAAATCCTTGATTTTTGACGTCTTTTCGATACCGGTGGCCACGCAAATTGCCTGCGCGCGGGCGCGACCGATGCCGTAGATCGCCTGAAGCGCGATTTCGGCATGCTGGTGATTTGGGATATTTACCCCTGCAATGCGGGCCATGCGTCACTCCGTCAAAAGAGTTGGTTCGGCTGAAAAGCGGAACCAAAGATTATAGCGTTAAAACCTGTCGAATACCAAGTATGCGAAAGGATTCGGATCAACCCTGGCGCTGTTTGTGGCGCGGATCGGAGCAAATGACGCGCACCACGCCTTTTCTGCGGATAACCTTGCAGTTACGGCAGATTTTCTTGACTGAAGCCAGTACTTTCATCACTGCTCTCCTTCATTTGGCCCGGTGAGCCGTTATTGGCTCCGGGACCTACCTAATGCTTCGAATTGAAACCGATCCGGCTTAGCGAGCGGGAAACCCAGCTCCCTTGAAATTTGCCTTCTTCAGCAGGCTCTCATACTGATGGGTCATGATGTAGGCCTGCACTTGCGCCATGAAGTCCATCGTGACCACAACAATGATCAGCAGCGAAGTCCCGCCGAAATAGAACGGCACGTTCCACTTGAGGATCAGGAATTCAGGCAACAGACAGACCAGTGCCACATAAATGGAGCCGGCCAGCGTCAGCCTCAGCAGGATGCGCTCGAGGTATTTTGCCGTCTGATCACCCGGACGGATGCCGGGAACAAAAGCACCGGACTTCTTCAGGTTGTCCGCGGTTTCCTTCGGGTTGTACTGCAGCGCCGTGTAGAAGAAGCAGAAGAACACGATCGCAGACATGTACAACAACACATAAATCGGCTGCCCAGGCGACAGCGTCGCGGCGATGTCCTTGAGCCAGTACACGCCATCATGGGACCCGAACCAGCCCGCCAGCGTCGCAGGGAACAGAATGATGGAGCTGGCAAAAATCGGCGGAATGACACCAGCCATGTTCAGCTTGAACGGCAGATGCGAAGTCTGGCCGCCGTAAATCTTGTTGCCCACCTGTCGCTTGGCATAGTTGACGAGGATCTTTCGCTGTCCCCGCTCCACGAAACACACCGCCCAGGTAACCAGCGCAACCGCCACCGTGACCAGCAAGGCAGTCAGGGGATGCATCGCACCGGTCCGCACCAGTTCAAGCAGACCCGCGATGGAACCGGGCAGCCCGGCCGCAATACCCGCGAAAATGATAATCGAGATGCCGTTGCCCAAGCCACGCTCGGTGACCTGCTCACCCAGCCACATGAGGAACATCGTGCCGGTGACCAGGGTGACCGCCGTGGTAAAGCGGAACATCAGGCCCGGGTCCATCACCAGGCCGGCCTGCGATTCAAGGGCGATCGAAATGCCGGTCGCCTGAAACAGGGCCAGCAGAACGGTGCCGTAGCGCGTGTACTGCGTGATCTTGCGCTGGCCCGACTGGCCTTCCTTCTTGAGCGCTTCCAGCTGCGGCGACACCGCCGTCATCAACTGCATGATGATCGAGGCCGAGATGTAGGGCATGATCCCCAGGGCAAAAATCGTGAAGCGCGAAAGCGCCCCGCCCGAGAACATGTTGAACATTCCAAGAATGCCGCCCTGCTGGGTCTGAAACAGTTCGGCGAGCTTGGCCGGATCGATGCCCGGAACCGGAATATGCGCACCGATCCTGAATACGATCAATGCGCCGAGCAGGAACAGCAACCGTTTCTTCAGGTCGCCGTACTTGCCGCTCTTGCCGATTTGTGGGGCCGCAGTCGCCATGGGATGTCAGTCTTGAGCGAACTCAAGCCTTGGGCTTATCTTTCTTCGGCAGCTTGCGCACCTTGGGCGGAACCACGATCTCGTTGATCGTGCCACCGGCAGCCTCGATTGCCGCCCTGGCGCCCTTGGTCACGCTCAGTCCGACAACATTGACCTTGCGCTTCAGTTCACCGGCCAGAATCACCTTGACCTGGAGTGCATGGATGGTGACCACGCCTGCAGCCTGGAGGGCTGCTATGTCAGCCTGGTCGCCCTTGACCAGCGCCAGATCATCCAGACGAACTTCCTCAGAATGCTTGCGCGAGGCAAAGCCGCGCTTGGGCAGGCGGCGCTGCAGCGGCATCTGGCCGCCTTCGAATCCGACCTTGTGAAAACCGCCCGAACGGGACTTCTGTCCCTTGTGGCCGCGACCCGCGGTCTTGCCCAGGCCAGAGCCGATGCCACGGCCGACGCGGCGGCGTGGACGCTTGGCGCCGGAAGCAGGTTTGATGGTGTTCAGTTGCATAATGTCCTCGCTCAGCCTTCTGCGCGCACGAGATAGTTCACGCTAAGGATCATGCCGCGCACCTGCGGCGTGTCCACAACTTCAACGGTCTGGTTCATGCGGCTCAATCCCAGTCCACGCACGGTTGCGCGATGGGCCTGCTTGCAACCGATGGGACTCTTGACCAGCGTCACCTTGATTTTCTTTGCTGTACTCATAACCGTGCTCCCGATCAGGCGGTGATGTCGGCAACGGTCTTGCCGCGCTTCGCCGCGACTTCCGACGGTGTGTTCATCCGCTTCAAACCATCCAGCGTGGCGCGAACCACGTTGTAGGGATTGGTCGAGCCGACAATCTTGGCGAGGACGTTGGTAACGCCCATCACTTCAAAAACAGCGCGCATCGGTCCGCCAGCGATGATGCCCGTACCGTCAGAGGCCGGCTGCATGATCACGGTGGAGGCACCATGTTTGCCGATGACGGCATGATGGAGCGTGCCCTTCTTAAGCTTGACGCGGAACAGCTTGCGGCGCGCCTCGTCAAGCGACTTCTGAACAGCCACCGGCACTTCACGGGCCTTGCCTTTGCCCATGCCGATCCCGCCGTCACCATCGCCGACCACGGTAAGTGCGGCAAATCCCATCACTCGGCCACCCTTTACCACCTTGGTAACGCGGTTAACCGCGACCATTTTTTCCTTGAGGCCGTCCTGGCGGTCTTCACCACCCTGCATCCTGGGTTGCATCCTAGCCATCATGAACCTCGCTTAAAACTTCAGACCGGCTTCGCGAGCCGCATCTGCAAGTGCTTTGACCCGCCCGTGGAACTTATAGCCGGAACGGTCGAATGCCACGGCTTCAATGCCAAGGCTCTTTGCTTTTTCGGCGATGCGCTTGCCGACAGCAGCAGCAGCAGCAGCATTGCCGCCGTTGGCCACCGTGGACCGCACTTCCTTTTCCGCCGTGGATGCGCTCGTCAGGATGCGCGCACCGTCGTCAGATACCAGCTGGGCGTAGATGTGGCCGTTTGTGCGATGAACCGCCAACCGTGCCGTCTTCAGTTTTGCAATCTTGCGACGGGTCTGGGCGGCGCGCCGCAAACGCGATGTATTTTTGTCAATCATGGCTAGCCACCTTTACTTCTTCTTGGTCTCTTTAAGAACCACTCTCTCATCGGCATAGCGCACACCCTTGCCCTTGTAGGGCTCAGGGGGGCGGACCGCGCGAATTTCCGCAGCGATCTTGCCAACCAGTTGCTTGTCCGTGCCCTTGACCAGAATTTCTGTCTGGGTCGGGGTTTCCACCTTGATGCCCTGGGGCATTTGATGAACAACCGGGTGGGAAAACCCGAGCGCCAAGTTGAGCTTGTCGCCCTGGGCCTGCGCCCGGTATCCAACGCCAACCAGCGTCAGTTTCCGCTCGAAACCCTTGGTAACGCCCGTCACCATGTTGGCAACCAGCGCACGCAGCGTGCCCGACATGGCGTTCGCTTCGTAGGTTTCATTGGCTGCGGCGAAAACAAGGTTTTCACCTTCTCTGGCAATCTTCACTATGCCCGTCAGCTTCTGGCTCAACGTGCCGAGCGGACCTTTGACCGAAACCTGATCGGCCGCAATGGTCACCTCAACGCCCTTGGGCACTTCGATGGGGCTCTTTCCGATGCGTGACATGTTCTTTCCCCTTACGCAACAATGCAGAGGATTTCGCCGCCCACGCCAGTGGCGCGAGCCTTGCGGTCGGTCATGACGCCGCGCGAAGTCGACACTATCGCCACACCCAGACCGTTCATCACCTTGGGCAGATCATCATGCCCCTTGTAGATGCGCAGGCCGGGCCGGGAGACACGCTCGATCTTTTCGATGACCGGCTCGCCAGCGTAGTATTTGAGGCTGATTTCGAGTTCGGGCTTGCCTTCGTTCTCGCGACGTGCGAACCCGTCGACATAGCCTTCGTCCTTGAGAACCTGCGCAATCGCCAGCTTCAGCTTTGACGACGGCATGGTTACAGTGTTTTTACCGACTAACTGCGCATTGCGAATGCGCGTCAGCATGTCGGCGATCGGGTCGGTCATGCTCATGCGTTCTCCTTACCAGCTGGCCTTGGTCAAACCCGGAATTTCGCCACGCATGGCGATATCCCGAAGCTTGCTGCGTCCCAGACCGAACTTGCGATATACACCGCGCGGACGTCCTGTCAGTTTGCAACGGTTGCGAAGGCGTGTCGGTGAGGCGTTGCGCGGCAGCAGTTGCAGCTTGGCGCGCGCTTCCGCACGGTCTTCTTCTGATTGCTTGAGGTCATTTGCAGCCGCAAGCAGTTCCTTGCGCTTTGCCGCAAACTTAGCAACAGTCTTGCGGCGCTTGGCATCGCGATTGATCAGGGCGAGTTTGGCCATGTTGGCAAATCCTCTTAGTTCTTGAACGGGAACCGGAAGCCGGCGAGAAGCGCTCTTGCTTCGTCATCGGTTTTCGCCGTGGTGGTGATGCTGATATTCAGTCCCCGCAGCGCATCGATCTTGTCGTACTCAATCTCAGGGAAAATGATCTGTTCCTTGACGCCCATGGAGTAATTCCCGCGACCATCAAATGACTTGGCGGAAATGCCGCGGAAGTCACGAATACGTGGAATGGCGATCGTAACCAGCCGGTCCAAGAACTCGTACATGCGGGTGCCGCGCAAAGTGACCATGCAGCCAACCGGATAGTCCTCGCGCAACTTGAAGGTCGCAATCGACTTCTTGGCCTTGGTCACGACAGGCTTCTGACCGGCAATCTTGGTCAGATCCCCGACTGCGTGTTCCATGATCTTCTTGTCCTGCACCGCTTCGCCAACACCCATGTTGAGCGTGATTTTCTCGATGCGTGGAACCTGCATTTGCGACTTGTACCCAAACTTCTTCATCAGATCGGGTACGACATTCTCGCGATAAAATTGCTGTAAGCGCGCCATATTCTTCCTCCGCCCCTAGGCGTCGATCTGCTCACCGTTTGATTTGAAGACCCGTACCTTCCGACCACCTTCCAGCGCCTTGATGCCCACGCGGTCGGCCTTTTGCGTCTGCTGATTGAAGAGCGCAATGTTGGAAATGTGGATGGGCATCTCTTTGTCGACGATGCCGCCGGGCTGCCCCTTCATCGGATTCGGCTTGGCGTGCTTCTTGACCCGATTGATACCCTCAACCAGCACGTGATCCTTGTCGGTCCGGCGTAATACTGAACCGCGCTTGCCCTTGTCACGACCGGTCAGGACAACGACGCTGTCGCCTTTGCGAATACGTTCCATATCAGATCACCTCCGGCGCAAGCGAAACGATCTTCATAAAGCGCTCAGTGCGCAATTCCCTCGTCACCGGCCCGAATATGCGTGTGCCGATCGGCTCCATCTTGGCCGACAGCAAAACTGCCGCATTGGAGTCAAAGCGGATGAGGCTGCCGTCAGCACGCCGCACGCCCTTGGCGGTGCGCACCACGACGGCGTTATAGACTTCACCTTTCTTGACGCGTCCGCGAGGCGCAGCATCCTTGATGCTGACCTTGATGACGTCGCCAATGGAGGCATACCGGCGCTTGGAGCCGCCGAGCACTTTGATACACATCACTGAACGTGCGCCTGTGTTATCGGCGACGTCCAGCACCGTCTGCATCTGGATCATTTTTCTATCTCCAACTTGTCCTGTACCCGGCAACGCCGGAAACAGCCGACAGTTTTGGACCCCGTCCGGGGAAGGGCTCCGGCCACAACCTCAAAACCGCGGCACCGCAGGCGCCTGACTTATGGGTTCTTGACCGGGCGGAAAGTCCGCTACTATAACCTACTTCTGCGAGATCACGCAAGCATGATCAAATCAGACTGTGCGTGATTTCTCCAACAATTTCGCCACGCGCCATGCCTTGGTCTTTGAAACCGGCCTGGTTTCCTCGATTGCCACAAGATCGCCCTCGTGGAATTCGTTCTTTTCGTCATGAGCGTGATATTTCTTGGAGCGCGTCACGATCTTGCCGATCAGCGGGTGCGTGACGCGGCGCTCAACCAGCACCGTAACCGTCTTGTCCATCTTGTCGCTGACGACCCGGCCGGTCAGTACCCGTGTGTTCTTGGTTTCACTCATTTTGCTACCGCCTTTTCGCCGAGAAGGGTGCGCACCCGCGCAATGTCGCGGCGCACCTTCCTCAATTGACTGGTATTGGTGAGCTGTTGGGTTGCCTTCTGCATGCGCAAGGAAAACTGCGCCTTGAGCAGGTCCTCAAGCTCCTTGGTCAGCTGCGCCTCGTCCTTGGCACGCAATTCACTGGATTTCATCGCTTACCCCACTAGCCTGAATACGAACGTCGTCTTGAGCGGAAGCTTCGCCGCGGCAAGCGCAAATGCCTGGCGCGCCGTGCTTTCGTCGACTCCGTCCATCTCGTACAACACGTTGCCGGGCCGGATTTCGGCCACAAAATACTCCGGATTACCCTTGCCCCCGCCCATCCGCACTTCGGCAGGCTTGTGGGAAATGGGTTTGTCCGGAAACACGCGGATGAATACCCGCCCGCCCCGCTTGATGTGGCGGGTCATGGCGCGCCGCGCCGCTTCAATCTGGCGGGCGGTCAAACGCCCGCGCTCTGTCGCCTTGAGGCCGAATTCGCCAAACGACACTTTCGCGCCGCGTGTCGCTACGCCCTTGTTGCGACCCTTTTGCTGCTTCCGATATTTGGTGCGTGCTGGCTGAAGCATATCGCTGTCCTGTCAGTACCTGGTTCTGGCCGTCGTTACTGGCTCGATTGACCACCGGATTCCGGCGGTGTGCCGGCATCCGTCTTGGCCTTGCGTACGCGCTTGACCGTGGCCTTGGGTTTGTCGTCTGCCGCAACTGCAGCCTTTGCACCGTCTGCCGACGGTTTGCGCGCAGGTGCGCGGCGCACAGGCTTCTTGGCATCACCATCTGCCGGCTTTGCAGATGAAGCCGGCTTGTCATCCGCAGGCCGAGAAGGCGCCTTGCGGACTTTCCGTGCAGCTGCCGGATCATCCGTGGTCGGTGCAGGCGGAGACGCGGGCTGGTCGCTCTTGACGAGCATGTCACCCTTGTACACCCAGACCTTGACCCCGATGATGCCGTAGGTGGTCTTCGCTTCGGACGTGCCGTAGTCGATATCCGCGCGCAGCGTATGCAACGGCACCCGCCCTTCGCGATACCACTCGGTACGAGCAATTTCAATGCCGTTCAGACGTCCCGCGCTCATGATCTTGATGCCCTGCGCCCCGAGGCGCATCGCGTTCTGCATTGCACGCTTCATGGCACGGCGGAACATGATGCGTTTTTCGAGCTGCTGGGTGATCGAATCGGCGATCAACTGCGCGTCAATCTCGGGCTTCCTGATTTCTTCGATGTTCACATGCACCATCTGAACGCCAAGGAGCTTGCGCAGATCGGACTTGATGACCTCGATATCCTCGCCCTTCTTTCCGATGACCACGCCAGGGCGCGCGGAGTGAATGGTGATGCGCGCATCCTTGGCCGGACGCTCGATGATCACCCTGCCAACGGAGGCATGCGCAAGTTTCTTCTTAAGATAGGCGCGGACCTTAATGTCCTCGTTGAGCATGCCCGAAAAATTCTTGCTGTTGGCAAACCAGCGCGAGGTCCAGTTCTTGTTGACCGCAAGTCTGAATCCAGTCGGATGTATTTTCTGTCCCATGGCCGTCCTTTACTTTTTTGCCTGCTTTACAGCACTGCCCGGCCGCGGCTTGGAAGCCTTGGCTACCTTCTTTTCCTTGTCTCCGACAGTGACAAAGATGTGGCAGGTGGGCTTGCTGATGCGGTTTCCACGTCCCTTTGCACGAGCCTGAAAGCGCTTGAGCGTCGTACCCTGCTCAACCATGATGCTCTTGACCTTGAGCTCATCGACATCAGCACCATCATTGTGCTCGGCATTCGCGATCGCGGATTCCAGAACCTTCTTTATGATGCGCGCGCCCTTTTTCGGACTGAACTCAAGCACGTTGAGCGCCTTGTCCACCGAAAGACCGCGAATCAGATCGGCAACCAGACGCCCTTTTTGCGCCGAGAGCCTCACTCCGTACAACTTGGCCTGCGTTTCCATGTTCATTTCCTTACTTCTTGGCGGCAGGCGCCGCAACCTTCTTGTCGGCCGTATGCCCCTTGAAGGTGCGCGTAAGGGCGAATTCGCCGAGTTTGTGGCCAACCATGTTTTCCGAAATGTAGACCGGTACGTGCTGTTTGCCGTTATGGACGGCAATCGTCAGTCCGACAAAATCAGGCAACACGGTGGAGCGTCGAGACCACGTCTTGATCGGACGCTTGTCATTGGTGGAGCGAACTGCCTCCACTTTGTCTATCAGGTGTTGGTCCACAAAAGGACCCTTCTTGACCGAACGTGCCATGTCCTAGCCCCTATTTCTTTTTCCGGAATTGAACAATCATGCTCCGGGTGCGCTTGTTGCTGCGGGTCTTGTAACCCTTGGTCAGCACGCCCCACGGACTCACGGGATCACGGCCTGCTGCAGTCTTGCCTTCGCCGCCGCCATGCGGGTGGTCAATCGGGTTCATGGCCACACCACGAACCGTCGGACGGATGCCGCGCCAGCGGATTGCACCGGCCTTGCCGATGGAGCGCAGGCTGTGTTCCTCATTGCCCACTTCACCGATCGTGGCACGACAATCCACATGCACCTTGCGAATCTCGCCTGAACGCAACCTGACCTGGGCATAACTTCCTTCCCTTGCCAGCAATTGCACGGAGGCGCCTGCAGAACGGGCTATCTGCGCCCCTTTGCCGGGTTGCATTTCCACGCAATGAATCGTGGTACCCACGGGAATATTGCGCAGCGGCAATGCGTTGCCAGGCTTGATCGGCGCCTCTGCACCGGAAACCAGCTGAGCATCAGCAAGGATACCCTTCGGAGCGATAATGTAGCGACGTTCGCCATCGGCGTAGCACAGCAAGGCCAGGTTCGCACTACGGTTCGGATCGTACTCAAGGCGCTCAACCTTCGCCGGAACGCCATCCTTTTCGCGGCGGAAATCGACGATGCGATATTGCTGCTTATGCCCGCCGCCCTGATGGCGCATCGTGATCCGGCCGGAATTGTTGCGTCCGGCCTTCTTCGATTGCTTCTCAAGCAGGGGCGCGTGCGGCTTGCCCTTGTGCAGATTCGGATTGACGAGCTTGACTACCCCGCGTCGTCCGGCAGATGTCGGTTTTACTTTGATGAGTGCCATGGTTTACTCCGCGGCCTGAAAGTTGATTTCCTGGCCAGGCATCAGCGATACATAAGCCTTTTTCCAGTTCCGGCGACGGCCCATGAAGCGGCCAAAGCGCTTTTCCTTGCCCTTTACATTGGACACCTGGACGCCCTTTACCTTGACCTTGAAGAGCAGCTCAACCGCTGCCTTGATCTCCGGCTTGGTCGCGTCCTGGGTGACACGGAAGACCACCTGGTTGTGCTTTTCACCGACGAACGTGCTCTTCTCGGAGACCGTCGGCGCAAGCAACACCTGCATCAAACGTTGTTCTTTTGCGCTCATTTCAGGATCTCCTCAAATTTGGCAACCGCCTTTTTGGTGAGGATCACGTGCTGAAAATGAATCAGCGACACCGGATCTGCATGCGCCGCATCAAGCACCATCACATTCGGCAGATTGCGCGCTGACAACAGAAGATTGGGTTCAATCGCATCGGTAATCACCAGTACCTCGGTGAGTCCCATCTGGCGAATCTTCTGCGCAAGCAGCTTGGTCTTCGGTGCATCCAGCGAGAAATCCTCTACCACTTTCAAGCGGTCTTCACGTGCCAGCTGGGAGAGAATGGAGCAAATCCCCGCGCGGTACATCTTGCGATTGACCTTGTGGCTGAAATTCTCGTCCGGCAGGTTCGGGAATATCTTTCCGCCTCCGCGCCAGAGCGGGCTGGCGGTATCACCAGCGCGGGCACGACCGGTGCCCTTTTGGCGCCACGGCTTCTTCTGCGAGTGACGGACATCGCTGCGGCCCTTTTGGGCACGCGTACCGCTGCGGCCGTTGGCCTTGTATGCCACGACAATCTGGTGAACCAGAGATTCGTTGTACTCGCGCCCAAACAGCGCGTCAGAAGCGGCAACTGTCGCCGCGCTCTGTCCTTGTTCATTGATCAGCTTGAGTTCCATCCCTCACCTCACTTCTTGGCTGCGGGCTTTGCCGCTGCCTGAGCCACTTTGGGCTTACCTGGCTTTGCAGCCGGGCTGACGATGACGTCGCGGCCACGGCTGCCGGGCACAGCACCCTTGATGAGCAGCAACTGGCGCTCCGTGTCCACGCGGACGACAACAAGGCTCTGCACAGTGCGCGTCACATCACCAAGATGTCCGGACATGCGCTTGCCGGGGAAAACACGCCCCGGATCCTGTGCCTGGCCGATTGAGCCGGGAACATTATGGGATCGGGAGTTGCCGTGGCTGGCGCGATTTGACGAAAAGTGATGGCGCTTGATGACACCGGAGAAACCCTTGCCCTGCGAGGTTCCGGATACGTCAACCTTCTGACCAACCTTGAACAGATCAGCACCGACTTTGCCGCCGACCTTCAGGTCTGCCAGCTCCGCCTCGGAGATGCGAAATTCACTGAGAACGTGCCCCGCTTCGACCCCGGCCTTGGCATAGTGCCCGGCCATGGCCTTGGTAACGCGGGAAGCACGGCGTTTGCCGAACGCGACTTGCACGGCAACGTAGCCGTCAGTAGCCGTCGTTTTGATCTGAGTGACACGATTGTCAGACACGTCCAGCACCGTCACCGGAAGGGAGTCCCCTTCATCGGTAAAAATGCGAGTCATGCCGACCTTGCGGCCGACGAGTCCCAAACTCATGGTCTTACCCTTTTATCTAATGCCCTTGGCCTGACAATTTGTCTGGCCCGGGTGCCGACTGCAATTGGCCGGCGGTTAATCAAGCGAAGCAGCCGTTTGGGACAGCCACTCCGTTACTACTACTGCTGACTACTGAAACATTTACAGCTTGATTTCCACATCCACCCCTGCAGGCAGATCCAGCTTCATCAGCGCATCCACCGTCTTGTCGGTTGGGTCGATGATGTCCATGAGACGCAGGTGTGTACGAATTTCAAACTGGTCACGCGACGTCTTGTTCACGTGCGGTGAACGAAGCACGTCAAAACGCTCGATCCGAGTGGGAAGGGGAACCGGCCCCTTGACCACTGCGCCGGTACGCTTTGCCGTATCGACGATTTCCAGTGCTGACTGATCAATCAGACGGTAATCGAACGCTTTCAGTCTGATTCGGATTTTTTGACTTTGCATATATTTTAACCTGTAGCATGAGCCTGCAGCCGGAGGCTGCAGGCCAGCATTGGTGCTGATTCGTTACTCGATAACCTTCGCCACAACACCAGCACCCACTGTCTTGCCACCCTCGCGGATCGCAAAACGCAGGCCCTGTTCCATCGCGAT
>CAIYPG010000153.1 GCA_903928055.1 uncultured beta proteobacterium | reverse complement strand
GTTGCGGTTGCTGGCGCGTTTGGCGTGCCCAGCATCGCTGCAGCGCAGGTCACGGTCTCGGGCAAGTTCGGCATCCAGCTGACGAACATCAGCATTGGCAACCCCACGGCTGCACGTGCTGGACTCCACACGAGCGAAACGCTGGTCAACGACAACGCCAGTATCATCCGTTTTGGCGCTGTTGAAGATCTCGGCGGCGGCATGGAGGCCTTCGGCCAGTACGAACTGCGTCCGATGATGGACAACGGCGGCGGGGCCACGGCAGGTGTTCTGGACGTTGGCAGCAAGACTGGCGTTAACTTCGTCGGTCTGCGTAGCAAGGCTTGGGGTAGCGTCCGCGCCGGTACGGATGTGACTTTTGCGGACCGTGGCGCCGGACTGACCACCAACGCTTCCCAGCACTACTCCACCAGCGGCTCGCAAGCGTACGTGATGCTGGGTGGCACCGCGGTATCGTTCTCCTCCAGCCGCCAGCAGAACATGATTTTTTACGATACCCCTGATTTGGGCGACTTCAAGGCCACGATTGCCTGGTCTTCCAACCCGAACGGCCTGGACGCTGATCTGGCCAACGCCGGCCGTGCCGGCCGTGCCTGGTACCTGTTCCCTGAATATAACTTCGGTATCGCTCGCGTGGGCTACAAGTATGCCGACATCAAGGATGACCAACTGACGTGGGATCTGAAGGCCAACGGCATCTGGGCTGAAGTCACGATCGCTGGCATAGAAACGGGCTTCACCTACTCCAAGATCAAGGCCAGCAGCCCGGTGACCGGCGCGCAAATCATCGACGTGAACAAGTGGCTGATCCCGGTGCGTTACCGCTTTGGCAACAGCGTTGTCGGCTTCACCTACAGCAAGTCGGGTGACGACAAGGTTCAAGCCGGTGACCAGTCTGCCAGGCACACGATGTTGTCCTACAACTACAACTTCTCGACGCGCACCAACGTGGGCGTCAGCTACGTCAGGATGGCAAACGCTGCTGCCGCGCAGTTGGACGTGACGTCAACCACGACGAACGGTTATGCATCAACGAATGCATCGGCGAACCTGGGCGAAACCCAGCGCCTGATCTCGCTGTCGCTGAACCACACGTTCTAATAGCAATATCTTGTCCGGAGCCTGGCTCCGGTGCAATTGAAGCGGGCGTCCTCGGACGCCCGTTTTTTTTGTACGTCTCGTCAGGGCTGATGGTGGTGAAAACTTAAAAGCCCTGTAAAATATAAGTCATAGGCGTCGTCATTCCGACATGTCACAAGCCAAATTATTCGCATTTTCACACGCTTCGGTCCAAAATCATTCGTATATCAAAGCACTTGGATTCGTAGGGTTTATTTTGAAAAAAACATCTGACAAGCGTATTGCTTCCACAGCCAAAGGTGACAGGGTTCGCGAGGCGTTGCTGAGCTTTCGGCGGGTTGTGACCTCGGTCAAACGCCATTTGGCTGTCAAGGACGGGGACACTGAGAGCGCATTGAGTGGCGCCCAGATGTGGGCGTTGTGGCATATTCAGGGCGAACCCGGGCTGACTGTGCAGGGGTTGGCCGACAAGCTCTCGGTTCACCAGTCAACCACAAGCAACCTTGTTGAGAAGCTCAAGTCGGCAGGATGTTTGCGCGCCGTGCGGAATGCACCGGACAAGCGGGTTGTCCGGTTGTTTGTTACAAGGGCGGGTGCCAAGGTGTTGAAGCAGGCGCCGGATCCGGCCAGTGGAACGCTGCCGGAGGCGTTCAACCGCCTCTCGGGCCAGGAACTCGCAGCCCTGGAACTTGCGCTGCAATCCCTCACCCGGGAATTGTCGGTCACGCCCAAGAGTTCCCGGCGAGTACCGTCGACCTGAGTCGCACAAAAGCCGTCCACATCTGCGTTGGGTGGCGCTTTTCGCGACTAAAGCATTCCGTACAGTGAGTGATCTATCTGGTGCCGTCTGCGGCATTTGAGAGGGCACCTTCAGGGGCTGCTGGTTTGACGGGTAACCCCGCGGACCTTAGGATGCGCCTGCCGGCCATTCATGCAATTTTCCCAGTTCATGCCCCGATTCTCCGCAAATATCAGCATGTTGTTCACGGAGTCCGCCTTTCCGGATCGCTTTGATGCGGCCGCGAATGCCGGGTTCCGAGGCGTGGAGTTCCAGTTTCCGTATGCATTTGACAAAGCCGAACTGGCGGATCGCGCGCAGCGTGCCGGGCTTGAAGTGGTTCTGTTCAACCTGCCACCGGGGGATTGGGAAAAGGGTGATCGCGGCATGGCCTGCCTGCCGGCCAGGATGTCGGAGTTTCGCGACAGCGTCGGCCACGCCATCGAATATGCCGAGGCACTGGGTTGCCGCCGTCTCAACATGCTCTCGGGGGTCGTGGGTGGAACAGAGCGCAGGGTGCCACCCGAGCGCCTGCGTGAAACATTTGTCTCCAACCTGCGTTATGCCGCAGGGGAACTGGGGCGACACGGCATGGCCCTCATGATCGAACCGATCAGCACGCGCGCCATTCCCGGCTTCTACCTGAAGTACACCGCCCAGGCACTTGCGCTCATTGATGAGGCGGCCGCGGGCAATGCCTTCGTGCAATACGACATGTTCCACATGCAGGTCATGGAGGGCGATCTGGCCAGGACCATCGAAGCCAATCTGCCACGCATCGGCCACATGCAGTTTGCCGACAATCCCGGACGTCATGAGCCAGGCACCGGAGAGATCAACTATCCCTTCCTGTTCGAGCATATCGACCGGCTGGGTTATGCCGGCTGGCTGGGCGCGGAATACCTTCCGTCCGGTGACACCATTGCGAGCCTTGCATGGCTGCGGCCCTGGATCGAGTGTCAGGCCGGTATGATGGCTGCGACGCACGCGACAGCAACGTCATGAACGTGTTTGCCGGGCGTATCGACTTCATCCGGCAGGCGCAGGTGGCCGCACGTCTAGGTGCAGTGCTGCCGCGTGCCGCAGTCCTGCATCGGAGCGAGGATACGCGGCCCTATGAATGCGACGGGCTGTCGGCCTACCGCCAGTTGCCGATGGTGGTCGCGCTGCCAGCGGATGAGGCGCAGGTGCAGGCTGTCCTGCGCATCTGCCATGAACTGCAAGTGCCGGTCGTGGCGCGCGGCGCCGGAACCGGGCTTTCCGGCGGTGCCCTGCCCATGGGGGATGGCGTGCTGCTGTCGCTGGCGAAGATGAAAAAAATACTCGCAGTCGATCCAGTTGCGCGCATTGCGCGTGTGCAGCCAGGCGTGCGCAATGCCGCGATCTCCGAAGCAGCAGCACCTTATGGCCTGTATTACGCGCCGGATCCCTCATCGCAGATCGCTTGCACGATCGGCGGCAATGTCGCAGAAAACTCCGGTGGCGTGCATTGCGTGAAATACGGCCTCACCGTGCACAACGTGATGCGGGTGCGCGGCCTGACCGCTGCAGGTGACCTGGTCGAATTCGGTTCCGAGGCGCCGGATGCGCCGGGCTATGACCTGCTGGCGCTTGCCATCGGCAGCGAAGGCATGCTGGCGGTGACCACCGAAGTCAGCGTGCGCCTCATCCCGAAGCCGGAAACCGCCTGCTGCATCATGGCCTCTTTTGATGATGTGGAGAAGGCCGGCAATGCGGTCGCCGATGTCATTGGTGCGGGCATCATTCCTGCCGGGCTGGAAATGATGGACAGGCCGGCCACGCATGCCGTCGAGCAGTTCGTGCATGCGGGCTACGACCTCGAGGCTGCAGCGCTGCTGTTGTGCGAGTCGGATGGCACGCCAGAGGAAGTCCGCGAGGAAGTCGCGCGCATGAGCGAGGTGCTGCGCGCCTCAGGTGCCACCGGCATACGCGTGTCGCAGAACGAAACCGAGCGACTGAAGTTCTGGGCAGGGCGCAAGGCGGCCTTTCCGGCGGTGGGGCGGATTTCCCCCGATTACTACTGCATGGATGGCACCATCCCGCGCCGGCGCCTGGGCGAAATATTGCACTTCATCGCGGCCATGGAAATCAAGTACGGCCTGCGCTGTCCCAACGTGTTTCATGCCGGCGATGGCAATCTGCATCCGCTCATCCTGTTTGATGCCAACAAGCCGGATGAGCTGGCGCGCACCGAGGCATTTGCCGGCGAGGTGCTTGAGAAATGTGTCGAAGTCGGCGGCACGATCACCGGTGAGCATGGCGTGGGCATCGAGAAGATCAACCAGATGTGCACGCAGTTTGCACCGGCCGAACTCGCGCTGTTCCGCGGCGTGAAGACAGCCTTCGATCCGGAAGGCCTGCTCAATCCGGGGAAAAACATTCCGACGCTGCATCGCTGTGCGGAGTATGGCCGCATGCATTTGAAGGGCGGGACGGCAGCGGCGCAGCAGCCGCATGCCGGTCTGCCCCGATTCTGATTCTGACTGGAGCGAAAATGTCACGCCATTCCATTATTGCTTTTGCTGCCATGGCCACCGCGGGTTTGCTCGCCGGACTGCTGCCCCAGGAGGCACGCGCGGTCACCGATGAAATACAGGTGTACACCGATGACATCAACGCACCCGGTGAGCGGGGCCTGGAGTTGCATGTCAACACCACGCCGAAGGGAAGGAATGCTTCGAATTACGAGGGCGAACTGCCGCCGAATCATGGCTGGCGGCTCACGCCGGAATTCTCCTGGGGGCTGACCAATTCGCTTGAGGCGGGCCTGTATGTTCCGGTGGCGACCAGTGACAGCGGCGACATCTACATGGGCGGCCTCAAGGCGCGCCTCAAGTGGCTGCCCATCCATGGCGGGGACGGCTGGTATGTGGGCGCCAACGGTGAGCTGTCCAATGTGACCCGCAAATTCTCGGACTTCAGGGTGGAGGCGGAATTGCGCATCATGCTGGGCTACCGCACTGCAGACTGGCTGTTCGGCATGAACCCGATATTCGGATGGAGTCTTTCCCCCGGACATGACCGGAGCCCCGATGCGACCCTCGCCTACAAGGTTGGCAGGAAGGTGGCGGAGGGAATTTCACTGGGCGTCGAGTATTACAACGGCCTGGGCACGCTTAAGGACAGGCTGCCGCATGACCAGCAGGACCGCACGTTCTATCTGGTCATGGATTATGATCGCGCGCCTTATGTATTCAATTTCGGCATCGGTCACGGCCTCAATGCGGCCTCCGATGACTGGACCATCAAGACGATCTTCGAGATTCCCTTCAACTGAGCAAGGCTGGCCGTCGGAATGGATGCAGTGCTGGAGCAATGGTCGCAGGTGGTTCGGTCTGCGACGGAGGGGCGCAGGCCCCTGCGGATTCGCGGCAGTGGCAGCAAGGACTTCTATGGCAATGCCACGGCCGGCGAACTGCTGGACACCCGCGGGCATGCCGGCATCGTTGACTACGAATCCTCTGAACTGGTGGTGACGGCGCGCGCCGGAACGCCACTCGCCGAGCTGGAGTCGGCATTGGCGCAGAAAGGCCAGATGCTGGCATTCGAGCCGCCGCATTTCGGCGCCAGTGCCACCGTGGGCGGCATGCTTGCGGCAGGGCTTTCCGGGCCGCGGCGGCAGTCGGCCGGGCCGCTGCGTGATTTCGTGCTGGGCATGCAGCTCATGGATGGCCGCGGCGACATATTGAATTTCGGTGGCCGGGTCATGAAAAATGTCGCGGGCTACGATGTGTCGCGGCTGCTCGCCGGCTCGCTGGGGACGCTCGGGCTGATCCTCGAGGCTTCGCTGAAAACCCTGCCGCTGCCGGTGATGGAGGCCACACTGCGTTTTGAATTGCCCGAAGACCGGGCGGTGGAAACGCTCAACCGCTGGGGCGGCCAGCCGCTGCCGGTTTCCGCGAGTGCATGGCATGGTGATGAATTGCATGTGCGTCTCTCCGGTGCAGCGGCTGCCGTGACGGCAGCGCTGGGCAGATTGGGTGGTGAGCAACTGTCCGCGGATCGGGCGCGGCCGTTCTGGTCGGGGCTGCGCGAGCAGCGCCATCCGTTCTTCCAGAACAGCATGCCGCTGTGGCGCCTGGCGGTGCCCTCCACGGCGCCGCCGCGGGTTTTCGAAGTCCTGCCGGGAAGCCGCCTGCTGGAGTGGGGTGGCGGCCTGCGGTGGATCGCCACGCATGCCGACGCGCGTGTGGTGCGCGATGTTGCTGCCAAAGCGGGTGGCCATGCCACGCTGTTTCGGGCCGCGGACAAATCCTGTGGCAGCTTTCATCCGCTTCCGCCGGAGATGATGATGCTGCATCGCCGCCTCAAGGCGACGTTTGACCCGCAGGGCATTTTCAATCCCGGCCGCCTGTATCCGGACCTTTGACATGCAGACTTCGCTCGCTGATTTCATTCGCGACACGCCTGAAGGCCGGGAGGCCGATGCCATCCTGCGCAAGTGCGTGCACTGCGGATTCTGCAATGCCACCTGTCCGACCTACCAGTTGCTGGGCGATGAACTGGATGGGCCGCGCGGCCGCATCTACCTCATCAAGCAGGCACTCGAAGGTGTGCCGGTTACCGCCAGCACCCAGTTGCACCTGGATCGTTGCCTGACCTGCCGCGCCTGCGAAACGACCTGTCCCTCAGGCGTTGAATATGGGCGGCTGGCCGACATCGGCCGCGCATTGGTCGGAAGACAAGTAAATCGACCGACGGGCGCAGGTTTCATGCGGGGCACGCTGGGCGCCGTGCTGCCGCGTCCGTGGCTGTTCGGTTTACTGCTGGGTCTGGGGCGCGCGTTCCGGCCCTTGCTCCCGGCAGCGCTGGCAAAGAAGGTTCCGGCATCGGTGCCTTCGCCGGGTGCCTGGCCTGAGCCGCGGCATGCGCGCCGCATGCTGGTGCTTGCGGGCTGCGTGCAGCCCGCACTCGCGCCCGATACCAATGCAGCCGCAGCCCGCATCCTCGACCGCATCGGCATTTCGCTGGTGCAAGGCGCAGGGGCGGGTTGTTGTGGCGCGGTGCGTTACCACCTCGACGACCAGCAGGGCGGCATTGCCGACATGCGCCGGCTGATCGATGCCTGGTGGCCGTTGATTGAACGCGGCGGGATTGAAGCCATTGTGATGACCGCCAGTGGCTGCGGCGCGATGGTCAAGGAATACGGCCATCTGCTGGCGGGTGATCCGGCCTATGGTGACAAGGCCGCGAAGATCAGCGCCATCACGCGTGACCTGGGCGAGGTGCTGGTTGCCGAACGCGCGGCCCTTGCCGGGTTGTTCGGGAAGGCAGGAGCGACGAGTCAGAAAATCGCCTATCACCCGCCCTGCACGCTGCAGCATGGCCAGAAGCTGCGTGGCGGCATTGAATCGCTACTGACTGCGGCAGGCTTTGAGCTTGCACCCGTGCCGGATGCACACCTGTGTTGCGGATCGGCCGGCACCTATTCCATCCTGCAGCCCGAACTCTCGACACAATTGCAGCAGAACAAGCTGGCGGCGCTGCAGTCGGGCGCACCCGAGGCGATTCTCACTGCCAACATCGGCTGCCAGACCCACCTCGCCGTCGGCAGTGCGGTACCGGTGCGGCACTGGATTACGGCACTGGAAGACCGGTTGGGCCATTCATAGTTGCATATTCGGTGATTCTAAACGCCGCATTAATATAATCATTTTCATTAAAATCGCGAAGTTAAAAGCGATTTTAATGGCTGATTATTATCTTTATAACCAGCCTGTCTCGACCGGGCAGGACTGTCTCGCAGCGTTCAATGGTGTTGCGTAACGCCAAAGTCCGGCAGCGGGTGGTTGTCGTCCGTGCTCATTCTCCGCGCGTCGCGAGGTAGTGCAGCGGTCCGCCGCGGAAGGGCGCAAAGCCGGTGCCAAAGATCAATCCGGCATCGGCCAGGTCGGCATCGGCGACGATCCCTTCGGCAACCACGGCGTGGGCTTCCCTGAGGTAGGGCGCGATCAGCCGTTGCGTCAGTTCTGCGGTCACCTGTCCGGCCTGTGCTTTCTGCGGCTTGCCGTTTTTCCAGGCGTAGAAGCCGCGGCCGGTTTTCTTGCCAAGGTCCTTCGCGTCGAACAGCGCCTTCAGGCGGTGCGGCGGTTCGCTGCCTGGCGCCAGTTCATGGCCCACGGCCATGCAGATATCGAGGCCCACCACGTCGGCCAGTTCGATCGGGCCCATGGGCATGCCGAACTGCTCCATGGCGCGATCCAGGGTCTCGGGGGCGATGCCCTCGTCGACCATGCGGAAGGCCTGCTGCATGTAGGGTCCGAGCACGCGGTTGACGAGGAAGCCGGGCGAATCCTTCACCGGCAGCGGCAGCTTGTCGATCTGGCGCACGAAGGCCGCGGCCTTTGCCGCGGTGTCGGCATGCGTCGTTGCGCCTGCCACCACTTCGACGAGTTGCATCTGCGCCACCGGATTGAAGAAGTGGATGCCGACCAGGCGCGATGGATCGCGGAAGTTCGCACCGATGTCGGCCAGCTTCAGGCTGGAAGTGTTGCTGGCGAGGATGGCATCGGGTTTGGCGATGGCCTCGAGTTGTGCGAACAGCGCGCGCTTGGCTTCGAGGTTCTCGAAAATCGCCTCGATGATCACGTCAGCATGGCGCGCGCCTTCACCGGTGAGGTCAGGGATCAGGCGATCGGTGGCATCGCGGATGCGCATCCTCGCGTCCGACCCGCGAAGGCGGCGAGAGAACATTTCCGCGGCGCGCTTCATCGCCGGTGCAAGGCGCTCGGCATTCTGATCCTGCAACGTCACCGAGAGGCCGCGGGATGCGCACCAGGCCGCGATGTCGCCGCCCATGACGCCGGCGCCGATGACGTGGACGTGCTTTGCCTTGAAATCCGCCGTCTTGCCCAGCGACTTCATGCGCTCCTGCAAGAAGAAAACACGGATCAGGTTGCGCGCCACAGAGGTTTCGACCGTGGGGGTGGACCACAGGTGGGCGATGGAGGCTGTGTCGTCATCGGGGATGGCAAACGGATTGCCGTCGAATTTCGACCAGGCGCGCAGGATGGCGTAGGGCGCCGGATAGTGTTCACGCTTTGCGCGCCTCGCCACCTGTTTCTCCGCCTGTGCCGCAATGAAGTTGCGCAGGGGACCGTTCATCAGGCGATGAAGCAGCGAGGGCTTCCGTTTCAGTGGTGGCGACAGCGCGATCATGCGCGCCGTGTTCACCTTGATGCGCGGCGGAACCGCTTCATCCACGAGGCCCATGCGTTTGGCGCGGCGCGCGTCGATGGCACGGCCGGTGAGCATCATGTCGAGGGCCTGCGGCGGCGACACCACGCGCGACAGGCGCATCACGCCGCCCATCAGCGGCCAGATGCCGAGCATCACTTCGGGCAGTGCCATGCGCGTGCCGGGCTGGTCCACCGCGACACGGTAACGGCAGGCCAGTGCCAGTTCCAGACCGCCGCCCATGCAGAAGCCGTCGATCAAAGCCACGGTCGGAAAGGGCAGCGACTCCAGCAGGTTGAACGGCTCCCAGCCGTTGCGGATCATGCGCTTCGCATCCTCCGGTGTCTGGATGGAAAGGAATTCCTCGATGTCCGCGCCGGCGATGAAGCCCGAAGCCTTGCCCGACTGGATGATGAGCGCGCGCGGAATCTCCGCGGCGATTTCGGCGATGGCATCGGAGAATTCAGCCAGAACCTCCACCGACAATGTGTTCGTTGCGCTGCCGGCCTTGTCGAAGGTGAGCCAGGCGAGACGGTCGGCGTCGAGGGTGATGTGCCAGTGCTTGTAGGATTTCATGTTGCCTGCTCCTGCTTCAACATCCACTTGAAAATACCTTGGGTGTTCGTTGCGTCGTAAAGAACTGGATCCCCGCCTTCGCGGGGATGACAAGCGAAACCCCTGCATTTCAAACTGTCATTCCTCCCCGCCTTCGCGGGGATGACAAGCTGAACCCCTGCATTTCAAACTGTCATTCTCCCCGCCTTCGCGGGGATGACAGGCTGAACCCCCGCATTTCAAACTGTCATTCATCCCCGCCTTCGCGGGGATGACAGGCTAAACCCCCGCATTTCAAACTG
>CAIYPG010000152.1 GCA_903928055.1 uncultured beta proteobacterium | reverse complement strand
TGCCACCTGCCTTTGCATCTTCAGCACGGGACAGGCGCAACTGATCCTTGGGAGCCTCCTTGGACGGGGCCGGCTTTTCCTCGGCCGGTGCACCAATCTTGCCGGACGCCTGGCGACCGGTCTCGGGACGGGCTGAGCCTGCAGCAACTGCCGCGCCCAGACTGCTGCGGTACTTCGCATAATCAGCGCTCTGTGCACCAACCACTCGACGCGCCTCATCAACAGCGGTTGACGTCACCGCATCCTTTTCCGGCAGGTTCAGGATGCGTCCGGCACGCAGCCGGTTCATGTTTTCGCCATCAAACGCATCGGGATTGCCGCGATACAAAGCCACCAGCATCTGCTGCAGCGTTGCGCCCTCAACCATGTTGCGGTGTGCGATCCCGGCCAGCGTGTCACCACGCTTCACTTCGTAAGAGGCCGATTTGGGCTTCGGCTCTGCCACAGGCTTCGCGGCAGGCGCCGGGACCGGCCGTTCAGCGGCCTGCACAGGGGCAGGAGTCGCGGCGGATGCAGGTTGTGGCGCGGGCGTGGGTTGCGTCACCGGCGGGGTCGGCGCGTTCGGGACAACGACGGGAGCAATCACCGCGGGAACAACCGCCGCAGGCGCCTTGTATTCCGGCGGATCCAGAAGGAAGGTGTATTCACGTACCAGCCGGCCACCCGACCAGTTCAGTTCAATCAACATGTCGATGAACGGTTCGTTCATCGGCTGCACCGAATTCAGGGTAACAACCGGCTTGCCGGAACGCGGTTCAACCGCGAATTTCACCGCAATCAGGGCGCCATTCAGCTCAATGCTGGCCTGGCGATAGGCTTCATTCGGCGCCAGCTTGGCCGACAGCGTGTCCACTTCGCCCGGCTGAAGGGAAACAATCTCGATTTCAGCCTTCAGGGGCTCCCCGAGCGCACTGAGCACCGTAAGCCTGCCCAGTCCGGCGGCAAGTGTCGCGGACGAAAAAAGCAGGCCGGCCGAAGCCAGCATTGCCGCGGTTAGAAAGGAGTTACGGGCGATCTTTCCCACTCTGCCACCTTAGGGTTCTTGCCAAGGGAAACTAAAATACCATCATGAGGTTAGCCATGCAAGCTTATGTTTCGTTTCGCAAACTTCGTTAAGTCGATATTTCTTTGAGTAATTCCTGCTTGATCTTCGGCGCGAAGTCGGATAGCGCAGAGCTGTGCCAATTGGCCTGACTTTGCGTCGGAATTGGCCACGCCGCGGGCACAACCCGCACCCGGATGGCAACCGAATCAGGCCTCTAGCAGGATGCGCAGCATGCGGCGCAGCGGCTCCGCCGCACCCCACAGCAACTGATCGCCCACTGTGAAGGCGCTCAGGTACTCACCACCCATGGACATCTTGCGCAGACGTCCAATCGGCACGGACAGTGTGCCCGTCACCTTGGCCGGGGTGAGTTCGGCAAGGCTGGCCTCGCGCGTGTTGGGCACAAGCTTCACCCAGTTGTTGGCGCCGGCCAGCAGGCCGTTGATGTCCGCCAGCGGAACATCGCGGCGCAGCTTGATGGTCAGCGCCTGGCTGTGGCAGCGCATGGCGCCGATTCGAACACACAAACCATCGATCGGAACGAACTTCTTTGTGCCGAGTATCTTGTTGCCCTCCGCCTGCCCCTTCCATTCTTCCTTGCTCTGGCCGTTGCCCAGATCCTTGTCGATCCAGGGCAGCAGGCTGCCAGCCAGTGCTCCGCCGAAATTCTGCGCAGGCAGATCCCCCGAACGCAATGCCTCGGCCACGCCGCGGTCGATGTCGAGAATCGCCGAAGCAGGATCTTCCAGCAGCGGCTTCACCGCCGCATGCGTGTAGCCCATCTGGCTCACCAACTCGCGCATGTTCTCGGCACCCGCACCTGACGCCGCCTGATAGGTCATTGCAGTCATCCACTCGACCAGATCCTCACGGAACAGGCCGTGCAGGGCCATCAACATCAGGCTGACGGTGCAGTTGCCGCCGATGAAATTCTTCGTGCCGCGTACCATCGCATCACGGATCAGTGGCGCATTGATCGGATCAAGAACGATGACCGCATCATCGTTCATGCGCAGCGCACTGGCCGCATCAATCCAGTAGCCCTTCCAGCCGGCCGAGCGCAGTCGCGGAAACACGTCGTTGGTGTAATCGCCACCCTGGCAGGAAATCACCACGTCCATGGCCTTCAACTGCTCGATGCTGCGGGCATCCTTCAGCGGAGCGGTCTCCTTGCCGATGAACGGCCCCATCGCCCCCACCTGGGACGTGGAGAAGAACACCGGCTCAATCAGGGCGAAGTCCTGCTCGGCGTGCATGCGCTGCATGAGCACCGAACCGACCATACCCCGCCATCCGACCAGACCAACCCGTTTCATCGCCTGTCCCACTGAATAATCACAATAAGAGCCTAAGTTTACCCGCTTTGGGGCCTTCGAGCCCTGATTCCACTACAAATCCGGGCAAAAACCCGGTCTTCAACCACGAATCAAGCCTTGAGGGCTGCCAGCACCGCCTGCCCCATTTCCCGTGTGCCCACTTTCTTCGTGCCCGCCTGGTAAATATCCGGAGTACGCAGGCCCTGTGCCAGCACCTTCTTGACGGCGGTTTCGATGCGCACCGCCGCCAAATCCTGATTCAGGCTGTAGCGCAGCATCATGGCCGCCGACAACATGGTCGCCAGCGGATTGGCAACGTCCTTCCCGGCAATATCCGGTGCCGAGCCGTGTATCGGCTCGTACATTCCCTTGTTGTTTTCGTCGAGTGACGCCGATGGCAGCATGCCGATGGAACCGGTCAGCATGGAGGCCTCATCCGAGAGGATGTCGCCGAACAGGTTGCCGGTCACGATCACATCGAACTGTTTCGGATTCTTTAGCAACTGCATCGCGGCATTGTCCACATACATGTGCGACAAATCGACCTGCGGATATTCCTTCGCCACTTCCGTGACCACATCGCGCCACAACTGCGAGGTTTCCAGCACATTGGCCTTGTCCACCGAACAGAGCTTGCGACCGCGCTTCATTGCCGCCTTGAAACCGCTATGGGCGATGCGTCGCACCTCGGACTCGCTGTAATGCATGGTATCGAAGCCTTCACGCTCACCGGCCGCGTTGGTGCGCATGCCTCGAGGCTGGCCGAAATAGATGTCACCGGTAAGTTCACGCAAAATCAGGATGTCGAGTCCCGCCACCACCTCGGGCTTGATCGTGGAGGCCGACGCCAGTTCCGGATAGACCACCGCAGGCCGCAGGTTCGCAAACAGATTGAGTTCCTTCCGGAGACCGAGCAGCGCCTGCTCGGGGCGCTTGGGCCTGGGCAGCGTGTCGTACTGCGGCCCGCCGACAGCGCCAAACAGAATGGCGTCTGCCGCCTTCGCAAGATTCAGTGTTGCAGCCGGCAGCGGTTCGCCCGTCAGGTCGTAGGCCGAGCCCCCCACAGGGGCTGACTCGAATTCCATTTTCAGGTCCAGCGCCTTCAGCAGCGTCACGGTTTCAGCGACGATCTCCGGGCCTATCCCGTCACCGGGCAATACGGCTATCTTCATGATTGTTCCGTCATCGAAAAGTGGAAACTCCGCCCATGCCGATGGGCGGTCGGCCGTCAGAACAGCCAGGGTTGCTCGAGCTTGCGCTTGTCCTCGAATGCCTTGATCTTGTCGGCATGGCGCAGCGTCAGGCCGATGTCGTCCAGACCATTCAGCAGGCAGTACTTGCGGAAGCCATCAACATCGAACTTGAAGGTCGCACTGCCATCGGCATAGGCCGCGGTCTGCTCGCCAAGGTCGATGACCAGCTGGAAGCCGAGATTCACCGCAACGTCGTTGAACAGGCGGTCCACCTCGGAGGCCTTCAGCACAATCGGCAGCAGGCCGTTCTGGAAGCAGTTGTTGAAGAAGATGTCAGCATAGGACGGCGCAATCACGGCGCGAAAACCATAGTCGGCCAGCGCCCATGGCGCATGTTCGCGCGAACTGCCGCAGCCGAAATTTTCGCGCGCCAGCAGGATGCTGGCACCGCGGAACTGCGGCTTGTTCAGCACGAAGTCCGGATTCAGCGGGCGGCCCTCGTTGGGCTTGCCCGGCTCGCCGACATCAAGATAGCGCCATGCGTCGAACAGGTTCGGGCCGAAGCCCGAACGCTTGATCGACTTCAGGAACTGCTTGGGGATGATTGCGTCGGTATCGACGTTCGCACGGTCGAGCGGAACGACCAGCCCCTTGTGGACGGTGAACTTCTCCAATTATTTCTTCCCCGCCCGCTCAAGGGCCTCGCCACCCTGCTGGATATCCTTGCCAAGACCAGTAACCGTATTGCAACCAGCCAGCAGCACTGCCAACAATGAAATCACGATTAGGCGCATGTTTCTCTCCTTCGCATCTAACGATACGAGGGCTCAGTTTCGATACTGAGTCCCCTCGTGCTCCCCTACACCAGGGGCCAGGACGATAAATTTGTCCCGGCCTATTACCGCCACTGACGAACATCAACAAAATGACCGGCAATCGCCGCCGCTGCCGCCATTGCAGGACTGACCAGGTGCGTGCGTCCGCCGGCCCCCTGGCGGCCTTCGAAATTGCGGTTCGAAGTGGACGCGCAACGCTCGCCCGGCTCCAGCCGGTCGGCATTCATTGCAAGGCACATGGAACAGCCCGGCTCGCGCCACTCGAAACCGGCATCGGTGAATATGCGGTCCAGGCCTTCCTTCTCAGCCTGCACCTTGATCAGGCCCGACCCCGGAACCACCAGCGCCAGTTTCACGCTCTTCGCAATGCGCTTGCCGCGCACCACCACTGCGGCGGCACGCAGATCCTCGATTCGCGAGTTCGTGCACGAGCCGATGAATACCTTGTCAATGCGGATTTCGGTGATCGGCATGTTGGGCTCCAGGCCCATGTATTCCAGCGCGCGCTCCATGCCATCGCGTTTCGTGGCGTCCTTTTCCTTGTCCGGATCCGGCACGCGATCATCAATGGTGACAACCATCTCGGGGGATGTGCCCCACGTGACTTGCGGACGGATGGACGCGGCATCAATCGTGACCGTGCGATCGAACTTTGCGCCCGGATCGCTGGTCAGCGTGCGCCAGTAGGCGACGGCACGATCCCAGGCCTCGCCGCTGGGTGCGAAGGGGCGGCCCTTCAGGTAATCGATCGTGGTCTGGTCCACGGCCACCATGCCGGCACGTGCGCCGGCCTCGATGGCCATGTTGCACAGGGTCATGCGCCCTTCCATCGACAGCGCGCGGATGGCGCTGCCGCCGAATTCAATCGTGTAGCCGGTGCCGCCGGCCGTGCCGATGCGACCGATCACCGCCAGCGTGATGTCCTTGGCGGTAACGCCGGCCGGAATCGGACCATCCACACTCACCAGCATGTTCTTCATCTTCTTCGCCAGCAGCGTCTGCGTCGCCATGACATGCTCGACTTCAGAGGTGCCGATGCCGAACGCCAGGCAGCCAAAGGCGCCGTGCGTGCTGGTGTGCGAATCGCCGCACACCACCGTCATGCCCGGCAGTGTCGCGCCGTTTTCAGGCCCGATGACATGCACAATGCCCTGGCGCAGGTCCTTGAACGGAAAATAGGCCTTCGCTCCCACCGCCTTGATGTTGGCGTCGAGCGTCTCCACCTGGATGCGCGAAATCGGGTCCTTGATGCCCTCTTCCCAGTGGTCCGTGGGGGTGTTGTGGTCAGCAGTGGCAACGATGGACCCGATGCGCCAGGGTTTGCGGCCAGCCAGCTTCAGCCCCTCGAACGCCTGCGGGCTGGTGACTTCATGCACCAGATGGCGGTCGATATACAACGCGGTCATGCCATCGTCTTCGGTGTAGACGGCATGGTTCTGCCAGAGCTTGTCGTAAAGTGTCTGCATCATGGTCATAGCCAATTGATTCCAACCGGATTTATCTCGAATTTTCCGAAATGCAGCCGCATTTCGGAACTGGCAGATTATACCGGATAGGCCCCTGCCTTTCCGGCCGTGGGACTAACGCTTGACGGCTGCCTGATAGAGCGGCAGCACGCGCTGCGCGTAGTCCTGCAGGTCGCGCGTCCGGGTCTGTGGCGACGGGTGCGTGGACAGCCACTGTGGCGGCGTGGCACCACCCTGCGCGCCCATTTTCTGCCACAGCGACACCGCCGCGCGCGGATCATAGCCGGCACGCGCCGCCAGTTCCACGCCAATACGATCAGCCTCGGTCTCGTCGTCGCGGGAGTGCGGCCGGTTGAACAGTACATCCGTGGCCAGTTGCGCAACCTGCTGACCGACTTCGGGCGCACCGAGCAACGCACTGCCCAGGCTGATGATCATGTTCTGCCCGGCTTCCCGCGACGCCTGTTCCCGGCTGTGTTCACGCAGGGCATGCGCGATCTCGTGCCCCATCACCGCAGCCAGTTCGTCGTCAGTGATCTTCAGCTTGTCGATCAGTCCCGTGTACACCGCCACCTTGCCGCCAGCCATGCACCAGGCATTGATCTCATCCGACGTCAGGACATTCACCTCCCACCGCCAGCGCGGTGCATCCGCACGAAATGCCGCTGTCACCGGTGTCAGCCGGGCCACAATGCGCCGCACGCGTTCGACATGGGCCGCATTGCGGTTCAGAGCCCCCTTCTTCTGCGCGTCCTGGATGATCTTCTGATAGGCCTCGGCTGATCCGCGGTCCATCTCCTCGCGCGAAATGAGCATGCGCTGCTGGCGATCCACGCCAACGACACCCGGCTCCGTCGTGCGCACGGTCTGACATCCTGCCAGCAACGCCAGCGCGATGCCGGCGGTCAGCCCTGAAAGAGAAATCCATACCCGTCGCATGTCACGTCCCATCCATTCACCGTATCCGATTCCGCCAAAGTTTCGGGCCACCTCACCGCTCCGCGGTTCCTGTTTGCGGCGGCCGCACCTCCACCCCGACCTTGCCCAGCACCAGCAGCATGCCAGCCAGACAGCATACCGAAGCCGCGGTATAAGTGACGCCGGCACCCAGGCCATCCCAGGCGAGTCCGCTGGCAAAACTGCCCAGCATTCCGCCGGCGCCAAACGTCAGGCTCATGTACAAGGCCTGGCCACGCGCGCGCAACCCATCCGGGAACCAGCGATTGATGAAACTCACCGCCGTGGCGTGGTACAGCCCGAAGGTCGCAGCATGCAGCAATTGCGCCAACGCCATCACCCAGGGCGAGGATACCGCCCAACCGATCGTCACAAAGCGCACCACCCCGCAGCCGAAACTGAAAGCCAGCAGCGCGCGCATGGAGAACCGCCGGGTCAGGTACGGCATGGCGAGGAACACGCCAATCTCGGCAATCACACCCAATGACCACATCGCGCCGACCAGGGTCTTGCTGTAGCCATTGCCCGACAGGTGTATGGAATAGAACGCATACAGCGGACCATGCGCCACCGACATGAGGAAGCACGCTGCAAGCAATGCAATCACTTCCGGGCGCCGCACCACCGGCCACACCGATCCGGCCTGCCGCTGTTCGCGCCGGGTGGCCACGTCGGGAACGGCCAGGGCACACAGGAAGGATGCGAGGAGTACAGCCGCCACGAGCCCGGGCAGCAGCGCAATCGGCCACGCATCCAGCGCCGCGCCCACCCCGGTCACCGCGAGAATGAAACCCACCGAGCCCCAGACTCTCAGACGGCCATAGCGCCCGATGTCGTCCTTCAGGTGGGCAAATGTGATGGCCTCGAACAAGGGCAGCGCCGCGTTCGTGAAAAATCCCAGCAGCGCCATCAGCGCAAGCAGCGCCCAGAATGACGACACGAAATACAGCGCCGCCGCCACCAGCACCACCACACCCAGAGCCGACCGCAGCAGCAAGGCATGCAGCCCGCTGCGGTCGGCCAGCCCCGCCCAGAGCGTGGGCGCAACCAGGCGCATCACCTGCATGCCCGCCAGCAGCACACCGATGGCTGCCGCCGAATGACCCAGTGACTGCAGGTAGAGGCTGAAATAGGGCGAGAACGCGCCGACGAACGAGAAGTACGCCAGATAGAACGCGGACAAGCGGAAATAGGGAATGCGATTCACGGACGACATGGATGGGTTTCAGACCTGGCGCTG
>CAIYPG010000151.1 GCA_903928055.1 uncultured beta proteobacterium | reverse complement strand
CCGGGAATACAACGAAGAGCGGCCAAAGAAATCGCTGGGGGGCCTGACGCCGACAGCGTATGCAAAAACCCTAATTCAAAAACCAGTTAAATTAACCCCAGACTCCAAAGCCCAGTGCTACTGAAAGCGGGGGGACGTCGGGAACACTAAATTTACTACTGGGATTTGTGCAATAGACGTCATCAAAAGACCTTCATCACGAATAGCAATTAAGCTGCTTTCTGCGATGAATTAAGTGTCTTACGGTTGATCTCCCTAGGTACAAGATCAGCGTCGCGCGTCTTAGAATCGAATTTAGATAGTCCTACACGGCTACTATTGGAGTACGGAGTGGCGAGGTGCCCTTAAGCCTTCCCCTCCGTCACCCTCCACAAACTCACCACCACCGGCAACCAGCTCGGCGTCCGGTACTTCGACACCCTCAGCGCCACCGGCAGCGTGGGCGTGAATCCGTCCTCGGCGTAGCGTTTGGCATCGGTTCGGGCAAAGCGGATGACCTCGTCGTCCTCCAGCGCTTCCAGTTCGTCGATCGCCGCTTGCGAGAGTCCGCGCCACAGCACGAGGTTCGCGAATTCCGGGGCCACCAGGTCCTGGTCGCCGGCAAAGCCGGGGATGTCGGCGAGCTTCGCAAACGACACTTCTTCATGGGCCTTCAGCACATCCAGGATGCGCTGCCGCAGTTCGGCGTTTGGTGCGTTCTTGTTGTCGGTCATTTCGTGGTCCATTTCTTCAGCGTCTCGAGCAGCTCGTGCTCCTCGAAGGGTTTGGTGAGGTAGTCCGCCGCGCCCCAGCGCAGGGCCTCCAGCCAGGTGTTGTCGTCCGAATCGGCGGTGAGCATGATGACGGGGATGTCGCGCGACTGCGTGTCGCCCTTCAGGGCCTGCAGCACTTCGATGCCGCTCATGTAGGGCATGTGCACGTCGAGCAGGATCAGGTCCGGGTGCTTGTCGAGCACGGACTGGATGCCGATCACGGCATCGGCTGCGTCGCGCACGGTGTAGCCGGCGTTGCTCACCTTCATGGCGATCAGCCTGCGGGTGAAGTCGTCGTCGTCGATGATGAGGATGTCAGGCATCGGTTTCCCCGGTGTGTGTGGCGCTGTTTCAGGATTCTTTTGCGGTCAGCCGAAAGGGGCGTATGCCCTTCAGGCCTTGATCCATTTGTGCAGCGTGGCGAGCAGCTCTTCGTGTTCGATCGGTTTGGTGAGGTAGGCATTGGCGCCGGCCTTCGTGGCCGCCATCTAGGTTTCATCATCGGTCTTCCCGGTGAGCATCACCACCGGGATATGGCTCGAATGCTCGTCGGCCTTGAGCGCCGCAAGCACTTCGAGCCCGTTCATGTAAGGCATGTTGATGTCGAGCAGGATCAGGTCCGGGCGGTCATCGATCACCGCCTTGATGCCCACCACCGGGTCGGCGCAGCAGCGCACTTCGTAGCCCGCATTCTTCAGGTGGATCTCCAGCAGGTTGCGGATGAACACGTCGTCTTCGATGACCAGGATTTCAGGCATTGTTTTTCCGATTTGCGGATTTACGGCAGCTTAACACCCGGCGGGCAACGGCCCTGTGCGGGCCGACCAGTTCGACGCGGCATGGTGAAGGCAGCGTCAACGCAGCTTCAACACCCTGCCGAAATCGTCATCAATACCCAGGACATAGCGTGCCAGGTCGTCCACGACGGCTTCGAGCAGGCTCGGATCGATCCGGCAGCGGACCGAGCCGGAGTGCCGGACATTGACCAGCTCGATCTCGATGGATCGCTTTTCGTAGTCGGCGCGGATGTTGACTTCGCAGGGCAGCGGCGCGTTGACTGTGAATAGCGCGCGGGTCACCTTGCCGAAGTCGCTCTTTGCCTCATCCTTGCGCTCATGCGGGACGTTCCGCAGGTTGAGGAAGTCGCTGCAGCGGACGATGTCCTCACCCAGCACGGTTACTTTCACGGGGGTGGCAGGCATGATCCGGAACCGGAAGAACACCAGGTTGGCGTAGTCCGTGCCGTCGATCTTGATGCGGCCCAGGTCGGCAAATCCGCTGGAGAGCGTCACCTCCGGCAGGCTGCCCAGATAGATGTACCGGTAGGGGCGCCCTGACACCGGATTGACCGCGCTCAGCTCGCGGGCGATTTCGGCGATGTATTTCAGCGCATCGCGCATGGTCCGGTCGAGCTGCGCATGCCCAGCGGCGATTTTTACCGCGATTTCCGCCGCGGAGGGTTGTGCCGGCTTCTGCTTTTTCAGCAGGTCGAGTGCGCTGGGCCGCGCGCCGCTGCCGGCCTCGGATTTTGTCTCGGGCTGTTCGGTGTCGCTTTCGCCCCTGCCTTCCCATTTGCGCTCGAATGCCTCGCGTCTGCTGGCCTCCGAATCGCCCCAACGGTTCAGCTCATCCATCTTCTTCCTGCGTGCCGCTTCTTCGGCCTGCAGTCGCGCCTTTTCTTCGGCCTCGAAGTCGCGCGAGAAGGCCGCATCCAGGTCGAGGAGCACGACGCCGGGCTTGGGCTGCGCTGCCTGCGGGGGCGGGGCTGTTTGCCCCGCGGGGGGCAGCACGACGGTTTTCTCGAAAGCTGGATCTTCCTTCTGGTCCTTCTCGTCCTTCTTGGGCGCCGGCGTGAACACGCGCGTCGCATCGTCATCGATGGGCGCTGTGCTTTTTTCGGGAGGCTTGGGCGCGGCCCGCTTCAATTCCATGGATTCGAGACTGTGCAGGTTGCGCAGGTCGCTGGCCATTTCCGAGGCGCGCTGATAGCGCCCCTCGGGCTTTTTCGCGAGCGCCCTGTTCAATACCAGATCGAATGCTTTCGGAATGGCAGGGTCATGCTCGACCACCGGGCGGTGCTGCTCGGCGGCGATGCGGTTCATGAGCGGAAAGATCGTGGTGTCACCGGTGCGCACAAAGGGTGCCTGCCCTGCCAGCATTTCATACAGCACCACGCCCAGCGAAAAAATGTCGGAGCGCGGGTCCACCGGCAGGCCCAGCACCTGCTCGGGGGACATGTAGCGGGGCGAGCCGATCATGGTGCCGGTCTGCGTCATGGTCGAAGAAGGCACGTAGGCCACGCCAAAGTCGGTGAGCTTGGCGTGCCCGGTGCTGGAGACGACCACGTTCGCGGGCTTCACGTCGCGATGCACGATGCCCAGTTGTTGCGCGCGATCCAGCCCGTCGGCAATCTGCGCCACCAGGTCCGCGACGGCCTGGAAGGACAGGCGCTCGGTCTCGCGGAGCATCTGCTGCAGCGACTGGCCCTCCAGCAGCTCCATTGCCATGTAGGCAACGCCCTCTTCCTCGCCCACATCAAAAATCGTCACGATATTGGGGTGGTTCAGCCGCCCGGCGGACCTTGCCTCGCGCAGGAAGCGTTCGCGCACATCGGCAATCACCTCCGGCGGCAGGTCGGGGTGCAGGGTCTTGATGGCCACTTCGCGCTCGATGAGCGGATCGACGGCGCGGTACACCGTGCCCATGGCCCCATGCCCCAGTTCGCCGACGATGCGGTAGCGGCCGAGCTTAGTGGGAGTCATGGGGGAAGGTCATGGCAACTTTGCAGGGAAAGACAGCAAGGGTGCCTAGCATCGCTGAATCCTTATCCGTCAGCAAGGGGATCAATGCGCGTAGGTCCGGGCCAGGGCCGCCGGCCGGTGTGCCGCGTCTGCGGCGTGCGCATGAGCCCGAGAACCACGGTTGAGGATTTGACTTGTATGTATGTCAAATCCGACATAAACTGATATAAACTGATGGCCGTGACTGACAAACCCCTGGCCTGGCTGCATGGCGAAGTCCGGACACCGCCCTTCTCGGCTGCGGCGAGGGTTGAAGCCGGCGTGCTGTTGCGGCGCCTGCAGCGCGGCGAAACCATTCCGCTGCCGCACTCCCGCCCCATGCCCGCCATCGGCAAGGCCTGCCACGAACTGAGGGTGCGGGACGAGAACAAAACGTGGCGCATCGTGTATCACCTCGATGCCGATGCGATCGTGATTCTGGAAGTTTTTGCCAAGACAACGCAGCAGACGCCGGCGTCCGTGATCAAGACTTGCAAGGCCCGGCTGAAGCTGTATGCGTCGATTTGATTACCACCGGAGCAAGCTGATGGGCACCGCAAAACTGAAAAGACTGCAAGCCGCCGGCTGGAAATCCGGCAGCGCCGATGAGTTTCTCGGCCTGAGCGATGAAGAGACCATGCTGGTGGACTTGAAGCTGTCACTCGTCGATGCCGTCAGGCAGTCTCGCCAGAAGCGCGGCTTGTCGCAGATTGATCTCGCCCAGCGCATGGGTTCCAGCCAGTCCCGGGTGGCCAAGCTGGAGACGGGCGACCCCTCGGTATCGCTGGATCTGATTGTGCGGGCGTTCTTTGCGACTGGCGGCACTCGTCAGGAACTGCAGAGGGCGGTGGGGGCGAAGGTGAAGGTTGCAGCTTGAGGTGGTGTGCGTTAAGGGATCCAATTCAGATTCTCAGATCGCAATACGAAATCTGGCCTCCATAAATTTCTAGTTAGTCAGATACTCCTTTCTCTAAGGAACTCTTCCAGCACCCGGCTGGTATGCGACTGCTTTGGCGCTGCAGCCAGTTGCGTTGGTGAGCCTTCCGCCGCCACGCTGCCGCCCGCATCGCCGCCTTCCGGGCCCATGTCGATGATCCAGTCGGCGTCGGCCATGACGTCGAGATTGTGTTCGATCACGACGACGGTGTTGCCGGCATCCACGAGGCGGTGCAGGACGCGGATGAGTTTTTCCACGTCGGCCATGTGCAGGCCGACGGTGGGTTCGTCGAGGACGTAGAGGGTGTTGTGGCCGATTTTGGAGTATTGGCGGGAGGCGGGTTGGCTTAGGCTGCGTTCAAGTGCGGCGGCCAGGGCGAGTGCCTTCTTGGTCTGCTTTCCCTCACCCCCGGCCCCTCTCCCCGGGGGAGAGGGGAGTACTTCGCGTGGTGCGGGGATGTCGAGGACTTTGACCTTCGCGAGTTCGGTGACGAGCTTGATGCGCTGGGCTTCGCCGCCGGATAACGTGGGGCTTTGCTGGCCTAGTGTTAGGTAACCGAGGCCTACGTCTTGCAGCAACCGGAGGGCGTGGTGGATGCTGGTGTGGGCGGAGAAGAATTCGACGGCTTCGTCCACGCTCATCGCGAGCACGTCGCCGATGGACTTGCCTTTCCACAGCACCGACAGCGTTTCCGGGTTGAAGCGCGCGCCGCGGCAGGCTTCGCACAGCACGCGCACATCGGGCAGGAAGGACATTTCGATTTTTTTGATGCCCTGGCCTTCGCATTCCTCGCAGCGCCCGCCCTTGGTGTTGAAGGAGAAGCGGCTCGCGGTCCAGCCGCGCATGCGCGATTCGTTCGCTTCGGCGTAGAGCTTGCGGATGGAATCGTAGAAGCCCACGTAGGTGGCGGGGCAGGAGCGTGGCGTCTTGCCGATGGGCGTCTGGTCCACTTCGAGCACGCGGCCCACGGCTTCCCAGCCGGTGACGGCGGTGCAGCCGGTGATCGGCGGTTCGGTCTTGCGGTCGCGTGCGGCGGCGACCAGGCGCGCTAGGTTGGCATGCAGCACGTCGCGCGCGATCGTCGATTTGCCCGAACCCGACACGCCGGTCACCACCGTGAGGCGGCCAAGCGGCAGGCTGACGGTCACGTCGTGCAGGTTGTGCAGCTTTGCGCCCTGGATGGTGATCGCCGGTGTCGCGTTGCTTCCTTTCATCGCGACGGGGCGCGGCGGGTGCAGCGGATGCAGCAGCGGCGTTTTCAGGAAGCGGCCGGTGATGGATTCCGGGTTCGCCATGAGTTCGGCGGCGGTGCCGCTGCCGATCACGTAGCCGCCCACCTTGCCCGCGCCGGGGCCGAGGTCGATCACGTGCGCGGCGCGGCGGATGGTGTCCTCGTCGTGCTCCACCACCACCAGCGTGTTGCCCTTTTTCTCCAGGGCTTCGAGGGTGTTCAGCAGGATGGTGTTGTCGCGCGGATGCAGGCCGATGGTCGGCTCATCCAGGATGTAGCACACGCCGCGCAGGTTCGAGCCCAGTTGCGCGGCGAGCCGGATGCGCTGCGCCTCGCCGCCCGAGAGCGTGGGCGCGGAGCGGTCGAGCGACAGGTAGCCGAGGCCCACCTGCTCGAGGAAGCCGAGGCGCGATTTCAGTTCAGCCACACTGTCGCGCGCAATCGCCGCCTCGCGGCCCTCGAGGTCCATGGCGGTGAAGATCTTCTCCACGCGCTCGATGGGCAGCGCGGTGAGCGCGGCAATCGAGCGGTCCTTCCAGCGCACCGCGAGTGCTTCGCGGTTCAGCCTCAGGCCGTCGCAGGTCGGGCAGGGCTCCTTGATCTCCAGCCATTCCAGCCACGAGTCGAGCACGTGTTCCTGGTCGCCGGTCTTTTCGCGCTCCTCGTCCCAGTCAAAGCCGGCCAGCTTCAGGCCCGTGCCGAAGCAGCCGGGACACCAGCCGTGTTTGGAGTTGAACGAGAACAGGCGCGGGTCGAGTTCGGCAAAGCTCTTCGCGCAGGAGGGGCAGGCGCGCTTGGTCGAGAACACCTGCACCGGCAGGTCGAGCTCGATGCGCTCTTTCCTGCCCGCGGCGCCTTGCAATGCAAATTCATGCGCGAGCTTGTCGAGGCCGCCCAGCACATGCATCACGCCCTTGCCGTGTTCGAGCGCGACTTCGAGCGCGTCGCGCAGCGCCTTTTCGTTTTCGGGCGTGACGGTGATGTCGAGCACCGGCAGCTCGATGCTGTGTTCCTTGAAGCGGTCGAGGCGCGGCCATTTCGTGGTGGGCAGGAATTCGCCATCCACCCGGAGGAAGTCATAGCCCTTGCCCTTGGCCCATTTCGCGAGGTCGGTGTAGAAGCCCTTGCGGTTGATGACCAGCGGCGCCAGCAGGCCGATGCGCTGGCCGCGGTAATCCTTGAGGATGCGCGCGGCGATGGCGTCGAAGCTCTGCGGCTCGATGGGCACGTTGCAGTCGGGGCAGTACTGCGTGCCGAGCTTCACGTAGAGAAGGCGCAGGAAGTGATACACCTCGGTGAGTGTGGCCACCGTGGACTTGCCACCGCCGCGGCTGGTGCGCTGCTCGATCGCCACCGTGGGCGGAATGCCGAAGATCGCGTCCACGTCGGGCCGAGCGCCGGACTGCACGAACTGCCGCGCGTAGGCGTTCAGCGATTCGAGGTAGCGGCGCTGGCCTTCGTTGAACAGGATGTCGAAGGCGAGGGTGGATTTGCCCGAGCCCGAAACACCGGTGATGACGGTGAACTTTTGGCGCGGGATTTCCACGCTGATGTTCTTGAGGTTGTGTTCACGGGCGTTGTGAATGGATACATTTTCGTAAAAAGCGCGTTGTCCTACGCGCTTTTCGGCCTGAATTGTTGTCATGGCACCGGCGTTGATTGAGGCCGGCAGGGTTGGTTCGCTGGCCCCCTCCCTGACCCTCCCCCGCTGCGCGGGAGAGGGGACTAAAAGCCCCGCTGCTGCTGTACTTGCTCCCTCTCCCGCTTGCGGGGGAGGGCTGGGGAGGGGGGCTTGTTGCGTCAGCGCCTGGTCATACTCCCTCAATGCCAACCCCGTATGCGACCCCTTGGCCTTGCGAATCGCATCCGGCGTGCCCTGGGCCACGATCTCGCCGCCGCTATCACCACCTTCCGGCCCAAGATCAACGATCCAGTCAGAAGCAGCAATCACATCGAGGTTGTGTTCGATCACCACCAGCGAGTTGCCGCGGTCGAGCAATTGCCCGAAGGCGCGCAGCAGCTTGGCGACGTCATCGAAGTGGAGGCCGGTGGTCGGCTCGTCGAAGAGAAACAACTTTCCTTTTTCCCTCACCCCCGGCCCCTCTCCCCGGGGGAGAGGGGAGAACTGCGCTGATGCTTCGGGGTTTTCTCCCTCTCCCCCGGGGAGAGGGCCGGGGTGAGGGAAAGAGGATCTGGCGCTACGTCCGGATTTACCTGCAACTGCTTCGGCCAGATGCCCCGCCAGCTTCAACCGCTGCGCTTCGCCGCCCGACAGCGTCGGCACGGGCTGCCCGACCTTGAGATATTCCAGGCCGACGTCAGCAAGTGGTTTGAGCACGCGCGAGACTTCCTCCTCGCCGGGCAGCGAGAAGAAGTTCAGCGCCTCGGAGACGGTCATCTCCAGCACGTCGGCAATCGACAGGCCGCGCAGCTTCACTTCCAGCACTTCGGCGCGGAAGCGCCTGCCGTCGCAGTCGGGGCAGCGGAGATACACATCCGAGAGGAACTGCATCTCGATGTGCTCGAAGCCGTTGCCGCCGCAGGTGGGGCAGCGGCCATTGCCGGAGTTGAAGCTGAAGGTGCCCGGGGTGTACTGGCGTTCCTTGGCGACCGGAGAGCGGGCGTAGAGGTTGCGGATCGCATCCCACGCGCCAACGTAGCTTGCCGGATTGGAGCGCGTGGTGCGGCCGATCGGCGTCTGGTCAACCATGACCACGTCACCGATCAGCTCGGCGCCGCGTAGTTCGCGATGTGCGCCCGGCGTTTCAGTGGGCTTGCCCTTGGCCTTCTGCAGCGCGGCGTAGAGCACGTCCTGGATCAGCGTGGATTTTCCCGAGCCCGAGACGCCGGTGAGGCACACCAGCTTGCCGAGCGGAATCTTCAGGTCGATGTTCTTCAGGTTGTTCGCGGTGGCGCCGAGCAGCTCGATGGATTCCTCGACCAGCGACAGGCCGCGACCGAGCGGCAGATGGCGCTCCTCTCCGACGGGCATGCCGGCCTTCTTGCGTCCGGAGAGATAGTCGCCGGTGAGGGTTTTCGCAGCACGCAGTTCGTCGGGCGTGCCATAGAACACCATCTCGCCGCCGCGCTCGCCGGGGCCGGGGCCCATGTCGAGGATTCGGTCGGCTTCGAACATGATCTGCGGGTCGTGTTCAACTACAACGAGCGAGTTGCCGGCGTCGCGCAGGCGGTGCATCACGCCGATGACGCGGCCCATGTCGCGTGGATGGAGGCCGATGGACGGTTCATCCAGCACGAACAGCGTATTGACGAGCGACGTGCCCAGCGCCGTGGTGAGGTTAATGCGCTGCACCTCGCCGCCTGAGAGCGTGCGCGACTGGCGGTCGAGCGTGAGATAGGCGAGGCCCACGTCGCAGAGGTACTTGAGGCGGGCGCGCACTTCGGTGAGCAGAAGGTCGGTGGCTTCATCCACGGAAGCCCCGGATGTGGGGTTGGTGGATACGCGGGTTGAAGATTTTGTTTCCGGCGCAGTTCCCATGTCCGCTGGCGCATCCGGTGCTTCGCCTGCTCCCCGGTCGCACCTACCCGCTTCGCGGGCAGGCACTGCTCCGCCGTCCACAGGCGGCCGGCAATGCAGCGAATCCATCAACGCGCGAACCCGCTCGATGGGCAGCAGCATCAGGTCGTGCACCGTGAGGCCGGGCAGGGCGTTGAGCTGCGCGTTTGTGAACTTCACCCCCTGCGGTTTGAAGCGGGGGCGTGCTGGCCCCCTCCCCAGCCCTCCCCCGCTTGCGGGAGAGGGGGAGAGCGCCCGATCCGCGTCCTCCTTTGTGCCCAGGCGCCACAGCAGCGCATCCGGCTTCAGCCGTGCGCCATCACAGGCGATGCAGGGCGTGTAGGCGCGGTACTTCGACAGCAGCACCCGCACATGCATCTTGTAGGACTTCGTTTCCAGCCACTTGAAGAACACGGATACGCCGTACCAGGTGCCGGGCCAGGATTTCTTCCAGCTGATCCAGCCCGGTTCGCCATGCAGCACCCAGTGGCGCTGCACGTCGGTGAGGTTGCGGAACGGCGTGTCGAGCGGAATGCCCGCCTTCTTCGCGCACTTCTCCATGTCGTCCTGGCATT
>CAIYPG010000150.1 GCA_903928055.1 uncultured beta proteobacterium | reverse complement strand
CTAGTTGTTAAGTTGCAATAGGTTGTTCCCAGCAAGGCGGGAGGCTGGAGGGCAGTAGCCCAATGCTGAATGGGGCCTGCGGGTGTTGTAGTAGGCAAGGAAGGCAGGCAGCCAGGCGGTGCGCTGCTCACTGTTGTGCCAGATTCTTCCATAGGCCCATTCCCGCAGGCATGTCTGGATGAATCGTTCGGCCTTCCCATTGGTCTGAGGACGGTAAGGTCGAGTGAAGGTGTGCTTGATCCCCAAGGCTTGGCATGCCCTGGCAAACACCTTGGAGCGATAGGCGCCGCCATTGTCGGTCAACAGACGCTCGATGCGTACGCCCAAGGCGCTGTAGTGAGCCACGGCTTCCTTGAGGAACTGCACCGCAGAACCGACACGCTCGTCCTTATGCATTTGCACGAAGCCGGCACGCGAATGATCGTCGATGGCCACGTGCGCAAACTCCCAGCCCACACCGCGGCTGCGCTGGCTGTGGTCGCCGGTGATGCGATGGCCTACGCGCCCGATGCGCCCGAGCTTCTTGGTATCAATGTGGAGCAGTTCCCCGGGGCGGGCACGCTCGTAACGCAGCACTGGAAGGACCGGATCAAGCGCCTTCAGGCTGGACAGTCCTGCCACAGCCAGGATTCGGCTGATCGTGGCCACGCTGCAGCCGACTCGCGCAGCAATCGTACGCATGGGCATGCGCTGGCGGCGCAGCCCCAGGATGCGTTGACGCTTCCGGGGATCAATCCTGGTGCAGGTCTTGAGCGGCCGAGAGCTTCGATCCAACAACCCGGCCTCTCCCTCGGAGCGCCAGCGCCCAAGCCACTTGCGGGCTGTGCGCAGGCTGATCCCGGCGGCAGCTGCCGCCGGGATCAGCCCCTCATGAGCAATGCGCTGAATCAATGCTTTGCGCCCCTGATAGGTAGTTCTGGCATTCTTATGGCTGTTCATCCGGTGGGTTCTCCTGAGAATCTGAAGCGTCGAGAACTCCAGTTTCCCAGATACCTCCGGATGAACAACCTATTGAAACATCACAGCTAGTCACCCTTGCAGTGACATCAGCATTCTCCGCCCTTCCGGGCATCGCCAATGCCGGCGGCTTCGCCCTGATCGAACAAAGCGGCAGCGGCATGGGCAATGCCTTTTCCGGTGCAGCAGCTGCTGCGGAAGATGCCAGCACCATTTATTTCAACCCCGCCGGCATGAGTCTGCTGCCTTCCGGCAAGCACCTTGCCATCGCGGCCCATTACGTCATGCCCTCGGCGAAGTTCAACAATTCCGCCTCGACCAGCGCCACGCTGTTCGGCGCCCCTGCTCCAACCGGCAGCGGCGGCGATGCCGGCGTTGCTGCTTGGGTGCCCAACGGCTATTTCGCCATGGACCTGACCGACACGATGCGCCTGGGCGTTGGCGTGAATGTGCCCTTCGGCCTCAGCACCGAATACGACAGCAACTGGATCGGCCGTTTCCAGGGAATCAAGTCCGAAATCACGACCGTCAACATCAATCCCGCGATCTCCTGGAAAACCAGCGACACCGTTTCGATGGGCTTCGGCCTGAACTACCAGACCATCGACGCGGAGTTCACCAGCAAGTCCAACTACGCTGCTGCGGTATTTGCCGTGGCCGGTGCGGGTCCGGCGGCAGCGATTGCCGCGGCCGGCCAGGCCGAAGGCCTGACCACCCTGAAAGGGAACGACGGCGCCTGGGGATGGAATGCCGG
>CAIYPG010000149.1 GCA_903928055.1 uncultured beta proteobacterium | reverse complement strand
CTTGCCGATCGAGGTTGTCTTTCCTGCGCCGTTGACGCCGGCCAGCATGATGACAAAGGGACGCGGCCGATCCTGTTCCGCCGATCCATTCAGCAGAAGCTCGGGCTGCTCCAGCGGCTTGAGCATTTCCACCAGACGCGTATGCAAAGCCGCTTTCAGTTCTTCGGCAGTCTGCAGTCCCTGCTTCCGTGCATGCTCGCGCAGTCGTGTGATCAGCTGCGTCGTGGCATCGACGCCGGCGTCCGCAGTGAGCAGGGCGCTTTCCAGTTCCTCGAACAGGGCTTCATCGATCTTGCGCCCGGTGAGCAGTCCGGACAGGCGCGAGCCCGTATTGCGCAAGCCTTCCCTGAGCCTGCCCAGGAATGAAGGCGCGGATTCGGGTGGGGATGACGCCGGAGGCGTATTTTTCTTGAACAGGCCGAACATGGGGGCGCGAAAGGATGCGCAGGAAAAGACGCTAAGATGACGGGGAATTCTATCAGGCTGATGATGAAAAACCGCGAAATAGTTCCCGGCGCCGGGATGAGAAGCGCACCATTTTCGCGAGCGGCTTTGCGTTGAAGCGCGCCCGCTCGACGACTGCGGTGAAGGCCGGGCCGGTCCATGGACGATTGCGCAACGAAGTCCGTATCATTGGCGGCGCCTGGCGCAGCAGGCGCATCCCCTTTCCTGACGCGCAGGGCTTGCGTCCCACGCCGGACCGCATCCGCGAGACGCTGTTCAACTGGCTTGGGCAGGACCTGAACGGCTTTCGCTGTCTGGACCTTTATGCCGGATCGGGGGCGCTGGGCTTCGAGGCCTTGTCCCGCGGTGCGATCCGCGTGATCTTCGTCGACAGCAATGCGGCTGTTGTTCGCGCACTCGAAGAGAATGCATCCCGTCTGCAGGTAAGCCAGGCCGGGATCGTTCGTGCTGATGCGCTAGAATTCCTGCGACGCAATGCACGTGGCACACCGGAGCGTTTCGATTTGATTTTTCTCGATCCGCCGTTTGATGCGGGCGTGCCGGCCGAGGTGATGGCGTTTCTGCCGGCGCAGCTGGCTCCCGGCGGAAGGATTTACCTTGAAAGCGGTCGTGCGCCCGACTGGCCGGCGCCGTGGCATATCGAGAAGAGCGGCCGTGCGGGGCAGGTTTACTATCAGCTATTACGATTGGAATCCGAGTGACTAAAGCCGTCTATCCTGGAACGTTTGATCCGCTCACGAACGGGCATGAAGATCTGGTGCGCCGCGCTTCATCCCTGTTTGACGAGGTCGTTGTCGGTGTCGCGGACAGCCGCGGCAAGCGTCCGTTCTTCTCCCTGGAGGAGCGCATTGAAATGGCGCGTGTCGTGCTGGCACCCTATCCAAACGTCAATGTGAAGGGCTTCTCCGGCCTGCTGCGCGATTTCGTCAACCAGTGCGGCGCCAAGGTGATCATGCGGGGGTTGCGCGCGGTTTCTGACTTCGAGTACGAGTTCCAGCTGGCCGGCATGAACCGGCACCTGATTCCCGACGTGGAGACCGTGTTCCTTACACCGGAAGAGCGTCACCTTTTCATTTCGGCCACGCTGGTTCGCGAAATCTCCACGCTGGGTGGCGATGTCAGCCAGTTCGTGCATCCGCATGTGAACGCGTGCATGCTGGCCAAGCTCAAGCAGGCCTGACAGGGGGCAGTTGGTTTGCGAAGGCCGTCGCAACGACCTTCGCGCTGCCTGTTTCAGCGCTGGCAGTGTGGGCAATAAAACGTCGCGCGCTGGCCCTGCCGGATGGTTTTCACCTCGTGACCGCATACGTGGCATGCCTCACCGTCGCGGCCATAGACAAAATACTGCTGCTGGAAATATCCCGAAGCGCCGTCTGAGTGGACAAAGTCCCGCAGGCTGCTGCCGCCTGCTTCGATGGCTGCTTCAAGGGTATGCCTGACTTCCACGGCGAGACGGTCGAAGCGCGCGCGCGAAAGCCGGCCGGCGCTGGCCCGCGGGCTGATTCCGGCGCGGAACAGGCTTTCGTTGGCGTAGATGTTGCCAACACCCACCACGATCTTGTGGTCCATGAGGAACTGCTTCACGCCAATGCTGCGTCCGCGTGAGGCGCGATAAAACACCGCGCCTGAAAACGCCGGATCCAGAGGTTCCATACCCAGGTGGGCAAGGAGCGGGTGGGAAAATGCATCCCCCGCCTTCCACAGGACGGCGCCGAAGCGCCGTGGATCCCTCAATCTCAACGCTTGTTTGCCGAAGACGAGGTCAACGTGGTCGTGCCCACCGGGCGGCAGGTCCGGTGCCACCAAGCGAAGGCTGCCGGACATGCCCAGGTGTAGGATCAGCCAGCCGTCGCCCAGATCAAGCAGCAGATATTTCGCCCGGCGCAACACCTGCCGCACGATCTTCCCCTCCAGCAGCGCCGCCAGCCGACGGGGCACAGGCCAGCGCAGCCTGGGGTTGCGCACGATGACGGCAGTGACGGTTTTTCCGGTAATGGCCGGTGCGATGCCGCGCCGTGTGATCTCGACTTCCGGTAGTTCAGGCATGGAGGCAGGGGTAAGGATGCGTGGCCGGTCACTATACCGAAGGCCGCCATGGTCGATGGGGTGATTCCCTGGCCGTCCGGATGCAGCGTCCGGGCCGCGGGGCTTTTTTCGGCATGGCGTTGAACCAACTGAACTGATGGTATTCTGATATAGCGATGTACCTCCCCGGAAAGCCACAGCCCATGTTCTCCCGCCTTTTCTCCTTTACCGCGCGATGCCTTGCTGCAATCGGATTGGCAGGCAGCATGGCTGCCAATGCGCAGCAATCCGCGATTGCACCTGAGATAACAACGGCGACGGCGGCGCGCGTGGAAGCCCAGCCCCGGGGTGACACGCCCGTCCAGATGGCTCAGGCCGACGCCAAGGAGGCGACCGATACCCCGAGGGTGGATTCTGCGCCTGCCGCATCGGCCGGACCGGTGCTGCCCTCCCAGCCGCTGACCGAATTCATCCTGTACGAATTCCTGATGGCTGAAATTGCCGGCCAGCGGGGTGACCTTCCCTTTGCGGCCGACGCCTACGTTGATCTGGCCAAGCGGACTCGCGATCCGCGCATTGCGAGACGTGCCACTGAAATCGCGGTGGCGGCGCGCATGAATTCTGCCGCGGTGGATGCGGCCCGCATCTGGAATGAAACCGAGCCCGGATCGAATCGCTCCTTGCAAGCCCTCGCCGGACTGCTGATTGCCTCCGGTCGCTTTGATGAGGCACTCCCGCATCTGAGAAAGCTGATTGCGGCCAGCGATGCCGACCCGGGCGAGCATTTCACGCAGTTGAGCCGCAGTCTGGCCAATGTGCCGGACAAGCAAGGCGCGCTCAGGCTGGTGCAGCAACTGGCGGCGGACTATCCCAAATTTACCCTGGCGCATCTTGCCGTGGCTCAGGCCGCGGCAAACGCCGGGGACGAGGCGACTGCACTGGCCGAGGTACGCCGGGCGCGTGATCTGAGACCCGAGTCCGAGTCTGCGGCGCTCATGGAGGCGCAGGTGATGCAGCGCCATTCCAATGCCGAAGCCCTGCAGGTGTTGCGGAAATACCTTGATACCTACCCCGGCTCCCGGGAAGTAAGGCTGGGTTATGCGCGGGTACTCGTTGCCGAAAAGCGTTTTGGCGAGGCGCGTACGGAATTTCAGCGGTTGGTCGCGGCTTTCCCCGAAAATACGGAAGTCATCTATGCGGTTGCGCTTCTGTCACTGCAGCTGAATGACTATGCAATGGCAGAAAGCAGTCTCAAGCGCCTGCTCGACCTGGATTTTCGCGACCAGGATCTGGTAAAGCTCTACCTCGGGCAGATTGCCGAGGAGCAGAAGCGGTTGCCCGAGGCACTGGACTGGTACAAATCGGTGGAGCAGGGTCCGCAATATCTGGTTGCCCGCATTCGTTCGGCGCAGATCATTGCAAAACAGGGGTCGATGGACGATGCAAGAGCCTGGCTGCAGTCCAGCGATGTGACCGACAGCACCCAGCGCGTGCAGCTTGTCCTCGCCGAAGCACAACTGCTGCGTGATTCCGGCCAGACCAAACCGGCATTCGATCTGGTCGGCGAAGCGCTGCAACGACTCCCGGACAACCCGGAACTGCTGTACGACTATGCCATGCTCGCCGAGCGCATCGAGCGCATCGACCTGCTCGAATCCAGCCTGCGCCGGCTGATTGTGCTGCGTCCGGACAACGCGCATGCCTACAATGCGCTTGGCTATTCCTTGGCGGATCGCAACCAGCGTCTGCCGGAAGCGCGCGAACTCATCGAGAAGGCGCTGCAGCTTGCGCCCGAGGATGCCTTCATTGTCGACAGCATGGGTTGGGTGTTGTTTCGCCAGGGATCGCTGGACGAAGCTGTGCGCTACCTGAAGCGCGCATATTCGGCACGTCCTGATCCGGAAATCGCCGCGCATCTGGCTGAAGTGCTCTGGACCATGGGCGACAAGCCGGAGGCGGAGCGCGTCCTCAAGGAAACCGAGGACAAAAACCCCGGCAACGAAACGCTGATGAAGACCCTCAAGCGGCTCAATCCCTGATCCTTTGTGCCGTCATCGGGGCGGCACTGCATTCACTTCATGTTGAATTCCCTCTCTGCTGTCGCGTCGCGTTGCCTGTTGCTGGTGCTCGCGTATGTGCTCACCGGCTGCGCCAGCCTGACCGCCGTATCGATTCCCGATGCCGACCTGGAGTTCGAATTGCAGGGCAGGGCGGCGTTGCACTATGGCGCCGAAGGGGGCAGCACGCGGATCACCTGGCGACATGCCAGCGCTGCGGACGATCTGCTGATCACCACTTCACTGGGCCAGGGGGTGGCGCGCATCACCCGTCGGGGCGGCGAGGTTCGGCTGGCTACTGCTGACGGCAAGGAGTACAGCGCGGCAGATGCCGAAACACTGACCGAAGCCGTGCTCGGCTGGCGCCTGCCGCTGGCCGGCCTGCCAGACTGGGTGCGTGGCCGACCGGCCGCTGGCCGGCCCGCCAAAACCCGGAAGGACGAAAACGGCCGCATCGCGAGCATTGAACAGGATACGTGGCAGATCGGCTACACCGGTTGGGTGGGGGAATTGCCGTCCCGCCTGACCCTGAATCATGACGACGTGGACGGCAAGGCCGCTGTGGAAATACGGCTGATCATCGATCAATGGAAGGCCGGCACATGAGCGAGTTCTCCTGGGCGCAGTCGTTTCCTGCGCCGGCCAAACTTAACCTGTTTCTGCACGTGGTCGGACGACGTCCTGATGGATATCATCTGCTGCAGACCGTATTCCGGCTCATCGACCTGAATGACACACTGCGGTTTTCACCGCGCGGCGACGGCTTGGTGCGCCTTGCGACGGAAATCCCCGGTTTGTCCACCGACAATGACCTGAGCGTGCGCGCTGCAAAGGCCCTGAAGGCTGAGACGGGGTGCACTCAGGGTGTGGACATTCACCTGGACAAGCGCGTTCCCATGGGGGGCGGGCTGGGTGGGGGCAGTTCCGATGCGGCCACGACGCTGCTCGCGCTCAATCGGCTTTGGGGGTTGAATCTGCCTGCCGAAGCATTGCAGCGCCTGGGGCTGGCTTTGGGCGCCGATGTTCCGGTGTTTCTGGGCGGTAAAAACGCGTTCGCAGAGGGCGTGGGGGAGAAGCTCAGTCCACTGGTCCTGCCGCCGGCCTGGTACGTCGTGCTGGTGCCCCCGGTGGCGGTGCCGACGGCAACCGTTTTTGCGGTGCAAGAATTGACACGAAATACAAAAATCGTCACAATATCAAGCTTTTCGGCGGGGTCCGGGCAATACCAGTCCGGTTTCGGACACAACGATCTGGAACCCGTCGTTTGCAGTCGATATTCGCAGGTGGCCGAGCATCTGGCCTGGTTGAGGTCCCGGGCCGGGACATCGGGCAACGCCCGTATGAGTGGTTCAGGCGCCTGTGTTTTTGCCGAATTTGTGACCGAGAGCGAAGCGCGCTCGGTCGTGTCCGGAATGCCGGCTGGGATGCGCGGGTTTGTCGCGCGCGGGCTGGAGCAGCACCCCTTGAGGGGGCTTCTGGACGAAGGTTAGCGAATCAGGAAGTGTTTTTGGGGAGTCGCCAAGCTGGTTAAGGCACCGGATTTTGATTCCGGCATGCGAAGGTTCGAATCCTTCCTCCCCAGCCAGTAGACCTGGTCTGAGACGCCGCATCACGTGTGCGCATGAAAAATGCGGACTGTGCGGCGTGTCGTATTTTTGGGAACGTGCACCTGCGCAGCCGGTATCGGCCACGCGGAAACAGGAGCTTCGCAAGCGATGGCCTACGAAAGCCTGATGGTGTTCACGGGGAATGCCAACCCGCTGCTCGCGCATGCGGTGGTGCGGCGTCTGAACATTCCGCTCGGACACGCCATCGTGTCGAAGTTCTCCGACGGCGAGGTCAACGCCGAACTGCTGGAGAACGTGCGCGGCAAGGATTGCTTCGTGCTGCAATCGACCTGCGCGCCGACCAACGACAACCTCATGGAGGTGTTGTTGATGATTGATGCACTGAAGCGCGCATCGGCGGGGCGGGTCACGGCGGCAATACCGTACTTCGGCTACGGGCGCCAGGATCGGCGGCCGCGCTCCGCGCGGGTGTCAATCAGCGCCAAGGTGGTGGCCAATCTGCTTCATGCAGTCCATGTGGATCGCATGCTGACAATGGATCTGCATGCTGACCAGATCCAGGGATTTTTTGACGTGCCGGTGGACAATATCTACTCCACGCCGGTGCTGCTGGGCGACGTGTGGAAGCACGGGTACGAGGATTTGATGGTGGTGTCGCCGGATGTGGGCGGTGTGGTGCGGGCGCGGGCCATGGCAAAGCGCCTGGATTGCGACCTGGCGATCATCGACAAGCGGCGGCCCAAGGCCAATGTGTCGGAAGTGATGAACATCATTGGTGACGTGAACGGCCGCACCTGCGTGATCATGGACGACATCGTCGATACCGCCGGCACGCTGACCAAGGCGGCGCAGGCATTGAAGGATGAGGGCGCAAAGCGCGTTCTCGCCTACTGCACCCATCCGGTGCTGTCAGGCGGGGCGGTGCAGCGGATACAGGATTCGGCCATGGATGAGTTGGTGGTGACTGACACCATCCCGCTGTCCAAGGAAGCGCAGGCCTGCAAGAAGATACGCGTGCTGTCGGTGGCCGGATTGTTGGCCGAAACGATACTGCGCATCAGCAATGAGGATTCGGTCAGCTCGCTGTTCATGGAATAGCGGGCGGCCGGAGGCAGTACAGGCGGTTTTGTTTTTTGCAACCGGCTGCAAGCCGGTTTAACCGGCGTGTCTGGTCGCGGACGCGCCATTATTGGAGGCCATCATGGCACTAGAAGTCATTGCGCAATCGCGCAAACTGCAGGGCACGGGTGCGAGCCGCCGCCTGCGCAACGCCGGAAAAGTTCCCGGCATTGTTTATGGCGGCAAGAAGGACCCGGTTACCATCGAGATCGACCACAACGCGCTGTTCCATGCGCTGCGTAACGAGAAATTCCATGCATCCATCCTGGATATGACGCTGGATGGCAACAAGGAGCAGGTGCTGCTGCGCGCAGTCAACATGCATCCGTTCAAGGTTCAGGTGCAGCACATCGATTTCCAGCGCGTATCGGCGGACGAGAAGATCCACATGAAGGTGCCGCTGCACTTCGTGAATGCCGATGTCTCGGCTGCGGTGAAGCTGGGTGGCGCAATGATCAGCCACGTCATGAACGACGTGGAAGTCCGTTGCCTGCCTGCACATCTCCCGGAGTTCATCGAGGTCGATCTGTCGACGATCGAAGTCGGTCACTCGGTCCACATCCGTGACCTGAAACTGCCGGAAGGCGTTGAAATCGGCCTGCGTGCCGGTGAAAACCCGGCGGTTGCCACGGCACAGATTCCGCGTGCCGCAATTGCCGAGGAAGAAGCCACAGCCGCCGCAGCTGCGGATGCCGCTTCTGCCGCTGCCGAGGTGCCGGCGGCCAAGCAGAAGGCCGGCGACGCTGCTGCAGGCGACAAGAAGGACGAGAAGAAGGACGACAAGGGCGGCAAGAAGTAATACCGCCTTGGCGCAAAAGAGGCGCGGCAGTCTTGCCGCGCCTTTTTTGTTCCTGCACAGAATAATTGAGTTGCGTCACATATAACCCGCGCCACATGCGTCACGTATGCCCCACACGCCGATACGCCTGATTGCAGGCCTGGGCAATCCCGGCCGGCAGCACGAGAGGGACCGCCACAATGTCGGTTTCTGGCTGGTTTCGCGCCTTGCAGACCAGCACCGCGTGACGCTCGCCAAGGACGCCAAGTACCATGGCCTGGTGGGCAAGCTGGCGGTCGCAGGTCATCATGCCGGCGAAGTCTGGCTGGTCGAGCCGCAGACCTACATGAACCTCTCCGGGAAATCGGTGGGCGGCCTGGCGCGCTTTTTCAAGATTGCGCCTGAGGAAATCCTCGTGGTGCATGATGAGCTGGATTTCGCACCGGGCGTGGCCAAGCTGAAGCAGGGCGGAGGAGTGGCCGGCCACAACGGGCTGAAGGATATTTCCGCGGTGCTGGGCTCGCCGAATTTCTGGCGGCTGCGCCTCGGTATCGGGCATCCCGGCGACCGAAGTCTGGTGGGCGATTACGTGCTGTCTTCGCCGGCACCGGCGGAACGTGAATTGATCGATGCCGCAATGGATAAATCGCTCGACTGCTTTTCACTGCTGCTCAATGGCGACATGGAAGCGGCGATGCTGAAGCTCCACACCAAAGTTGCACCGCCCGCTGCAGCGGTGAAAGAAACGAAAGAGACCAAGAAGGGAAGCACATGAGTGTCAAATGCGGCATCGTCGGATTGCCCAATGTCGGCAAGTCCACCTTCTTTAATGCGCTGACCAAGGCAGGCATTGCGGCGGAGAACTATCCCTTCTGCACCATCGAGCCCAACGTCGGCATCGTCGAGGTGCCCGATCCGCGCCTGGCCGCGCTCTCCGCGATCGTCAAACCGCAGAAGGTGATACCGGCAGCCGTTGAATTCGTTGACATCGCCGGTATCGTTGCCGGTGCTTCCAAGGGCGAAGGCCTGGGCAACAAGTTTCTCGCGAACATCCGCGAGACCGACGCCATCGCCCATGTGGTGCGCTGCTTCGAAGATCCGAACGTTGTTCACGTCGCGGGCAAGGTCGATCCCGTGTCTGACATTGAGACCATCAATACCGAACTTGCCCTGGCCGATCTTGCCACGGTCGAGAAGCAGTTGTCCAAGAACGTGAAGCTGGCGAAATCCGGCGGCGACAAGGAGGCGGTGCGCCTCGTGGCCGTGCTGGAAAAGGTGCAGGCGGTGCTGGACCAGGGCAAGCCGGCGCGTTCGCTCGATCTCAGCAAGGAAGAGCTTGAGGTCGTGAAACCGCTGTTCCTGCTGACCATGAAGCCCACCATGTATGTGGCCAACGTCAGCGAACATGGTTTTGCCGACAATCCGCTGCTGGCCCGCGTCGAGGCCTATGCGAAACAGGAAAAGGCGCCGGTGGTGGCGATCAGCGCCGCCATGGAAGCGCAGATCGCCGACCTGTCTGATGAAGACAAGCAGATGTTCCTGGAAGACATGGGCATGAAGGAACCGGGTCTCGATCGCGTCATCCGCGCCGGCTATGCGCTGCTCGGCCTGGAGACCTATTTCACCGCCGGCGTCAAGGAAGTGCGCGCCTGGACCATTCATGCCGGCGCCACTGCGCCGCAGGCGGCCGGGGTCATCCACACCGATTTCGAGCACGGATTCATCCGCGCCGAGGTGACCGCCTACGATGATTTCGTCGCTTTCAAAGGTGAGCACGGCGCCAAAGAAGCCGGCAAGCTGCGCCTGGAAGGCAAGGAGTACGTGGTGCATGACGGTGACGTCATGCACTTCCGCTTCAACGTCTGAATGGTCAGACGACCTTGAGAATTAGTTGTTCTCCTAATCACAGCACTGCTACGAGATGTGTCGAGTAGCGAAATCGCTAGCCTTTGAAGTGCCGCTGCCGCTGTCCACGAATAACCACTTTAGCCGAAAACAGCCGTTAGGCCGGTTGTGCCAAATTTGTGCCAGAGAAGGCATTAGAGGTCCGGTTTACAATTGACTTCACCGGACGGAAGGACTACTGGCAAGCGCTATGAGCGGCTTCAATCCTGACTTTTATTCCGTTGGTCTGCGAGTGGTCGGCGTCGCCTTATGCGAAATTCCATTCAGCGAGAGGTAAGCGCTCATGGAGCAGAAAAAATCGAGAATGTTGATTCACGTTGAAAGCTGAGCCATTTAGGCGGTAATTCACGCTGAAAACTGGGCCACGCAATGCACCTATCCTGTTGGGTTTTTCGACGGGGTGTGCAGGAGTGATCAACGTGGGAACACTGAGCAAACTGCGGCG
>CAIYPG010000148.1 GCA_903928055.1 uncultured beta proteobacterium | reverse complement strand
GGTTAAAGCGCAACGCGGTCTAAGTAACCGGCAGCACCCGCCGTATCCACTGCGCCGTCAGCTTCTCCTGCAGCGAGTTCTGTCTCAGCCGATCCGACAGTCCCGAGAAGTCCACTTCGTCCAGTGCCTGATCCTGGTTGAAGCAGGAGAACACGTAGGTGATCTTGCCCGTCTTCGGATCGCGCTGCGGCTGCAGGCATTGGGCGCAGATCTCCTTCATCATGCATTGCATCGGCGAGTTGATGGAGCCGATCGCGAAGTGTCCCGCCTTCAGGTAGCTGGCCAGCACGTCGTGCCTGGCGCGGGACACGGCGGACATCATGCGATCCGAGCCGATGGCGATGATGCGGTCCGCGTCTTCCATGCGCAGTTCCGGTTTGCCGAGGCGGCCTGAGGCGTAGGCCTCCATGGCCTGCACGATGTTGCCGACGAAGGTGCGGTCCTGCGGACGGCTGGGCGTGAAGCCGGGCTGTTCGTCGCAGCACCAGACGATGACGTCCGCCGCCGCTTCGATGTCGGCCACCTTGTAGCGGTCGATGATGCGCTTGTAGCCGGCGAAGTAGAGCACCTTGGAGCCGGCGGCGCGGAAAGCCTGGCCGATGGAAAACAGCACGGCATTGCCGAGCCCGCCGCCAACCATCACCGCAGTTTCATTGGGCTGGATGTGCGTCGGCGCGCCGGTGGGGCCCATGAGCACAACCCGTTCACCGGGCTTGAGCATGGCGCACAGGCTGGATGAGCCGCCCATCTCGAGAACGATGACCGACACTAGACCCTTTTCGCGGTCCACCCACGCACCGGTAAGCGCCAGGCCTTCCATCTGCAGGCGGGTTTTGCTTTGTGCCGCCTTGCTTTCACCACTGTTATCGCCATCCAGCACCAGCGGTGCCAGCACTTCGTAATTCTGCAGCCGGTAGAACTGTCCCGGCTGGAACTTGCGCGCGGCCAGCGGTGCATGCACCACGACCTCGACAATGTTCGGCGTGAGGCGCTCGACGCGCTCCACGGTGGCGAGCAGGTCATGCGACAGGCCGGCGAAGAACTCAGTCGGTGAGCTGGCGCTGAGCGGCGCGTGCCTCGCGAGCACGCTCGACACCTTCGGATAACCCTGACGCGCCGAGCCCATGGCCTTCACCACATTGCCGAAATAGGACGGATGCAGGTCGCCGAAGAAGCTGATGAAGTGGCCATCGTCAAGTTTCGATAACAGCACATCGGCCTGTTCGGTCTTGGACAGCGAATACACCGGCTTGACCGGCTGGCCTTCCTCGTCGCAGGCGCGGAAATACTTGCCATCGAGTGCGAAGTGCTTGGCATCCTCGCGGGCCAGCACGGTGTTTGGCTGCGTGCCGGCCGCGATGAAGATGCTGTGGGCGGGCAGGGTATGCATGCCGGCTTCGTCGGAGGTGCCGACCGGGCCCTCGGGCTTGCGGAAGTTGATGGCGCGCACTGCGCCGTAGTCATCCACATCAATCGACAGCGGATTGAGGCCTTCGGCGAACACGATGCCTTCCTCCAGCGCCTTTTCCACTTCCTCGTGGTTGAGCGTGTAGGAGGGGCTGTCGGTGAGCTTGCGACGGTAGGCGACGGTGACGCCGCCCCAGCCCTGCAGCAGTTCGATGATGCGTGCGGCACGATTCTCGCGTTTCGCCGCTTCGCGCTCGGCGCGGATGGCGCGCGCATGGGCGAGGAATTCCTCGCCGATTTCGCGCTCCTCATCGCTCCAGGCCGTGCGCACGGTGTCTTCGCCATTTTTCGCAGCGAGGGCTTCGTAGCGCGCCAGGAATTTCTCCACCTGCACCACGTAATAGGCCAGCGACTCGGTGGCAGTGTCGATTGCGGTCAGGCCGCCGCCGATGACCACCACCGGCAGGCGCAACTGCATGTTCGCAATCGACTCGGCCTTGGCGGCGCCGGTGAGCTGCAGCGCCATCAGGAAGTCCGAAGCCGTGCGCACGCCGCGCGCCAGCCCATTCGGAATGTCCAGCGTGGTCGGTTTGCCCGCGCCCATGCACAGGGCAATGTGGTCAAAGCCCATGGCCTGTGCATCTTCCACACCGAGCGTGCCGCCGAACCGCACGCCGCCGTAGAGCGCGAATTCGGCGCGGCGTTCCAGCAGCAGGCGGATCACTTTCAGGAAGTTCTTGTTCCAGCGCACCGTGATGCCGTATTCGGCGACGCCGCCGAAGCCGGCCATGACGCGATCATCCAGTCCTTCGTAGAGCGCGGTGACGTCATGCACCGGCTCGAAGGCCGTGCGCGAACCATCCGGATTCACGCCGGACAGCGAAGCGGGCAGCGGCTCGATCTTCAGGCCGTCGATGCCGGCAATGGCATGGCCGTCGTTCATCAGGTGATGGGCGAGCGTGAAGCCCGCGGGGCCCATGCCGACCACCAGCACCTTCCTGCCGGTGGGCGCGAGCGGCACCGGACGGCGGATGTTCAGCGGGTTCCAGCGCGTCAGCAGCGAATAGATCTCGAAGCCCCAGGGCAGTTCCAGCACATCCTTCAGCGTGCGGGTCTCGGCCTGCGGGATGTCCACCGGTTCCTGCTTCTGGTAGATGCAGGCCTTCATGCAGTCGTTGCAGATGCGGTGGCCGGTCGCCGCAGCCATCGGATTGTCGATGGTGATGATGGCGAGCGCGGCAATCGCCAGGCCCTGCGTCTTGGCGGTATGGAACTCGGAAATCTTTTCTTCCAGCGGACAGCCGGCCAGCGTCACGCCGAACGGGCTTTTCTTGAAGATGATCTTTTGCGGCGCGTCCGCTGCGGGTTTTTCGCGCAGGCCCTTGGAGCAGGAATCCTTGCCCTGCTTGTGGCACCAGATGCAGTAGTTCGCCTCATCGAGCGCACCGACGAGGTCGGTGCCATGGTCGGTGAGCGCGAAGCCTTCGCGGCGACGCAGGTGCCCGGTGCCGAAGGTGAAGCTCGTTACGCCATCGGCGACTTTTTTCTCGACGTGCGGAATCAGGTTCGCCGGATCGGTCTTGGCCGGCGCCTTGAACAGCACGCCGTCGTGCGTGTGCTCTCGGCCCTGCGGCGTCTGCAGCGCCCACGCCGCGTAGCGCAGTGCCAGCGTGATCCGCTCGGCATTGGCCGCCTCGTCAGTGAGCCAGGTCGTGACGTGCGTGGCAAAGGTCAGTTCATCAAAACGGCCGCCGAACAGTGTCTTCAGTTCGGCCTCCAGCGCAAGGCCGTCAATCGTGGCGGCTTCGGGCGGCTTGATCTTGGAGACGGCCTGGCGTTGCACGAACTTGCGCTTGATTTCATACAGCGGCGCGAGATCGTCATGGCGGAGGTCCAGCGCCAGCACATCGTCGGCAATGCCGAACACCTGGGCGATGAAGCGCTCGAGGTGCGGCGCGAGATCCAGCAGCAGCGCGGATTCGGTCTTCGGGTCGAGGCTGTCAGCAGCGCTGCGCGCGACGGCCAGGCGTTCGGTGGTGTCCGGCGCGGCCGCGCGGATGAAATCGACAAAGGCGGCATCGAGCCGCAGCAGGCCGTCGCGGGAGTAGAGGTCGGAAAACTTCAGGCCGAAGCCCAGCTTCAGCATGGCTGCCGGTGCCGCGGGTTTAACGCTCAAGATGCTCTATCTTCCCCGGTACATCCTTCCATTCCTCCGCGTCCGGCGGAGCGTCTTTCTTCTCGGTGATGGCGGGCCAGATGCGCGCGAGTTCAACATTCAGCGCAATGAAGGCGCGCTGGTTTTCCGGCACGTCTTCTTCGGCATAGATGGCATTGACCGGGCATTCCGGGACGCACACTGCGCAATCGATGCACTCATCGGGTTCGATGACGAGGAAATTCGGACCTTCGCGGAAGCAGTCGACGGGACAGACATCGACGCAGTCGGTGTGTTTGCACTTGATGCAGTTTTCGGTGACGACGTAGGTCATGCGGGTTCCTAAAATCTTGACGGCGCGGGAGGCATTCTGCCGCCGTGAAAAGTGCGTGTGAAAAAGGATGAATTTTACGCTATTGCCGCTGGTCCTTCCACGTTGCGCATGCCCCGGAGCAGCAAGCGACGATGATGCGGGCGATGCCGTGCCTTACGGGTCAGGCCAGTGCATGCGTGGAGGGCCGGATTGTATTGGGCCCTTCCGGGTGGTGATAATAATTATTATTCATATGCCTATGAATAAATGATCTGAACACCAAATTGAGATTATTCCCGGGCGCGGTGTAGGGGCTTTGTTGTCGTTGGCGTTGCCAGTAATTGCAAGAAAATTTCGAGGGTTCGGTTCGAGTCTTTCCCTCATCCCCGGCCCTTCTCCCCCGGGGAGAAGGGAGACAAGCCGCTCTCCGTCGAGGAGAAGGGAGACAAGCCGCTCTCCGTCGAGGAGAAGGGAGACAAGCCGCTCTCCTTCGAGGAGAAGGGAGACAAGCCGCTCTCCGTCGAGGAGAAGGGAGACAAGCCGCTCTCCGTCGAGGAGAAGGGAGACAAGCCGCTCTCCT
>CAIYPG010000147.1 GCA_903928055.1 uncultured beta proteobacterium | reverse complement strand
CTGGCCCAGTTTGCTCCGTGAATCAACAGCGAGTAACGACCATCCCGGATTTCAGCCTCGGTGGAATAGCCCCACAGTTCGGCTTCATTTTTTCGGGTGAACGTTTTGGTGAGGGCTTTGAACCCTTTGACACGGACTTTGCAGCGATAGGAGATATCGCCGTTATCGGACCTTCGGATTTCGATGGTTGGCATGAGCCGGACTCCACTTGAAACAAATCAAGGCGCATTTGCGCCATTTAGTCAGGACTGACCTGACTGCTTGATCTGCTTCACAGTGAAGTTCGGGATGCGACGCCGATTACAGCATTTGGCGTGGGTCCGAATTCTGCACGGTACTTTGTGCAAGGTGGCCGCTGGAACTTAGTCTGGGCGGCTGCCAACTCTGCAGGGGATGCTCTTCTTTGAATCAGTGCATCACCACCGCTGAGGGTACCACAAATCGCGACAAAAAGCAACAACTATGCCACCTTGACCTCGAAAACAAGCCAAGTAAAACGGCGAATTGTCCCGCGACTGTCCCACAGCATCATGGGTAAAAAATGGTGACGTCTACAACTGGTTGATTCTTTGGCTCCCCGACCTGGGCTCGAACCAGGGACACACGGATTAACAGTCCGTTGCTCTACCAACTGAGCTATCGGGGAATTGGAGGCCTGACGAATTCAGGCCTGAAACTGCGCAGTCCCGGAAGGAACTGTGAAGTGGCGCGTATTGTAAGGGCTGGACGTAGGCCGGTCAAACGCCGCCTCCGCTGATCAGAGACGGAATATGGCCTCAATTCGCTCTTTTGCTTCAGGTCGGGAGGATTATCATTGAATATGATCATATTCATTCATAAGTAACGAATACAAGCACATTCTTGAAATAATTATTATCGTAATTTCGGGAAATCTACGCCCTTTAGTTCCGCGGCAACATCCCTCTCACGTTTCCGAGATCGTTACCGGCGTATAAGGCTCGACCCGATCGAACAGGTCAATGACGTCCTCGTTACGCATGCGTATGCAGCCGATCGATCCCGGTTCCCCCATTTTCGCGCTATCTGGCGCCCCATGGATGTAGATGTAGCGCCGCATGGTATCGACCTGGCCCAGCCGGTTGAACCCGGGTTCACAACCTGACAGCCACAACAGCCGAGTCAGCATCCAGTCCCGGCCCGGATGACGTGCTGCCAGATCCGGGGTCCAGATTTCTCCGGTCGGGCGGCGTCCGACAAACACGGTGTTGACTGGTTGCTCCGCCCCGATTTTGGCGCGCACGATGTGCCTGCCACGCGGCGTGCAATTGCTGCCGCTCAATTCGCCCAGGCCATTCCTTGCCGTCGATACCGGATAGCGTCGTATTTCCCTGCCCTCATCGGATAACAGGCGCAGCTCCTGCTTCTGGATCGAAATTTCAATCCGGGACATGCGATGCCCTCCCCGTCTGCCGCCGTTCACGAAAAAACGTGGTCAGCAAGCTGCCGCACTCGTCGGCCAGCACTCCGCCCTGAACCACGGCGTGATGATTGAGGCGTTGTTCGGCGAAGGCATCAATGATGCTGCCGCATGCGCCGGTCTTGGGATCGGATGCACCGAACACCACCTTTGCGACGCGTGCGTGCATGATTGCTCCGGAGCACATCAGGCAGGGTTCCAATGTGACATACAAGCTGCAGTCGGTAAGGCGGTAATTGCCAAGATTGGCGGCCGCGTCCCGCAGGGCGCGGATCTCCGCATGCGCAGTGGGATCGTGCTCGGTAATGGGCGCATTGAAACCGCGGCCGACGATGCGGCCATCGCAGACAACGACGGCGCCCACCGGGACTTCGCCGGCGCTGCGCGCCGCCTCTGCGAGTTCGAGGGCTTCGCGCATGAATTGTTCGTCACTCATGGGATGTCAGCGTGATTTTCCCAGAGCACCGTCGTAGATATCGGGCTTGAACCCGACCAGCAGGCGTCCGCCACCCAAATCCAGCACGGGGCGCTTGATCATTGATGGCTGCGCCAGCATCAGCGAGATGGCCTTGCGCGCATCAATTGACTGCTTGTCGGCGTCCGGCAGCTTGCGGAACGTGGTGCCGGCGCGGTTCAGCAAAACTTCCCAGCCCACTTCCTTGCACCAGCGCTGGAGGTGCTCGCTGTCGATGCCCGCCACCTTGTAGTCATGGAATTCGTAGGCCACGCCATGGTCATCCAGCCACATCCTGGCCTTTTTCATGGTGTCGCAGTTCTTGATGCCGTAAATGGTGACAGGCATGCGTGATTCCTTGGTCGGTATATTCACGCAGGATGGTAGCAGACGATAGCGGAGCGATTCTTTCCCTCATCCCTGGCCCTTCTCCCGACGGGAGAAGGGCGAAAAACCCTACTCAGGCTGTATGCCCGCCTCCTTCACGCGCTTGCCCCAGTTGTCGATCTGCTTCGCGATGAAGGCACGGAACTCCTCCGGGGTGCTGGGCTCAAGTTCGGCCGAAGCCGCCTCGAAGCGCGCCTTGATTTCCGGCTTGGTCAGGACCTTGCGCGTGGCGGCGCTCAGGCTGTCGACGATGGGCTTGGGCACGCCGGCAGGGCCGAAGAGGCCTACCCACGAATTGATGCCGAAGCCTTCAAATCCCGGGGTCTCCGACACGGTGGGCAGGTCAGGCAACAGCACCGAACGCTTTTCCCTTACGCCGGCAATGGGCTTCAGCTTGCCGGACTTGATCAGGCCGATGCCGGAGGCCAGATCAATGATTGTCAAGGTGACGTTGCCGCCCATCACATCAGTCGCCGCAGCAGGATTGCTCTTGTAAGCGACAGGGAGAACATCCACACCGGCGGTACGGAACAGCGTTGCCGCGCCAAGTTGTGCAATCGTATTGCCGTAACCATAGGATACCTTGCCGGGATTGGCCTTCGCGTAGGCCACGAGTTCCCGGACATTGGAAAACGGCGCAGAAGAACTGCTCACCAGCACCGAGGAATACGCAACCAGATGGGAGATCGGCGAGAAATCCTTGACCGGATCGTAGTTGAGTGTCTTGAAGAGAAAGAGATTGGCCGAGTGCGTCGAATTTGTGCCGACGAACAGCGTATAGCCATCGGGGGCGGATTTCGCTGCAGCCTCAGAGCCGATCCGCCCGGATGCGCCATCCTTGTAGTCAATGATGAAGGGCTGGTTGTAGATCACCCGGAACTCATCGGCCAGGACGCGCGTCATCACATCGGTTGCGCTGCCCGGGCCGAAAGGCAGGATGATTTTCACCGGCTTGGTCGGATAGGACTGAGCCTGTGCGCCGAACGAACCGGCGGCCAACAGTGCCAGTGCGATGGCACGCACGGTGGTACGCAATGAATGCTTCATGATCTCTCCTTGTTGGATGGCGTTGTAATTCTGTGTCAATCAATGCCGGCTGCGGCTTGTGATCTCCACTTGTTCTTCAGTGCCTGCAGCATGCCGCCGGTTCAGACGACTTTTGCCTGCTTCAATCGGGCCAGCGCCGCATCATCCATCCCGAGAACGCCCTTGAGCACTTCATCGGTATGCTGGCCGATCAGCGGCGGCGCGGTGTACTTCGTGATCGGCGTCTCGGAAAACTTCATGGGACTGCGCAGGATCGGCACCGTTCCCGTGGCTGAATCCGGATGCGGTACCTGCAACACCACATCGTGCGTCTTGACGTGCGGGTCGTTGAACGCCTTGTCCATGGTGTTGACTGCGGCGGAAATGATGTTGCCACTGGCGAACTCATCCGCCCATTCCAGCATGGTGCGAGGCGCCAGTGCGTCGACGATGACCTTGTGGAGGGCTGTCCTGTTCTGCAATCGGGTGGATCGGGAGGCGCAGCGCGGATCGTCGAGCAGGTCGGCGCGGCCGATGATCTTCAGCAATCTCTGGAACTGGTCATCCGCGCTTGCGGAGATGAACATGGATCCGTCGGCACAGGGAAAAATATCCGAGGGAAAGGACGAAGGCGTGCTGTTCCCCTGCCGCAGCGGCACCTCACCGCTAAGGAAGTAGGCGGTGGCGCGGTGCGACAGCCCGGCCAGTTGCGAGTCCAGCAGGGCCATGTCGATGTACTGTCCGGGACCGCCGTTCATGTTGCGGTGGTAAAGCGCACTGATGATTGCCACAGTAGTGAACAGGCTGGTGATCGTGTCCGACACGATGATTCCGGTGCGTTGCGGCGGACCGTCGGCCTGGCCCGTGAGGCTCATCAATCCGCTCATGGCCTGGAAGCAGCCATCGAGGCCGGGACGCTCCTTGTAAGGGCCGGTCTGGCCGAATCCGGTGATGGATGCGTAGATGATGCGCGGATTCACCGCCTTGATGCTCTCGTAGTCCAGGCCATGGCGCTTGAGGTCACCAACTTTGTAGTTCTCCACCAACACATCCGATACCGCCGCCAGTTGCCGGATGATCTCCTGGCCCTCGGGCTTGGCGAGGTCCACGGTGATCGCCTTCTTGTTGCGGTTGGCGGCAACGTAGTAGCTCGATTCCCGCGAGTTCTTGCCTTCGCGGTTTTTCAGGAACGGCGGGCCGTAGTTGCGCATTTCGTCGCCCGCCTCAGGGCGCTCGACCTTGATCACTTCGGCGCCCATGTCGGCCAGGGTCTGGGTGCAATAAGGGCCGGCAAAGATGCGGCTGAGGTCAAGAACGCGAATACCGCTGAAAGGCATTGTCACTGCTGATTTCCTCCGGATCTGTTTAGGGTGCTGCCAATTATGCTATTGGGGCCGGCCTCAATGTGCTGCAGCGCTGGCAATCGCATCGGCCAGCGGGCGCACATCCTCCATCGCATCGATGGCGAAGATGGCCTCCGCGAGTTGTTCCGCATCCGACGCCGGTACGCTGGCATACGCCAGATTGGCGTGGAATTTGGCCAGCAGTTCCGCATCACTCAAGGGATGGTCAGGGTGGCCCTTGGCGTTGGTGTGGGTGACTTCCTTCGTGCCAAAAGCACCATGGACACGCAGTGTGCAGCCTCCGACGTCGCGCGATGCCGCAGCGGGATTGGCGCTACAGGAGATCCGGGCGATGCCGGCGGCCAGTTCCGGTGTTGGCGGAATCTGTTCGGCAAGCTGGCGCGGCGTCACTTCGCCATAAGCCAGTGCCGAGGCCACGCACCAGTAGATGCTGAACTGGGCATTGACCGGAATGCGCGGTACACGTCGCTCCGGATTGTCGCGTCCGACCACATCATGTGCCTGCGGGCCGATCACCAGTTCCACGCGCTCGACCTTCGCGACATCGGCACCAAGAAGCGCGTGCATCTCCAGCGCTGCGCTGATCGCAGGATGAGTGAGACGGCAGGTCGGGTATGGCTTGAAGGACAGGCGGTCAAATTCGTAGCGGCTGCCAAGCCCTTCCAGGGCGCGCGTTGCGTCGAACTTTCCATGGAGGTAGACGCGATTCAGCCCGTCTTCGCCACTGATGGGCTGGTTCACGCCACCCAGGCCGCGGCTGGCCATGAGTGCGGCGGTCACGGCATTGGCCGCGGCGAAGCCAGGCTGGACATGCTTGGTGACCTTGCCTTCACGCGTCGATTCATGATTGCCGCCGGTCAGGCAATACACAATGCCCAGCGCATTGCGCAGAATTTCCGGATGTGGGTCAATCAGGCGCGCTGCAGCCAGCGTTGCACCGAAGTGCCCAAGGAGTGCGGTATAGATCCAGCCACCCTCGACCAGATTCAGGCGCGTGCCGACTCCCAGCCGGCAGGTCAGTTCGATGCCCAGCAGAATTGCTTCGCAGAATTCGCGCCCTGAAACCTGTCCGCGCAGTCCGGCGGCGGCAAAAGCCGCCGGGATGGCCGCGGAGCCGGCGTGCAGCACGGCTTCGTCATGCGTGTCGTCAAACTCCAGCACATGGCCAAAGAAACCGTTGCAGAGTGCCGCCGTGGGCGCGGGCACCATCGGTCCGCCAAGAATGCGGGCATCCGGGCGGCCGCCCATGTCGGCGAGTACCTTGAGCCAGGGCGGCATGCCGGCCGCGGTGCGACCGGCGATGGCTGAGCCGATGTAATCCAGCAATTCGCGCCTGACCATTGCGCGTGTCTGCGAGCCAAGCGCATCCCAGCGAAATTGCTGCGAATGCGCAATGAACGCGTCCAGCACCGGTTCACCGGAAACAATTCCTGCCTGACTGGAACCCACGGCGTCCCCTTTTTCTTCGATGCGCCCGCTTATTCGACTTTGATGTTGGTCTCTTTGGCGATGCGCTTCCATTTTTCAATGTCGGAGGCAATCACCTTGCCGAAATCCTCCGGAGAGGACACAGCGGGTTCGGCCGCTTCCGCCTGCAGTCGCTTGACCATTTCCGGGTCCTGGAGAATGGTGCCGATCGTCTTGTTGATCTGGTTGACGATGGGTCTCGGTATGGCAGCCGGTCCGAGTACACCCCAATACACGCTGGCGTCGTAGCCGGGCACGCCGCTTTCGGCAATGGTCGGGGCATCAGGCAGGGCCGAAGAACGTTTGGTGGTGGTCACCGCCACGACCCTGAGCTTGCCGCCGCGGATCAGCGGAAGCGCCTGGATCACGGTACCCAATCCCACTTCCACCTGACCGGTCATCACGTCCACCATGGACGGGCCGCCTCCCTTGTAGGGCACATGTCCCATCTTCACGCCAGCCATGATGTTGAACAACTCGCCAGCAAAGTGATTGACACCGCCGGCGCCGGAAGTGGCGTACCGAATGGCTTCCGGTTTGGATTTGGCCAGCGCGACGAGATCCTTGATGTCCTTGATGGGCGAGTTAGGCGCGACATAGAAAGCGATCGCGCCGGCGCCGATCGAAGCAATGGCGGTCAGGTCCTTGATGGGATCGAAAGGGATGGTATGGATGGCCGGATTTTGCGTATAGCTGGTGGAGATGATGAGGAGCGTGTAACCGTCCGGTGCGGAGCGCGCGGCCGTCTCCGAGCCGATGATGCCGTCGGCACCGGCGCGATTGTCGGGAATTACCTGCTGGCCCATGCGCTCGCTCATTTTCTGCGCCAGCAGCCGTCCCAGGATGTCGTTGCTGCCGCCTGGTGGAAACGGAATGATCATGCGAATGGGCTTGACGGGAAAACTCTGGGCGGCAACACCCGTCGCCTGCGCACCAAGGGCGAGCGCAGCAAGAGCCATAAGACACATGCGGGTAGTGCGGGACATGCGCAGCACGGATTTCATGATCGTTCTCCTCACACATATTTTGATGGGGCGGTGGCGTATCCGGTGCCTGGCTCTGAAAAACCGGCAGGCTGCCTGCTCGCTGACATTCCGCTGCGGGCAGCTTAGGCGACGGCCGGTGGCTTTGTCAAATCATCTAGATGATTTGACCGGATGCCCCGGCCATTGCTAGCATGCCGCATGTTTTCGCCACAACCGGGCTCGTCAGCCTCATCCCCTCGGCCCTCCAGCCCCCCTCTTCCGCGGCGCGTCTTGCGGAGTGCCGGCGCATGAGTACGGCCCTGCAAAGCTCCTCGTTTGATTTTGCGTCCATCCTGTCGGAGCGCGATGTCATTACGTGGCCGCAGGGTACGGGCGAACCACTCGGGCTGACTCAGCGCCTGGTCGCCCAGCGTCATGCGTTGCCGCGTGCGGAGCTCTTTATCGGCATGCAGGTCAGCGACACTCTTCTGCCCGAACATGCCGACCACTTTCGCTTCAAGGGATTGAATGGCGCAGGCACCAATCGCCGTCTGGCAGCCGCGGGTGTTCTGGACATCGTGCCGGCGCATGTGTCGGCGGTTCCGGGCCTGATCCGATCGCGCAACCTGCCTGTGGACGTTCTCCTGCTCCGTGTGCGCCCGCATCCCCGTCCCGGATATTTCAGCGTCGGTGTGATGGCCGATTTCGTGCCTGCCATGCTGGCGGCCGCGCGCTGCGTGGTCGCCGAGATTGATGAGCGCATGCCGGTGACGTCGCAGGATGCGCTGGTTCCGCGCGAAGCCATTCATTTCTTGACCGAGTGCGATGCCGGCGAAGTGCTAATGCCCGATCCGGATCCATCGGAGGTGGAAGTGCGCGTGGCGGCGCATGTGGCCAGTCTCATTCCCGACCGGGCCACGCTGCAACTGGGCATCGGCGGCCTGCCGGTGGCGGTATGCCGCGCGCTCAATCAGCATCGCGATCTGGGTGTTCACAGTGGAGTCATTCCGGATGCGATTGCCGACCTTGTGGAGTGCGGTGTCATCACCAATGCCCACAAGGGTGCTGATCCTGGGCGGGTTGTCACCGGCGGATTGTTCGGCAGCCGGCGGCTCATGGATTTTGCCAGCGGCAATGACCTGTTCGAACTGCGCTCCGCCGACTACACGCACAACCAGGTCATCATGGCCGGTGTGCGCATGCTGTACGGAATCAATTCGGCGATCGAAATCGATCTGTCGGGACAGGTGAACTCGGAAGTCGCAGCCGGTCGCTACCTTGGGGCCATTGGCGGACAGGCCGATTTTGTTCGCGGCTCCAGTGCATCCCCCGGTGGACGATCCATCATCGCCCTGCCTTCCACCACGCCGGATGGAAGACATTCGCGCATTGTTTCTTCGCTGCAAGGCGTGCCCGTCACCACGATCCGCGCCGACGTGGACGTGATCGTCACTGAATACGGCGCTGCCGAACTGCGCGGCTGCTCGTTTGAGGAGCGTGCGCGTCGCCTCGCACGCATTGCACATCCGGATTTCCGCGAAGCCCTTCTCGCGGGTCGCAAATCCGGTTCGCCGGGACAACCCACCATGGTCGCTTCAAAATGAACCCCGATACATCCGCCCCCTCCCCCAATCAGCCGGCCATCCTCGTCGAAACACCAGGGCCGGGCATCGTGCAGATTCGCCTCAATCGTCCGGAGCGCCTGAATGCCATGGGCGTCGACATGATCGGGGCACTGCAACAGGCCATCGCGCAGGCGATCGCGCTGCCGGCACGCGTGCTGCTGATCCGCGGCACGGGCCGGGCATTCTGCGCTGGCGCCGACCTCAAGGAACGCCGTGACATGAACGAGGCCGCGCGGATCGCACACAACCGTGCCATCAACGATGCCATCGACGCATTGGACGCAGCGCCCATGCCGACCATTGCGGTCATCAACGGCCTCGCTCTGGGCGGCGGTTGCGAGATGGCACTGGCCTGCGACCTCCGCATCGGCGCAGAGGACATCTCCATCGGGCTTACCGAGGCGCGCATCGGCGCCATTCCCGGGGCCGGGGGCACACAGCGCCTGCCGCGCGTGGTTGGGGCCAGCCGCGCGCTGGAAATGATGTTCCAGGGCGAGCCCATCAATGGCCGGCGTGCCGAGCAGATCGGCTTGCTGAACGTGGCCGTGCCTTCGGAACGGCTCGATGAGACCGCCCTTCAGATGGCCACGCTGCTGGCCACGCGCTCGCCCTCGGGCGCGATCCATATGAAACACCTGGTCTATGACGGGCTCGAAGTGACTTTGGAAGAAGGCCTCAAGCTGGAGCGCACCACCGTGCGGCAAGTGCTCGCCTCTGCGGATTACGCCGAAGGGCTCGCGGCCTTTGCCGCCAAGCGCCCACCGGTATTTGGAAAATGATCGCGAAATGACCGTGGCCGTTCCAAAGCCAGCCCCGCATCGCAACAAGGGTGAGCAGGTTGCGCAACTGCTGCTGGAGCGCATCATTGCTGCGCGCCTTGAGCCGGGCAGCAGCTTTGGTACGGAGGCGGAGTTGCTGGCGCAGTTCAATGTCAGTCGTCCGACCTTGCGCGAGAGCCTGAAGATCCTCGAATCACAGGGCGTGCTCGGGCTGCGTCCCGGACCGGGTGGCGGCATCATTGTGAAAAAGCCGAGCATCGACATGCTGGCCCACGGATTGTCGGTGTATCTGCACATGCGTGAAGTGCCCTTTCTTGCCGTGCTGCGGGCACGCGAAGTGATTGAGCCGGCGCTCGCTGCGGAAGCTGCGGTCAATGGAACTGAGGTGGACTTTGCCGAACTCGAGGCCTCGATTGCGCGCATGAGGGACCTGCACGGCGCGCGCGACCAGGACGCTTTCCTTGAAGAGAATCGCGCTTTCCACGGCATCATTGCCAGGGCGAGCGGGAACACGGTACTGGAAGTGTTCTGGTCGACGATCAGCGTGCTGGCCAGCGGCGAGCACCATGGCGTGCGTTACTCCACGGGCAATCAGTCTCATGTCATCGCCGCCCATGAGCGCATCCTGAGGGCCTGTCGCCAGCGCGACGGCGAAGCAGCAGCGCTGGCCATGGAAACCCACGTCAGCGACCTGGAGAACCTGGTGCGGACGCGTGACCGGCGCCGGCTGGCCGATCCGACCAGCGTGGTGGCGAGGCCGGGACGCTCGGCAGCGTGAGGATGAGATAATGACGGACTGAATTGATGGCTGCAAGAATCTGCACTGACCGACAGAAAATCAGAGAACACTGACCAAGGGAAGAACGACATGGAATTCAAACTGACCGAAGACCAACGCCGCATTGTGGGCACCGTGCGTGAACTCACGCAGAATAACTTCAAGCCGCGCGCGCTGAAGTACATGGACGGCACTTTCCCCTGGGAAAACATCCGCGAACTTGCGAACATCGGCGTGCTGGGCATGGCGGTTCCGGAGGAGTACGGTGGACTGGGCATGAACGTGTTCGATACGGCCCTTGTACTGGAGGAAATTGCCAAGGGTTGCTACGTCACCGCCATGGCCGTGATGGGCGAGGTTGGCGTGCAGACCAAGATCATTGATGCCTTTGCCCCTGAAAGCATCAAGCGCCGCCTGTTGCCCGCCGTGTGCAAGGGCGAGGCCATTCTTGCAGTGTGCATGACGGAGCCGCATGCCGGGACCGACGTGTCGAATTACCGAACCAATGCCGACATCGTTGGCGACAAGCTGGTGCTCAACGGCGTCAAGACGCTGATCAGCCGTGTCGATGAGGCGCAGGCCTTCGTGGTGTTCAGCCGGATCAACAAGGCACCGGGACGCAGCGGCATCGGCTGCGTGATGATCGAAAAAGGCACACCCGGCTTCACGACAACGGCGCGCTACCACACCATGGGCGGCGAGAACCTTGCCGAGATCCGCTTCGAGAACTGCGAACTGCCGCTGGAAAACCTGATCGTGCGCGATGACGGTTTCCGCCGCCTGCTGAAAGCTTTCAACACGCAACGCTGCCTGAACCCCGCCATTTCACTGGGGCTCGCGGAAGGCGCCTTCGAGGAATCGGTGAAATACGCACGTGATCGCACCGCCTTTGGCCAGTCCATCGGAGAATTCCAAGGAATACGTTTCAAGCTGGCGGATATGTACCGCGAAATCGAGGCGGCGCGTTCGATCCTGTATCGCGCCTGTGCCACGGCCAATCCCTTCCCCGATCCCTACCAGGCCGCCTGCGCCAAGGTGTTCTGCAACGAAATGTCGTTGCGCGTCACGAGCGAGGCCATCCAGATCCATGGCGGTTACGGCTTCACCGACGAGTATCCGGTGTCGCGCTTCTACCGCGGCGCGCGCTACGGTTCACTGGGCGGCGGTACCAGCGAGACACTCAAGGAACTGGTGGGCAAGATGATCCTGGCCAATTTCGGCGTTGACGGGTTCCTCGGCCTGAATACGTTCTGAGCGGATTCATCATCAGCAGGGGGGGCATGCCCCCTTGCACATCCCCACCTCAGAGGAAAGTCTGTGACGATATGTGCCACATTTGAAATTCGTTTGGCGCTTTCCCAGGCATAAGGAATCATCATGCGTTCATTACTATTCGTACCGGGCGACAGCGAGCGCAAGATCGCCAAGGGCCTTGCTTCTGCGGCTGATGCGCTGATTCTCGATCTGGAGGATTCGGTCGGGCTGTCGAACAAACCGACGGCGCGTGGCATGTGTGTGGAGGTGCTGTCCTCCGCGAAGACCGCCAAAAAGCTGTTCGTGCGCATGAACGCACTGGATACAGCCGAGTCGCTGGCTGACCTTGCGGCCGTGGTCGTGGCGCGTCCCGCCGGCATCATGCTGCCCAAATGCCGCGGCGGAGAAGATGTGCGTCTGGTGTCCAACTACCTGACTGCACTCGAGGCGCGTGAGGGCTTGCCGCAAGGGGGTATTTCGATTTTACCCATCGTCACCGAAACCGGCGCAGCCATGTTCGGACTGGGAAGCTATTCCACGCAGACGACTCCGCGCCTCTGCGGCATGATCTGGGGCGGTGAAGACCTTGCTGCTGATCTTGGTGCTCTTGGCAATCGCGGTGGCGATGGCCGGTACACGCCGGCCTTTGAACTGGCGCGTTCGCTGTGCGTGTTGGGCGCAACGGCCGCTTCGACGATTGCAATTGACGCCGTGTACACCGATTTTCGCGACATGAAGGGGCTCGAAGAAGAGGCCCTGGCCGGCTTGCAGATGGGTTATTCGGCAAAAGCGGCCATTCATCCGGACCAGATTGGGCCGATCAATCGCGCCTTCACGCCGTCCGCTGAAGCATTGGCCTGGGCACAGCGCGTGCTGGCCGCTTTCGAGGCCAGTCCAGGCGCTGGCGTCGTGTCCATTGACGGCAAGATGATCGACATTCCACATTACAAGGCTGCGGTGCGGGTCATTGCACGCGGCAAGGCCGTATCCTGAAGGAAGTGGCGCGACATTGCTAAGGCCGTGATGATGGCGCTTCCCCTTTTGCAATATTGAATCCGGAGTCATGCATGTCATCGAGCAACACCCCGCAGGCTGAGCAGTCCACAACCCATTACCCCCTTTCCGGGGTCACCGTCATCGACCTGTCTCATATCTACAACGGCCCCTACGCCACGTTTCTCATGGCGCTGGCCGGCGCCAACGTGATCAAAGTCGAGCCGCACGGCGGTGAGCACCTGCGCCATCGCGCCGCGCTGGGTGGCGGGGCCGCCCTGCCCTTCGCCATGCTGAACGGCAACAAACAGGCCGTGACCATGAATCTCAAGGACCCGCGCGGCAAGGAATTGCTGCTGGACATGGTGAAGAAGGCCGATGTATTCGTGGAAAACTTTGCCCCTGGCGCAACCGATCGCCTGGGACTGGGGCCCGGGGATCTGCGCAAGGTCAATCCGCGCATCATCTACGCATCGAGTTCAGGCTACGGACGCTCCGGCCCTTACCGCGATTTTCCGGCCATGGACCTGACTGTGCAGGCGATGTCGGGCGCGATGAGCGTGACGGGATATCCGGACGGACCGCCCACGAAGTGCGGACCGGCGCTGGCCGACTTCTTTGCCGGCATCCATCTCTATGGCGGCATCATGACCGCACTGTATGATCGCGAGAAAACCGGCGTCGGGCGAATGGTAGAAGTGTCCATGCAGGAGGCGGTGTATGCCTCGCTGGCCTCCAACCTGGGCATGTACCTCGGCCTTGGAAAGAAAAGCCCGCAGCGCACCGGCAACCGCCATGGCGGCATGGCCGAAGCGCCCTACAACGTCTATCAGACCAGCGACGGCTGGATTGCCATCATCTGCCCCTCGGATCGTCACTGGGCCGGCCTGATCGAAGCCATGGAAGCGCCGCAACTCAAGACCGATCCGCGTTTCGCGAACCTCAAGCTGCGTGTCCAGAACATCGATGCCATCGACGCCATCGTCGGCGGCTGGACGCTGCAGCACAAGCGCGAGAACATCGTCGCCCTGCTGCAGCAGCATCGCGTGCCGCATGCGCCGGTGCGCGACATGCAGGAAGTCATCAGCGATCCGCACATGCATGCCCGCGGCACGCTGCAGGACATCCACCATCCGGAGTACGGTGACATCACCGTGCAGCACAGCCCCATGCACTACGAAGGCGTCTCGCGCATGCCGCTCCGTCCCAGCAGCAAGGTCGGAGCCGACGGTCGCGAGGTCTTCGTCAACTGGCTGGGCGTGTCGGCCGACGAATATCAGGCGCTGGTCAAGCGCGGCGTGCTGTAACAAGGACATGGCGGCGCCACGACGGCGCCGCCATGGGAGTTT
>CAIYPG010000146.1 GCA_903928055.1 uncultured beta proteobacterium | reverse complement strand
ATGCCCAGGTGCTTCACCTGCGGGTCGCTGAACACCTGGTCGATGGTGTAGATCGGCCCGCAGGGAATGCCGGCCTCCTCGAAGGACTTGATCCAGTAGGCCGTCGGCCGGGTCTTCGTGATCGCGGTGATGGTCTCGTTGATGAGCCTGCGGTCCTTGTTGCGGCCGACCTGGGTGGACCACTCCGGCTTGTCCTTCCATTCCGGGTGGCCCAGCACATCGCAACTGCGCATCCACAGGCGGGTGGAACTGCCAGCCAGGTTGAAGTGGCCGTCGGCACTCGGATAGACGCCGGTCGGGATGCCGGTGGGGTGGTGGTTGCCGGCCTGGCCGGCGACTTCATGCTTGATCAGCCAGCGCGTGGCCTGGAAGTCGAGCATGAAGATCAGCGATTCCAGCAGGCTGGTGGTGACCCAGCGTCCTTCGCCGGAGCGCTCGCGATCGAACAGTGCCATGGAAATCGCCATGGCGAGCAGGTTGCCGGCAGTCATGTCTCCCACCGCGATGCCGACGCGCACCGGACCCTGGCCCGGCAATCCGGTCACCGACATCAGCCCGGACATGCCCTGCGCAATCTGGTCCACGCCGCCGCGGGTGCTGTAGGGGCCGGTCTGGCCGAAGCCCGAAAGACTGCCGTAGACGAGGCGCGGGTTGACCTTCTTCACATCCTCCCAGGCCACCTTCAGGCGGTACTTCACCGTGGCGCGCATGTTTTCCACCAGCACGTCGGCCTGTTGCACCAGTTTCATGAACGCGGCATGGCCCTCCGGCGTCTTCAGGTTCAGGCGGATGGTGCGCTTGTTGCGGTGCAGGTTCTGGAAATCGAATCCATCACGCTTGCCGGTCACGTCCTCTGCGGAGGCCTCCAGCGGCTCGACCTTGATGACATCGGCGCCCCAGTCGGACAGATGGCGAACAGTGGTCGGGCCCGCGCGGGCCAGACACAGTTCAATGACCTTCACACCGGCCAGTGGCAGACGGGACGATTCCATTGGACGCTCCTCGGGTGCTGCTTGGGGATTCGATTCAGGTGCCGCTACCGCTCACTGTGTGCTGCCTGACCTGCCAACCGGTGCCTCGCGGTGAATACCTGGCGACGCGGGCGGAGCACTGGGGGCGCACCGCGCGGATCGCTGAGATCCGGTTTGTTCTGATTGTGGCGCAAATTTTATCATGCCGGCAGGGCGCCACAAACGATGGGAACGCTATGACTACATTATTGATGAAGAGTTGCTTGAAATAATATAAAAAACATCGAATCGATAATAATCAATCCAGCGTCCGCTTGTAGAAACGCAGCCCCAGCAGGATCACTCCGACCATGAAGGCGACGATGGGCCAGATCTGCGGCCACAGCTCCCCGAGCTCGTTGCCCTTCAGCATGATGCCGCGCACCAGCACCAGGAAATGGGTCAGCGGCAGGGCGCTTGCCAGCCACTGCGCCCAGTCGGGCATGCCGCGGAACGGGAACATGAAGCCCGAGAGCAGGATGGAGGGCAGGAAAAAGAAGAAGGTCATCTGCATGGCCTGCAACTGGTTCTTCGCAATCGACGAGAACGTGATGCCCAGCGTCAGGTTTGCGGCAATGAACAGCAGCACCACCGAGTAGAGCAGGAAAAGGTTGCCCTTCATCGGTACGCTGAACACGAAGCGCGCCGCGAGGAAGATCAGCGTCACCTGGATCAGCCCGATCATGATGTAGGGCACGATCTTGCCAGTCATGACCTCGAAGGGCAGGGCCGGCGTGGAGAGCAGGTTCTCGAAGGTGCCGCGCTCCCGTTCACGGGTCATGGCGAGGCCGGTCATCAGCACCATGGTCATGGTGAGGATGGTGCCGAGCAGTCCCGGCACGATGTTGTAGGCGGTGACCCCTTCGGGGTTGTAGCGGCGGTGAACGCGAAGGTCGATCGGCGTGGCATTAGCGCCGATGGCCGCCGTCGGATCGGCCAGCGTGCCGCCCAGGTCGCGCGCCAGCGCCGTGGCAGCGAGCTGCTGCAGGGCGCCGATGGCGTTGTTCGTGGCCGACGGGTCGGTTGCATCAGCCTCGATGAGCAGTTGCGGGCGCTCGCCGCGCGCCAGCCTGCGCGAGAAATCCTCCGGGATGGTGGCGACGAACTGCACGTCGCCGTGCGCCAGCATTTCTTCGGCCTCGGCTTCGTTCTGGAGCTGGCGCACCACGTGGAAGTAGCCGCTGTTCTCCATCGCACGGATGAAGCTGCGTGCATACGGGCTGTTGTCGGCCGACAGCACGGCCGCCGGCAGGTGCTTGGGATCAGCGTTGATCGCGAAGCCGAACAGCATCAACTGCATCACCGGAATGCCGATGATCATGCCGAACGTGAGCCGGTCGCGTTTGAGCTGGATGAACTCCTTGACGATGATGCCCCACCAGCGGGAGAAGGAGAAGGTGGTCATGAATGGCCGCCATTCATGCTTGTTGTCGCAAATGCGCTGGAATTCAGGTTTTGCTTTCCTATTGAGTTTTTGTTTCGGCTTCGCCGAGCTACTTTTCTTGCTTCGCCAAGAAAAGTAGCCAAAAGAAGGCGACCCCTACGGTGCCGGTTCCGGCGCTCAAGCGCCGTAACTCCCCTGCGATGCTCGCAGTCTTCGGCGGCTGCGGAACTCGCCCCCTGCGGGGGCTCAGACAGTCCTCGCCGACGCCCCCTCAGACCGCTGCGCTTCTCGGCGTCACCAAAGGGGAACCCCAACAGCACACCACTGGTTTGCTTTTGACCTT
>CAIYPG010000145.1 GCA_903928055.1 uncultured beta proteobacterium | reverse complement strand
CTGGCCCAGTTTGCTCCGTGAATCAACAGGCCGGAGTCCAGTCAATGGCGGGATGCGGCGGCAGGGGCGTGGGTACGAAGGCCTTGAATGTCTCGCCGGCGGTGGCGACCTTGATATAGCGGCCTTGCAGTGGGCGTTTCATCAGGGAGGTAGCCTAAATTAGCCGTTGTCGCTATTTTAGGATAAATCCATTACATAAAACAAGAGCGGCAATCAGTATAGGCAGGGACCGTCTGGGCACGGGGCGAAATGTCGAAAAACTCCCGTAAATCGACATATGGCGTTGGATATGTCGGACAGATCGACATGTCCGGTTTGCGTCAGACGGTCTTCTGTTCCCGCAGCTTGGCGATTTGCTCTTGGGTGTAGCCGAGGTCTTTGAGGACGGTGTCGGTGTGTTCGCCCAGGCGCGGGGCGTGGCGTTCTACGGCAGTCGAGCTGACCGAGAAGCGGTAGGGCGCGGAGGGGACGGTGTGGCTGGGGAGGCCGGGTAGGCCAGGTTCTGCGGGGAAGGTGTGCAGGAATTTTCTGGCGGCGATCTGCGGGTGCTTGATGGCTTCGGCCAGTGACAGCACGCGCATGGCGGGCAGGCCCTTTTCGTTGAGATAGGTTTCCCATTCGCTGGCGGTGCGGGTGAGCATGGTCTTCTCGACTTCGGCGTTCAGCTCGTCAAGGTGCTGGCGCGCGACCTCCGGGGTTGAAAAGCGCGGGTCCTGCGGGATGTCCGTGCGATCGATGGCCCTGAAGAAGCGGTTGCGCAGGTTGTCGGCGCGCGCGGCGATCATGATGTGGCCTTCCTTGCATCTGAACGAGTTGCTGATGTAACGCCCGCGGCCATTGCCGTTGCCCACCAGCGGCGGGATGTCGCCCGAGGTGGCGGCGCGCGTGACTTCGCCGCCGATCATGGTCATCGCCACTTCCATCATCGAGAGGTCGATGGCCTGGCCGACGCCGGTGCGGGTACGCTGGTAGAGGGCGCCCGCGATCGTGAACGCGGACACATACCCTGAGCAGAAGTCCACCACCGTGGTGCCGGTTTTCAGTGGCCCGCTTTCGGGCGTGCCGGTGAGGCTCATCATGCCGCTCGCCGCCTGGATGGCATCGTCGATGCCGGCGTCGCGCGCCTTGGGGCCGGTCTGGCCGTAACCGGTGACCGAGCAGTAGATGATGCGCGGATTGATCTTACGGATGTCTTCATAGGCCAGGCCGTATTTCGCCATGCCGCCGGTGCGCAGGTTCTCGATGATGACGTCAGCATCTTTTGCGAGCCGCCTGAAAATTTCCTGGCCCTCGGGCGTGTTGATGGCGAGCGTCATCGAACGCTTGTTCAGGTTGAAGGCGAGGAACGCGCGGCCCATGCCCATCCATTCGGGGCGCCACTCGGAGTTGCGCTGCGAGTCGCCTTCTTCGGGGTTCTCGATCGTGAGCACGTCGGCGCCGTTCAAGGCGAGCTGCATGGCGGCGAAAGGCGCGGCGATGACGCGCGCCACCGCCAGCACTTTGACGCCGGCGAAAAGTTGATCGGCCTTGTTGGCTTGGGCAGTCATGTTGCGATCTCTCCTGATGTTGCAGTCTTGTTGTTGTGGCTTGGATACCAGGGGTGCGCGTAAAACTACGTAGGACGCGGCTTTGTACAGAATTCCTTACACATACGGGGTAGGGTGTGAAATAAAATCATCACTGCTATAGGTCATCGCTCGAAAGGGGCTTTGGTGCCAATTTCGCAAGTCATCAACGAAGGTGCGGTCTCGCACGAAAGTGTTGATGAACATTCTTCTCGCTTGAACAAAAAGCTGGCTTCGGATCGGGAGCTGGTGGAGTACCTTGAGGGTGTTTCCGGCAAGGTGTTCTATTCGCGCCAGGACCTGTCGGACTACGTGACCGATTTGCGTGAAGGCGGCGTGCGCAAGAAAAAGGACCGCAAGCTGGGCCGGCAGGGCGTGTGGCTCATTGTGATGATCGTGGTGTTCCTGCAGTACGTGTTTGTCGACATCCTGCTCGAGGCGAATACCCTGCGAACCACGAGCTCGCTGACTCCCACCGCAAGACCGGCGGGGTATCGGTTGTAGTTTCGGGACGAAGTTCATGGGTCTTGATACTTGAGTTTGTCATTCCCGCGAAAGCGGGAATCCAGCGACGTTCAAGCAAAAGACCCTGGATTCCCGCTTTCGCGGGAATGACAGCATGAAGAATGCGAGCCTCGTTTCACTACCAGCACGCATCCAGCACGTCCTTCAGCGTATCGCGATCCTTCACGAACTCGCGCTTCGGGTCGGCGTTGAAGTTCTTCAGTGAATTCTCCAGCAGTGCAGGTGCGGCGGATTTCGGGATGTTGATCTCGCTGAGGTTCTTCGGCATGCCCAGTGCGGCGAACTGCTGGTTCAGCTTGTCGGCGGCGCGCAGGTGGGCCTGGTCGGCGGGGTCACCCACCTTCCATACGCCCAGCGCTTCGGCGATGCGGCACATCTCTTCCGGGTTGCGTGAACCGAGCCGGCGCATGACGGTGGCAGTGATCGCAGCGCGTGCCTCGCCCTGGCCGACGTGGTCGAACTTGTTGAAGATCGACGTGGTGAAGGCATACACCACGCGCCCCGCCCAGTGGTTCGTGCGCGAGCCGCCATCGGAGGCTTCGCGGTTCTGGAGGTAGCTGGCAAGGCACAGCTCGATGCGCGCGGCGGGATCAGTCAGCAGGCGCGGCAGGATGCCCTGCGCGATATCAAAGATCACCTTGCGGGCATGGTGCGTGATCGGCGAGGCGCGCGTGTAACCGAGGTCCATGGTGGAGCGCCACAGGAGCGAGGTGGCGCTGTTCTTCATCATCGAATCGGGCGCGGTCATCAGCGCATCCATGTCCCAGAACAGCGAGATCGGGCAGGTCTTGGGGTCGAAGAACTCCAGGCGGTAGTCGCCCTTTTTCACGGGTGAGCCGCCGCGGTTCTGCGCCGCGGTGCCGACAGTGAGGATGTTGATGATGGGCAGCTTCTTCTCCATGAGCTTGGGGCTGATGGCGTTGCCGAATTCCGGATATTGCGTGCACAGCTCTTCGGGGGCGCCCTTCTCGGCGAGCATGATGGCCAGCACCCGTCCGCCCTGCATGGCGCTGCCGCCGCCGATGGCGATGATGAGGTCGGCCTCGCAGGCGCGCGCAACGTCGCGCGCAGCCATGATGTCCTCGATCGGCGTGTCTTTCTTCATCTGGTCATACATGCCGGCGAACGATTCACCGAGCAGCGCCTTGATGCGCGTGACGATGTCGGTCTTCTGTGACACGCTGCGCCCGCACAAAATGAAGGCCCGCTTGGCGCGCGCGCGCTTGAGTTCTGCGGGCAGGTTGCCAAGGGCATCCTTGCCGGCGTAGACGCGGGCGGCATTGCCGGTGATCTTGAAGTCGGTGATTTCCTGGTAGTTCATGTGTCTTCCTTTGATGGTGCGATGTTTTTGAATTCGGTGATTCTGTTTGCTTGCCCCCTCCCTAACCCTCCCCCGCTCGCTACGCTCGCAGGAGAGGGGATAAAAGCGAAGCGCTGTTTTAGTCCCCTCTCCCGCGAAGCGGGGGAGGGTTAGGGAGGGGGCAGGTTTTCTGCTTTTCTGCTCCGTTCTGCTTTACTGCTCCGGCTTGATGTTCGCCGCCTTGACCACCTTCTCCCATTTGTCGAACTCGGCGATATACATTTTCTTCAGCTCTTCCGGCCCGTAGGGCGGCGAGGCGTCCGAGAAGTCGGCGGCAAACTTCTCTTTCATCTCGGGCAGGTTCACGGTCTGCGCCAGCTCCTTGTTGAGGTAGGCCACGATCGCCGGCGGCGTCTTGCCCGGCGCGACGACGGTGTAGGTGTTCGTCAGCTCAAAATCCGGGAAGCCGGATTCGGCCACTGTAGGCACGTCCGGGAACATCGGCATGCGCTTCAAGCTCATCACCGCGATCAGCTTCACCTTGCCGGTCTTCACGAGCTGGTTGCCCGAGACGCTGCCGAACAGGATCTGGATGCGGTCGCCCACGAGGTCGAGGTTTGCGGTGGCGATGCCCTTGTATGGCACATGCGTGATCTGCACGCCGGCCGCGGCGTTGATCATCTCCAGGCCCAGGTGCGGCACGGTGCCGGTGCCAGTGGAGCCGAGGTTCAGCTTGTTGGGGTTCGCCTTGGCGTAGGCGATCAGCTCGCGGAAGTTGTTCGCCGGCACCGACACGTTCACATAGGTCATGTAGGGCTGCGTGGTCATGCGCACCACCGGCACATAGGCCGTGCGGATGTCGAAGGGCACGGCCTTCATTGCGCCATTGATGATGAAGGTGTTGCTCGAGCTGAGCAGCGTGTAGCCGTCCGGCGGGGCATCGTTCACGATGCGCATGGCGATCACACCCGCGGCGCCGGCCTGCGAGTCGGCCACAAACGTGATGTTGGAGCGCTGGCTCATTTTGTCGAGCACCAGGCGCGTCACGACATTCAGCCCACCGCCCGGTGCAGAGGTGAGCACGACGCGCACCGGCTTGTTCGGATAGCCCGCTGGGGCCTGTTGTGCGAGGGCACCGGCAGCGGAGCCGGCAAGTGAGGCGAACAGCAGGGCGTGCAACAGATGACGCAGCGGCCTGACTGGCACGCGATCGTGCTTGTGACTGAGACTTGCGGAAATCATGTCCTCTCCTTTGTGTGCCTTGCTTTGTGACTTAGAAGTCATCTCAAAAATAATCTTGGCGTCTTTGTTTCGATTCTTTCCCTCATCCCCGGCCCTTCTCCCCGAGGGAGAAGGGGGAAAAGCCCCTCTCCCCCGGGGAGAGGGGTTGGGGTGAGGGACAATTTTGGGGCAGGTTCCAGTTTTGGATTGTGTACTGCATTTACACCCTTGCAGGGCGCGCAGGTTTTAATGCGAATCTGCGCTGCCCTACTACTCCGCCAACTGAATCCCCGTCTCAGCCACCACCCTGCGCCAGCGCGCCGCCTCGTCGGCGATGTACTTGCCGAGCTGCTCGGGTGTGCTGCCGATCATGATGGTGCCGTCATCGGCCACCTTGGCATACACATCGGGCATCTTCACGATCTTCGCCAGTTCCGCGCTCAGCTTGTTGACGATGGGGGAGGGCATCTTTGCCGGGCCGACCACGCCGATCCACTGCGCGTATTCGAAGTCCTTGTAGCCGAGTTCCTGCAGCGTCGGCACATCGGGAAGCACCTTGATGCGTTCGGCGGTGGTGGTGATGAGCGCGCGGGCCTTGCCCGAGCGGATGTGCGGTCCCATTGCCACTGGTGCGCCGATCACGCCATCAATCTGTCCGGAGATCAGCGCGGCGTAGGAGGGAGAGCTGCCCTTGAAGTGCACGTAGGTGACTTTCACGCCGATCAGGCTGTGCATCCATGCAAGCGCCAGGTGCCCGATCGTGCCCGAGCCCGAGGTGCCGATGTTGTACTTCTCCGGATTCTTGCGGCCGAGTGCGATGTACTCCTTGAAGTCCTTCGCCGGGAAGGAGGGGTGCACCATGAACAGGCTGGGCCGCTTGCTGGTGAGCGAGATTGGTGTGAAGTCGCGGTTCAGGTCATAGGGCAGGCTCGGATACACCAGCGGCGAGATCGTGTGGCTGGGTGTCATCGACAGGATGGTGTAGCCGTCGGGAGCGGCCTTGGCGACCACGCCGGCGCCGATCGTGGAGCCGGCACCGGGTTTGTAGTCGAGCACGAATGGCTTGCCGAAGGCTTCGGTGAGCTTCTGTGCGTAGAGGCGCGATTCGAAATCCACGCCGCCGCCGGGTGAACTGGCGACCACCCAGGTGACGGGGCGCGCGGGCCAGGCGTCCTGCGCGAGCGCGCTGCCGGAAGAGAATGCTGCGATGCCCGCGGCGGCGAGTGCGGCGACCAATGCAGGAAAGCGGAAATGACGGGGACTGCTCATGAACAACCTCCTCGGATCGTGCCGGTAGTTCAACGGGAGGGCCTGCTGCGCCGGGATTCCGCCCTGTGTTGCGTGCCCATGTTGCGGGGCGGGCGCTGCGATGCCCTGTTGTCTTTTGATTGAAAAACATGATACCCGAGACGCCGTTTTCGTGGCACCGTTGCGCCGCGGAAATGGCCTGTAACACACGGAAATCCAGCGGTTTTTTTGCGAGAACGGAGTGGAGAATCGCTTGTCTTAACGAGCCCGGCCCCAATATGGGGAACACGATGTCCGTATTTGTCGTGCGCCCCTTCCACAACAAACCTCGCGATGTGGCCCTGCCTCTGTGGGCTTCCGCACTTAAACCCTTGATGCCATGCTGAAATCACTGTTCCATCTGGTCATATTTGCACTCCTTGCGGCTGCCGCCCTGATCGGGCTGTTCGTGGCCTGGTGGATCGCCGTTTTCGTGCTGCTGTGCGTGTCGGCCTACCTGCTGGTACGGCGCTTCCTTGGCAGGCCGGTGACGCCGGCCGGTGTGGTGGTGATCGAGGGCGAGTATCAGGTGGAGCGTGACGGCGAGGGCAGGCCCACCCGTCCCCGCGTCATCATCGATGGCTCCGGCAAGGATTCGGCCGCCTGAGGCTTTTGGCGTGCTTTTGGTCCGTTTCGGGCCGGAATTCGCCGGCGGGACGGGCATTTTGAGCTTGATCAACGCAATACCGGATGCCATATGAATAATTGGCGGCATCCGTGTATAACCTAGCCTGAACATTCTGAGGAACACCCGACTTTATGGAATTGCACCTGTTTTCCGGCGTTTTCGATCTGCCCTGGTGGGGGCTGGTGCTGGTTGCCCTTGGGCTGACGCACATCACGATTGTGGCGGTGACGCTGTTCCTGCACCGCGCCCAGACCCATCACGCGCTCGAACTGCATGCCATCCCCAGCCATTTCTTCCGGCTGTGGCTGTGGCTGACGACCGGCATGGTGACCAAAGAGTGGGTGGCGGTGCACCGCAAGCACCACGCCAAATGCGAGACCGTCGATGATCCGCACAGCCCGCAGGTGGTGGGCATCAACAGTGTGCTGTGGGGCGGCGTGGTGCTCTATGTGCGCGAATCGGCCATCAAGGACACCGTCGAGCGTTACGGCCACGGCACGCCCGATGACTGGCTGGAGCGCAACCTCTATTCCAAATATGTGCTGCTCGGCCTGACGACGATGGGGCTTTCGAATGTGCTGCTCTACGGCATCGTGCCCGGTGTGCTGATCCTGATCACGCAGATCGCGTGGATTCCGTTCTGGGCGGCCGGCGTGATCAATGGCGTGGGCCACTACTTCGGTTATCGCGACAATCCTACCGAGGATGCCAGCACGAACATCGTGCCGATTGCCATCCTGATCGGCGGCGAAGAACTACACAACAACCACCATGCCCATCCCACGTCGGCGAAGTTCTCCGCGAAGTGGTGGGAGTTCGATATCGGCTGGGTGTACATCAACATCCTGAGGCTGTTCGGCCTGGCGAAGGTGAAGCACGTGGCGCCGGTGCCGCGCATCGTCGAGCCAAAGGCAAAGGTGGACGAGCAGACGCTGGAGGCGGTCATCACGCATCGCTACGACGTGCTGACGCATTACGCGCATTCGGTGAAGCAGGCCTTCCGCGAAGAGTTGCAGCGCCTGAAGAAGGCCTCGCCGATGGAGGCCGGCCGGCTGCGCAAGATCCACCACTGGCTGATGACCGACGAGCGAATGCTGCTCTCCCGCGAACGCCACGCCCTGATGCATGAACTGGGCAGCCATTCCCCCACACTGCAGAAGCTGATCCTCATGCGCCACGAACTGCAGGCGCTGTGGGGTCGCTCGATGCTCACCAAGGCACAACTTGTCGAGCAATTGCAGGACTGGTGCCAACGCGCCGAATCCAGCGGCATTGCACCGCTGGCGGGGGTGTCGAAGAGGTTGCGGTCTTACGCTTAGGTTGGACGCACTCATATAAAAAGCCGGGCCTGTTTTTGGGTCCGGCTTTTTTATTTAGGTCGCACTTCGACCAGGTAACCGCCCCCTCCCTCACCCCGGCCTCCCATCCACCCTCGGCCGCCACAATATCGGCGCGTACTTCACCACAAACAGCGTGAAGGCCGTGGTCCATAGCAACCCGGATGCGGTGATGGCCCACAGTGTCAGCCCCGGTGCGGCGATGGGCAGGAGGGCGCGGATGAATGCGGCGATCTGGATGAGGACATACGCGGCAGCCTCTGCGCGACCGGCTTTCAGCGGAAGCCCGCTGTGGCCGCGGGCAGTGCGGGTCATCATGCCCAGTGTCAGTCCGCCGATTGCGCCGACGGTGAGGGCATGCGTTGCCGCACTTACGGGCACGATGTCGAATGCAGCCAGCGCGCGCAGCAGCAGGTGGATGACGATCCACGCAAACGACGCATGCAGTATCCACACGAGCGGATTGCCAAAGGTGCGCAAGGGCTGCCACAGGCCGAGCCGGATGGCATGCGACACCGCGGCAATCATGGCCAGGCCACCAAGGATTGCAGGCGGTACCGGAACGAGGCTGGCAATGAGACTGACAACGGCGAGCAGGATGAGGCTGCCCATGGCGGTGCGTTCGACCCAGGGCATGCGGCGTGGCTGCGTGCCGGGCACGCCATTCGCGGTGAACATCGGAATCACGCGCCCGCCCATGATCGCCATGATGATGAGCACGATGTCGAGGCCGGCCTGCAGGCCGCGCTGCACCGGAAAGTCGATGATGCCGGCCATCGCGAGATGGAAGACGAGGTTGACCGCACCCATCGCCAGCAGCAGCGCGACGAAGAAATAATTGCGCCGGTTGCGGCTGGCGTACATGGGCAGCGCGATGCCTGCAGCCGCGGCGATCGCGAAGGCGGTGTCTGCGGCTGCGGCGAGCATCGGCCAGGGCGTGGGGGCGAGCAGCCGCCCGGCGAGCCACAGTGTGGTAATGGCCAGCAGCGTGCCGCCAGTGGGTGTCGGCTCGTTCGTCCAGTTGCGCACGGCGGTGAACAGGAAGCCGGTGATCACGGCAAACGCAAAGCCGAAAATCATTTCATGCGCATGCCACAGCGGGCCGCGCAGATAGCTGTGGCCGCCGAGCCAGCCGGCGAATTGCCCGACCCAGCACAGGATGCTGATCGCAGCGAAACTGCCGGCCAGCAGGTAGAACGGGCGGAAGCCCAGGTTCCAGAGTGCCAAGTGAGGCGCGCCTGGCGTTGCGGCTGGTTCAGCGAGCACTGACTGCTTTCAGCTCTGCCGGTTTGTCCATGACCCGCAGCGGCATCAGCGACAGCCGGTATGCGGACAGGCGTCGTTCCAGTTCGCGCTGCACGAAGGCCAGCTTGATGCGCCGGGGATCGAAGGCAAATGACAGCGAACCGGAATCCAGCGAGACGCGCGTGCTGCCTGCGTCCATGCCGCGACTGCCGGCAATGGCGCGCTGGATTGCGGAACGCGCCGCTGCGTCCGGTGGCACGGGGCCGTCGATCGCAAAGAACGCCACCTGGTGGCTTTGCGTCGCGGCACCGGTCACGATTGCATGGTCGTAGACGGCGGCGATCTTGTCCTCGACGCAGTAGCCGCAGGCATATGCCGGCAGCACCCGCACTGCAAGCAGCACGGCGCAGGCGAGCTTTAACGCCGGTTGGAAGTGCACGTCAGTGCCCGCTGCCGGCTGCGGTCATGCTTCCCGCCGGCTGCGCGTCGATCCAGTGGAAGTACTTGATGTATTCCTTGATCTCGGATTCCGAGAGGTTCTGGTTCGGCATGGGCACATTGTTCGCTTCCTTGAGCATGGCCTTGGCATCGGCGTCGGTCTTGAGCATTTCCTCCGGCGCCTTGAGCCAGCGGGTCAGCCATTGGTCCGTGCGGCGCTTGCTGACACCGGCAAGATCGGGACCGAGCTTCCTGCCCTGGCCCACCGAGTGGCAGGCGAGGCATTTGCTCTCAAACGCAAGCTTGCCCTTGACCGCTTCAGGATCCGAGGGTGTGGCGGTCGCCGGCATGTTGTGATGCTCGAGGTCCTTCTCGGCCGGCTTGGCCGTGGTCGATACGAGGCCGATCGCGCCCTGCGAGGCATTTGCGAAGTGATGGTCGACCATGATGTAGGAGCCGTCCTCCGGAATCACGAACTCGACGATTGCACTGTTCGATGAGCCGAGCAATACGGTCTGCATGCCGCGCATCTGGTTGTCCGGATTGCCTTCGAGCCAGACGCGATCGAAAATGGTGCCCACCACATGGAAGCTCGAGGTCTTGCTCGGGCCGACGTTGAGCACGAACAGGCGCACCCTCTCATGCGCCTTGGCGGGCAGCGGCTTCCTGACCATGCCGTTGTGCTCGCCGTTGAACACGGTGTGCGTGGGCTGGGCGTTCTTCAGGCGATCAGTGTCCAGCACGTACAGTGGTGCACCGTCAATCTTGCGGTTGGCCGGATCGGGTTTGGCGTAGAACTCGCTCTGGATGACGACATACTCGCGATCCACCTTGGTTGGATAGCCTTCACGCGGCTCGACGATCAGCGCGCCATACATGCCCGAGGCGATGTGCTCCAGGATCATGGGCGTGCCGCAATGGAACATGAACATGCCCGGATAGTTCAGCGTGAATTCGAAGGTAATGGTCTGGCCGGGTGCCACTGAGCGGTACTTGTCCTGGGGCGACACCATTGCGGCATGGAAGTCCATGGAGTGCATCATGGGTGCGGCGGTGAGCTGGATGCCGGGCACCGGTTCATCGCTGCGGTTCGTCATGGAGAATCGGATCTTGTCGCCGACGCGGGCGCGGATGGTCGGCGCCGGCACCTGATCGCCAAAGGTCCAGGCACTGAATTTCACGCCGGGTGCGATCTCGATGATCTTGTGGGTGGTGTCGAGGTGGATCTCCTTCACCGGGGAGGGATCAAGCGGCTTGAGTTCGGCAGTCATGCTCAGTGCATTGCCGACGGCAAACGGCCCGGTGTGCCGCTCGGTTGAAATCTTCGCGGGTGGCGGATTGAGATCCATCTTGCTGGTGTCGTAGGGATCCGCCTTTGACGTCTTGGAGCCGGAGTCGCATCCGGCGAGGAGCAGCATTGGCAGGAGCAATGCACAGGTGGCGAGTTTTCGGTTCATGGCGGTTCCCCTTTAGTTTTATCCTTGCGGTCCGCCGAAATGAAATTGTCCCGAATGTTTTCGCAGATCGCGTGCCCAGAGTATGGGCGCGTTCTCCCGATTCATTTGATCCAAATCAATGCCCGAAATGTTGCCCACACTCGATGTGTGGGCATTGCGGTGATGAATTTGTCCGCACTGAATGTGTGGGTTTCGCTTTGCAAAGGAGCGCAGCTCGTTTTACCGAGGGTGTGTTTTCATGAGGAAGAAAATCCGCCCCCACCCTAGCCCTCCCCCGCTCCGCTGCGCTACGCAAGGAAGGGAACATTGGTGTGGCCTCCCCCGCTCGCCGCGTTCGCAAGGGAGGGAACAACAGCGCAGCGTTGTTTTTTGTTCCCTCCCTTGCGAAGCGGGGGAGGGTGAGGCCGGGGCATTGGGCAGCACTGCTGCCCGCCGGTCGAACAGCGATCCGATGCAACGGATCGCGCGCCCTGCAAGGGGAGGGCGGGGGCGGGTTTTGAATTGAATCGTAGGAGACTGCTAAGCCACACCCGCCAGATGTGCCTGCTGATCGGCGTGATAGCTTGAGCGCACCATCGGGCCGATGGCGGCGTGCATGAAGCCGAGGGCTTTTGCTTCGCGTTCCCACATTTCGAAGATGGCCGGCTCGACATAGCGCAGCACCGGCAGGTGATGGTCGGCCGAGGGCTGCAGGTACTGGCCGATCGTGAGCATGTCCACGTTGTGGGCGCGCAGGTCGCGCATGACCTGGATGATTTCATCGTCGGTTTCACCGAGGCCCACCATGAGGCCGGACTTCGTCGGCACGTTCGGGTGGCGCGCCTTGAATTCCTTCAGCAGCGTGAGCGAGTGCGCGTAGTCGCCGCCGGGACGCGCGGCTCGGTAAAGCCGCGGCACGGTCTCCAGGTTGTGGTTCATCACGTCGGGCGGCGCGCCATCGAGCACGTCGAGCGCGCGATCGAGGCGTCCGCGGAAATCGGGCACCAGCACTTCGATCGTGGTCGAGGGCGAGTGCTCGCGCACCGCGCGGATGCAGGAGACGAAGTGGCCGGCGCCGCCGTCCTTCTGGTCGTCGCGATCGACGCTGGTGATGACCACGTAGCGCAGCTTCAGCCGCGCAATGGTCTGCGCCAGGTGCAGCGGCTCCTCGGCATCGAGGGGCTTTGGCTTGCCGTGCGCCACGTCGCAGAACGGGCAGCGCCGCGTGCAGATGTCGCCCATGATCATGAACGTGGCCGTGCCCTTGCCGAAGCACTCCCCGATGTTCGGGCAGGAGGCTTCTTCGCAGACGGTGTGCAGCTTGTTGTCGCGCAGGATCTGCTTGATCTCGTGGAAGCGTGAACCGGCGGCGGCGCCCTTGACGCGGATCCACTCGGGTTTGCGCAGGCGTTCCATCGGCACGATCTTGATCGGAATCTTGTTTGTCTTCAGCGCGCCCTTTTGCAGGGCCTTCATTTCCTCACTGCCGGCGGCGGGGAAAGGGGATTTCGTATCAGACGGGGACGACATGGGATTCTTTCTTTGCCTTTTCTTCGGCGCGACATTTTGCGCGTGCCGTGTTGACGGCAGTGGCGATGCGTTCGGCCAGTGCCTGGCCGATGTCCTTGGTGCTGGTGCGTACGCCAAGTTGTTCGAGGCTGGTCACGGCCAGGTCGGGATAGCCGCACGGGTCGATGGCGCTGAAGGGCGCGAGGTCCATGGCGACATTGAGGCTGATGCCGTGATAACAGCCGCCGCGTTTCACCTTCAGGCCGAGGGCGGCGATCTTCGCACCGGCCACATAGACGCCGGGTGCGCCATCCTTGCGTCCTGCGGTGACGCCGTGTTCGGCGAGCAGGTCGATGGCGGCCTGCTCCAGCACGCAGACCATGTCGCGCACCTTGATGCCGGCGCGCACGAGGTCAATGAGCGCATAGACGATGGCCTGTCCGGGGGCGTGATAGGTGATCTGTCCGCCGCGGTCGGCGCGCACCAGCGGGATCGTGCCGGTTTTCGGAAAGTGCTCGGGCCGGCCGGCCAGGCCCACGGTGTAGACGGGCGGATGCTCCAGCACCCACAGCTCGTCGCGTGTCGCCGCGCTGCGCGCGGTCGTGAAGTCCTGCATGGCACGCCAGGTCGCCTCGTAGGGGACGAGGCCGAGGTGTTTGATGACCGGGGTTTGCATGACAGGAGTGATTTTACGCCTGCTCGGGGAACTCCCCCTGTCCCCCTTTGACAAGGGGGAACCCTCCGTTGCAGTTGGATGGAGGGATTTCTCGGACTACAAAACCAGCTGCACCATTGGGTGGTCGCACAGTTCGCGGTACAGGGCGTCGAGCTGTTGCTGGGACGTGGCCTTGATGGTGGTGGTGATGCTGAGGAAGTTGTTCTCGCGGCTCGGGCGCATCTCGACCGTGGCGGGGTCGAAGTCCGGGGCGTGGCGCTTCACCACTTCGATGACCGCCTGCGCAAAGCCCGGCTGCGTCTTGCCCATGATCTTCAACGGGAAGTCGCAGGGGAAGTCGAGCAGCGAGACCTTGAGCTCGGGTTCCTGGTGTTTGTTGTCAGTCATGTTCGGGGCTTCCACGGTGGGCAGGTTTTTCAGGTGGGGTCTTCAGCGCGGAAAACAAGGTGCGCATGCGCCGGAACAGCGGGCCGGGCCGGCCGTCGCCGACCGGTTTGCCGTCCATGCGCGTGATGGCCAGGACATCCTTGGTCGAGGAGGTGATCCACACCTCTTCGGCGCCGCGCAGCTCGGCTTCGCGCACCGGGCGCACTTCATGCGCGATGCGATGCACGGCCAGCAGTTCCAGGATGACGTCGTAGCTGATGCCGGGAAGGATGAGGTGGTCCTTGGGCGGGCAGAGCACGACACCGTCCTTGACGACGAGCACATTGCTGGAGGAGGCCTCGGTGAGGAAGCCGTCGCGTACCAGCACGACTTCGGCGCAGCCTTCCCCGGTGGCCTCGGTGCGCAGCATGCAATGGCCCAGCAGCGAGGTGGACTTGATATCGCAGCGCAGCCAGCGGATGTCTTCGCGCACCGCGACGGCGAGGCCCTCGTCAACCTGCTTCTGCGTGGGCAGCGTCAGGGGATTGGCCATCACGAAGACCGTGGGCGTGAGCCCCTTCGGGAAACTGTGGTCTCGTGGCGCCACACCGCGGGTGATGTGGAAATACACGCCCTGGTTTGCTGAAGGATGGGCCGCGACCAGTTTATCGATGACCGCGGCGAAAGTTGCTTCGCTGAACGGATTGGGAATCTTCACCGCGGCGAGCGAGCGTTCCAGCCGTGCGAAGTGTTCGTGCAGCCGGAACGGCACGCGCTCGAACACCGGCACGAATTCATACACGCCATCGCCGAAGATGAAGCCGCGATCCAGCACCGGGATGCGTGCTTCCTCGATCGGCATGTATTCGCCGTTCAGGTAGATCATGGTTTTACCGGGAATGGCATGAGAACAATGTTTCTGTAAATACTCTTGAGTTATAGGATGTTTACTGATTTTGAATATATTGGTTTTCTTAAAACCACCCCCGTCCTACCCTTGCAGGGCGCGCATTCCGTTGCACCGGAATGCCGTTCGACAGACGAGTGGCATGCTACTCGAAACACCTGTCTCACCCTCCCCCGCTCGCTTCGCTCGCAAGGGAGGGGGCCGGTTTGCTCCCTCCCTTGCGAAGCGGGGGAGGGCAGGGGTGGGGGCGGTTAAGAATCCTTAGTTGAACCACAGCCACAGCGTATCCCATGCCCGTCCCAATAGCCCGGCGACAGCGACTTCGTTCAGTGCCACCACAGGATACTCGCCCAGGATGCGGTTTTCGAGCAGCACGCGGATGCTGCCGACGCGCTGGCCGGCAGCCACCGGAGCGACCAGCGGTTCCTTGCCGAGGAACTCGGCCTTGACCTTGTCGTTCATGCCGCGCGGCACGGACACCACGAGGTCGGCGGGCACGCCGACGCTCAGCTTCGAGTCGCTGCCCTTCCACACCTTGAGGGTGCTGATCGCCGTGCCCTTCGCATAGACGCGCACGCTGTCAAAGAGCTGGAAGCCGTAGTTCAGCAGCCGCTGGCTTTCCTGCGCGCGCAGGCTGTCGGAGTTCGTTCCGAGCACCACGCTCAGCATGCGCCGCGGCCCGCGCGCAGCCGAGGCGATCAGGCAGTAGCCTGCGCCGTCGGTGAAGCCGGTCTTCACGCCGTCCACGGTGGGATCGAGCCACAGGAGGCGGTTGCGGTTCTGCTGGGTGATGTTGTTGTAGCGGAATTCCTTCATCGAGTAGTACTTGTACTGTGCCGGAAAGTCACGGATCAGTGCCGCGGTGAGCGTGGCCAGGTCGCGTGCGGTGGAGAAATGCTTTTGATCGGGCAGGCCGCTGGCATTCGTGAACTGTGTGCCCTTCATGCCGAGGCGCTGCGCCTCCTTGTTCATGAGCTGCACGAATGCCTCTTCGGAGCCGGCAACGGCTTCAGCGAGCGCGATGCCGGCATCGTTGCCCGACTGGATGATCATGCCGCGCACCAGCTCTTCGACAATCACGGGCTTTTTCGGATCGATGAACATGCGCGAGCCGCTGGCACGCGAGGCGCGCTCCGACACCGGCACGGTCTGCTCCAGGGTGATCTTCCTGTCGCGCAGTGCTCCGAACACCACATAGGCGGTCATCAGCTTGGTGAGCGATGCGGGCTCGATGCGTTCGTCGGCACCCTGGCTGGCAAGGAGCTGGCCGGAGTTGGCATCCATCAGCAGCCAGGTTTTGGCAGCGATCTGTGGCGGCACGGGCATCTCCGCGGCGCGGGCCGCAGGGTACGCGCATGTGAACAGCACCAGCATTGCAGCGCAGAGGCGGGAGAGCAGGGCGGCGCGAACAGTCCGTACGGTCATGGGGCGGGCGATCAGAATGGGAGGATGAAACGGGAGGGAATGGACGAGGCAGCGAAGCGCGGCGGCAGCGAAAATTATAACAGTCACTATGTGTTGTTCCCTCCGAGGGGAACACCCCGAATTAGGCTTGTCGCAGCATGGAAAGTTCCCGGTTTGAGGGGAACGCCGGCATGGTCGTGAAGTGGTACCCTGAATCCTGGTTCCGGTATTACCCGTGTGCAATTCATTGCCTGAAAGCGGTGTGCAATGTACCCGCCGCAGAGGGCGTTCTCTGGAGGAGAAACGCATGAAGCTCGCAAGCAGAAGCATGGTGTTCATCGCGGCGGTTGTTTCGGCTGCCATTTCTTCGGGCACCGCGCTGGCGCAGACTTATCCGACCAAGCCGATCAAGCTCATCGTGCCGTTCCCGGCGGGCGGTCCCGCGGATCTGTTCGCGCGTGAACTGTCGCAGGGCATGGCGGCTGACCTCAAGCAGCCGGTGCTCGTGGAGAACAAGGGCGGTGTGGGTGGCACGCTGGGCGTGGATAACGCCGCCAAGGCGACACCGGACGGCTACACGCTGGCGCTGAACAGCGGCTCGGCCCTGGTCATCCAGCCCTATGCACGCAAGACCATGCTGTACAACGCGGACAAGGACCTTGCGCTGATCACGCTGGTGGTCAAGGTGCCCGAAGTGCTGGTGGTCAGCCCGTCGGTGCCTGGAAACACCTTGCGCGAGGTAGTGGCCTACTTCAAGGCAAATCCCGGCAAGAAGAGCTATGGTTCCACGGGCCCGGGCAGCATCACGCACCTGGCTGCGGAACTGTTCAAGTCGGAAACGGGTGTTGATGTGCTGCACATTCCGTACAGCGGTGCTGCACCGGCGCTGACCGCGCTGCTGGGCGGGCAGATCGAGATGGTGGTGCTGGATGTGCCGGTGCTGATGGCACAGATCAAGGCCGGCAAGGTGAAGGCCATTGCCGTTACCAGTGCGACCCGGGCCAGCGCAATTCCGGATGTGCCCACGATGGGCGAAAGCGGATTTCCTAAAGTCAATTCCGACAACTGGTACGGACTGGTGGGTGCCGCCGCGATTCCCCAGCCGATCCAGCAGCGCATCCGCTCCGCAGCGGTGACGACGCTGAACTCCGCTGAAGTGGCCAAGCAGTTTGCCAGCATCAGCGCGGTGGCGATTCCGTCCACCCCCGAGGAGTTCCGCAAGTTCGTGGTGGCCGAACAGGCCAAATGGAGCGGTGTCATCAAGGCCATCGGCTTCCAGCCGGAGGAGTAAGGCCTCAAGCGGTGATGACCGCATGCAAACCGGAGCGTAGTCTGCTCCGGTTTTTTTACGCACCTAGAAGCGCGGCGGCCCCAGCAGGGGAGTCAGCCGGCGCGTTTCACCCACCTTCATCACGAAGAACCGCGCATCGGGCACGCCGGCTTCGGCGCGCGCCTTCGCCAGCGCGCGCGGCGGCTCGTCCAGTGATTCATCGGTAAGTTCGAAGGTGCCCCAGTGCACGCCCAGTGAAAACTTCGCGCCGAGGTCCTGGTGGATTTTCACGGCGCCGGCCGGATCGACATGCTGGTTCTGCATGAACCAGCGCGGCTCGTAGGCTCCCACCGGAATGATCGCGATGTCGGGTGCGCCGAGGCGGGCACGGATGTCGGCGAAATCCTTCGAGTAACCGGTGTCGCCGGTATAGACAAAGGACAGGTTGCGGTGCTTCACGTAGAAGCCGCCCCACAGCGTGTGGTTGCGATCGGTGAGCCCGCGTGCGCTCCAGTGCTGCACCGGCACGAGGTACACGTCGAGGCCGCCCACGCCGAGGCGATCCCACCAGTCGAGCTCGACGACATTTTTCACGCCCAGGTCGCGCATCCATTTCTCCAGGCCCAGTGGCACCACGAACATCGGCGCGCCGCCATCCTGCGCGTTGATGCGCTTCACCGTGCCGGCATCGAGGTGGTCGTAGTGGTTGTGCGAGATCAGCACCACGTCGATGTGCGGCAGCTGCTCGAAGTTGAGGCCGGGCGGCACGTGGCGCTTCGGGCCATAGAAGCTGACCGGTGATGCGCGTTCGGTGAGGTGCGGGTCGGTGATGATGTTGTAGCTGCCCACCTGGATCAGCACGGTGGCGTGGCCGAGCCAGGTCATCGTCGGTTCGGTGGCGTTCGCCTTGAGGAAGGCCACGTCCGGCTCGACGCGCGGTGTCGGCTCGGTGGCGGGCTTGGGCAGGCCGTCGCGGAAGCGCTCCCACTGCCACTTCCAGAAATCCGGCGGCGTGATCTGCGCGTAGTTGTTGCGAAAGCCTTCGCGCGTGTGATGCGCCTTGGCAGGATCGCCGTCGTAATAGGGACTGGTGAATGTCGCGCAGGAACCGAGCAGGCCGGCAATGGCCAGCGCAATGGCGATGACGGCGGCGATGATCAGTCTTGGCATTCAGGCAAGCCGTTGGTGATGCGATGTGTCGCGAGTGAAAATCCCCCCGCGCGACTTCGTCGCGTCGGCCTTGCAGGCCGCGCCTTCCGTTGCAGCGGAAGGCCGTTCGACAGGCGAGCGGCATGCTGCTCGAATCCCCTGCCGCCCCCCCTTTGACAAGGGGGAAGATTCAGCGCTGTGTTCTCCCCCCTTGTCAAAGGGGGGGCGGGGGGGGATTTCCGTGCAAATCGCAAACCGCCTCATGTCACCGCACCACGACAACTGGCTTGATTTCCAGTGATGCGCGGATTTTCGCCGACTCGGCGTTGGCTGAAGCGCGGTCGCGATAGGGGCCGAGCTGCACGCGATAGAGCTTGTCGCGCAGTTCGATGCCGAACTCGCCCTTGATGCCGTCGAGCTGGCGCTGCAGGCGGTCTCGGAAGGTCTCGGCGTTGGAGCGTGAACTGAATGCGCCCAGTTGCAGGAAGATGCCGCGCTTGTTGCTCGCCGTGGCGATGACCGGGCGTGGTTCAGGGCGTTCGGCGATTTCCGTGGCCACCGGTTCGGTGGCGATGCCTTCGACCTCCACCGGCGCGAGCGTGGCCTCGGCAAATCCGAGCTTCACCGCTGCGGCATAGGACACATCCATGATGCGGCCGGAACCGAAAGGGCCGCGGTCGTTGATGCGCACCACCACGCTGCGCTTGTTCTCGAGGTTGGTGACGCGCGCATAGCTGGGGATGGGCAGCGTGGGATGGGCCGCGGTCATGGCGTACATGTTGTACACCTCGCCGCTCACGGTGCGCTGGCCGTGGAACTTGCGGCCGTACCAGGAGGCGGTGCCCTGGCGCTTGTAGCCTGCGGCCGTGCGCAGGGGTGTGTAGTTGCGCCCGAATACGGTGTACGCATCGTTTGCGGTGGCGTGCAGCGGCTCCGGCTTCGGTTCCGCGTCGGGAGTCGCCTCGAGGTCGCCAGGCACCGGCATGTCGGGGCCGTCGTCGGTGTAGAAGCCGCCCGGCCGGCGCAGCAGTTGCGACAGGGGAAGCGGCGGCGGCCGCTCGCCAAAGCCCGGTGTGTCGGGACTGCGCTGCGCGGATGCGCTGGTGCTGAGGGCGATGCCGGCAGCGACAACGACGGCCATGCAGAGCAGGACGCGCGCCGGGCCGGCCATGCTCAACGCACCACGATCATCGGTTTCAGCTCCAGCGCGGTGCGGATGCGCTCGGCGATACCACCGGCCTCGCCGCGGTCGCGATAGGGGCCGAGGTGCAGGCGGAACAGTCCGCCCTGCTGGTAGATCTCGATGCCGTCAGTGAGCCAGCCCAGTTCGCGATACACACGGGCGCGGAAGCTCTCGGCATTGTCGCGGCCGGAGAAGGCGCCCAGTTGCAGGAACACTCCGCCGGACTGGACTTCGACGGGCAGCGCCGCGGTCTGCACCTGCGCCACGGGTGCCGGTGTGCCGGGCAGTGCGCTGGCTTGCGGTGCCTCCACGGCTTTGATGGCCGTGACCTGCGCGACGGTCTGCGGCGCGTTGCGTTCTGCGACGGGCGCGCCCTGCGCCCTCGGCGCTGCGGCGGCGACCGTGGTTGCCGTGCCACGCCCCGTCCTTGTGGGCAGCGCCGCGATGAGTTCAGGCGTGAGCAGTTCCACCTCCACGGCGGTGCTGCCGACATTCACGTAACCCAGCTTCCAGGCGGCGGTGTAGGACAGATCCATGATGCGGCCGTTGTGGAACGGGCCGCGATCATTGACCCTGACGATCACGCTCCGGCCGTTGGCGGGGTTCGTGACCCGCGCATAGCTCGGGATGGGCAGCGTGGGATGCGCGGCGGTCATGCCGTACATGTCGTAGGTTTCGCCGCTGGAGGTTTTCTGTCCGTGGAACTTGCGGCCGTACCAGCTGGCGAGGCCGCTTTCCCTGAACGGCGCAATTGATCTGAGCGGCGCATAGGGCACGCCGAACACGTTGTAGGGATTGTTCGCAAAGCGATGCAGCGGTTCGATCCTTGGATCTGCATCGGGAATGGCGGCCAGGTCGGGTGGATTGTCGCCGGGACCGTCGTCCTGGTAATAGCCGCCGCCGCGCGGCGATGTGTTCGCCGGTGTTGCCGGCCGCGGCGCTGTTCCGGCTTCGGAGACGTCGGCCGGCCGGTCGAGGATGAGGCGTGGACCGAGGCCGGTGCAGGCGGTGAGGAGTGTTGTGGCGAGAATCGCGATGGTGGTGGTGATGCTCCGGGAAATCCCCCCGCGCGACTTCGTCGCGTCGGCCTTGCAGGCCGCACCTTCCGCTACAGCGGAAGGCCGTTCGACCGGCGAGCAGCATGCTGCTCGAAACCCCAGTCTCACCCCCTTTGACAAGGGGGTAGAAGCGGAGGGTTTCCCCCTTGTCAAAGGGGGGACAGGGGGGATTTTGCTCTCGCTCATGTCTGCACCAGCTTTCTGTGTCTGTGCATGCTCATCAATATTCCCAGGCCGAAGAACAGGGTGACCAGCGCCGTGCCGCCATAGGATACCAGCGGCAGGGGCACGCCCACCACCGGCAGGATGCCGCTCACCATGCCCATGTTGACGAAGGCATAGGTGAAGAAGATGAGGATGATGGCGCCGGCCAGCAGGCGCGCGAAGAAGGTCGGCGCATTGGCCGCCATCATCAGGCCGCGCGCGATCAGCGCCATGTAGAGCACCAGCAGCAGCGTGTTGCCGATCAGGCCGAACTCCTCGGAGAACACGGCGAAGATGAAGTCGGTGGAGCGTTCCGGAATGAATTCCAGGTGGGTCTGGGTACCGTGCAGCCAGCCCTTGCCCATGATGCCGCCGGAGCCGACGGCGATCGTCGACTGGATGATGTGATAGCCGGCACCCAGCGGATCCTCGGAGGGATCGAGCAGCGTGAGGATGCGCTTTCGCTGGTAGTCGTGCAGCACGCCCCACAGCAGCGGCAGGCTGGCCATGCCGCCGACGATGCCGCCGAGGATGATCTTCCAGGACAGCCCGGCGAGGAAGATGACATAAAAGCCGGCCGCGCTGACCAGCAGCGCCGTGCCCAGGTCGGGTTGCCGTGCAATCAGGGCCACGGGAATCACGAGGATGATGACGGCGATGGCGTAGTCGTAGATCCTCAGCACCGATTCACGCCGGTGGAAATACCAGGCGAGCATCAGCGGCATGGCGATCTTCATCAGCTCCGAGGGCTGGATGCTGGTGACCCCGAGGCTCAGCCAGCGCCGCGCGCCGTTGCGGATATCGCCAAACAGCGCCACGCCCACCAGCAGCACGACGCCGAGCAGATACAGCGGCGGCGCGAGCCGCATCAGCAGCTGCGGCGGAATCTGCGCGGCCACCACCATGATGATGAAGGCAAAGCCGATGTTCGCCAGTTGCGCCACGATGCGCGCCGGATTCTCGTAGCTGGCGCTGTACAGCGTGACCATGCCAAGCAGGACGATGCTCATGATGATGGCGAGCAGCGTGGCGTCAAGCGGCTCGGCGACGCGGCGGATGAGCCGCCGCATGACTTCGGCGAAAGTGTCAGTCGCCATCGCTTGCCTTGTCGTCGGCTGCGGCCGGCTTGTTCGGCTTCTTGCCGAGCAGGTAGTAGTCAAGCACCAGGCGCGCGATGGGCGCGGCGGCGGAGGCGCCGAAACCGCCGTTCTCCACCAGTACGGCCAGCGCGATCTTGGGGCTCTCGACCGGAGCGAAGGCGATGTAGAGCGCGTGGTCGCGGTGGCGTTCGGCGACGCGCGACTCGACGTATTTTTCGCCGGCCTTGATGGCGATCACCTGTGCCGTGCCGGTCTTGCCGCCGCTCGTATAGGTGGCGCCGACAAAGGCACGCGCGGCGGTTCCCTCGGTGTTCACGCCGGCCAGCGCGTGCTTGATCACCTCGATGTTTTCAGGCTTGAGCGGAATGGTCTTCACCGGCTCCGGTTCAACCATGCGCCGCTCGCCGGTATTGACGTTCTCGATGTATTTCACCAGGTGTGGCTTGTACATCACGCCGTTGTTGGCGAGCGTGGAGATGGCCAGCGCGAGCTGCAGCGGCGTGTAGGCGTTGTAACCCTGGCCGATCGCCACGGAGATGGTCTCGCCGGCATACCACTTCTGCTGGTCCGGACGGCGGAAGCGCTTCATCTTCCATTCCTGCGAAGGCAGCACGCCCGTGGATTCTCCCTGCACGTCGATGCCGGTCTGCGAGCCCAGGCCGAACTGGCCGATGAAGCGCGAGATGTTGTCGATTCCGAGGTCGTTGCCAAGGTTGTAGTAGTAGGTGTCGCAGGACACCACGATGGACTTGTACATGTCCACCAGGCCGTGGCCGCCGACCTTGTCGTCGCGAAAGCGCCTCCCGCCGAAATCGAAGTAGCCCGGATCGAAGATCGTCTGGGTGGGCGTGCGCTTGCCGGTTTCCAGTGCAGCGAGCGCCATGTATGGCTTGAACGTGGAGCCCGGTGGATAGACGCCGGTCAGCGCACGGTTGTTGAGCGGGCGGTCAATGGATTCATTCAGTTCCTTCCAGCTCGCCGGGTCGATGCCGTCCACGAACAGGTTGGGGTCGAAGCCGGGCTTGGAGACGAAGGCGAGGATGCCGCCGGTGGAGGGCTCGATTGCGATGAGCGCCCCGCGGCGGTCGCCGAAGGCGGTCTCCACCACGTCCTGCAGTCCCATGTCGAGCGTCAGGATGAGGTTGTTGCCCGAGGTCGGCGGCGTGCGCGACAGCGTGCGCACGCCGCGCCCGGCGGCATCGACCTCGACCTGCTCATAGCCCGTGGAGCCATGCAGCTCGGTTTCGTAGCTCTGCTCGATGCCGGTCTTGCCGATGTGGTCGGTACCCTTGTAGTTCGCTTCCAGTCCGTTGTCCTCCAGCCAGTCGACGTCGGTGTTGTTGATGCGGCCGATGTAGCCCAGGGCATGCGAGGCGCGTTCGGCGAACGGGTACTGGCGGAACAGCCGCGCGCGGATTTCCACGCCGGGAAAGCGGTAGCGGTTCGCGGCAAATTTCGCCACCTCTTCGTCGGTGAGGCGGGTGCGGATCGGCAGGGTGTCGGCGCCCTTGGCCTCGATCATCAGACGGCGGAAACGGTTGCGGTCGCTTGGCCGGATGTCGATCACGCCGGCGAGTTCGGTGATGACCTGCTCGACATCGGTGACCTTGCCGGGGGCGATCTCGAGCGTGTAGGCGGAGTAATTGCGCGCCAGCACCACGCCGTTGCGGTCGATGATGTTGCCGCGGTTGGGCGTGATCGGCACCACCGAGATGCGGTTGTCCTCGGCCTTGGTGTGGTAGTAGTCGTGCTTGATCACCTGCAGGTAGAAGAAGCGCGACAGCAGGATGAGGAAGGCGATCATCACGATGCCGCCAGCCACGCCGACGCGCGTCTGGAAGTTGTACAGCTCGTTTTCGGTGTTGCGGAACTCGCCGAAGCTCATGAGGTGGCCTGCATTCGTCCTTCGACACGCTCAGGACGAACGGTGTGTGGTTGATTCCGTTCGTGGTGAGCCTGTCGAACCATGAATGGAATCAACCTTTCTTCAGATGGGACGGTTTTCATCGACCGACTCGGGCCGGCGCTGCGGCGCGAGCAGCACGATGTTGGCCAGCGGCCACAGCGCCGCGGCGATGAAGCTGCCGGCGAAGTACAGCACGCCGGGGAAGGGACTGCCGGCGATCATGCGCACGCCCAGCATCAGCACCTGGGTGCCCAGCAGCACGAGGAAGACCTGCAATGCCTGCGGCCAGACCGGGAACCACAGCAGGCGGCGTGACAGTGCGTTGGCGGCAAAGGCCATGACCGCGTAGGCGAGGGCGTGTTGTCCGAGCAGCGTGCCGTTGCCCGCATCCATCAGGAGGCCGAACATCCAGGCCACGCCGACGCTGACGCGGCGCGGCTGGTGCACGGACCAGAACACGAGGACGAGGGCAAGCAGGTCGGGCAGCCCGGTGACGCTCTGCCAGGGCAGCAGGTTGGCCAGCAGTCCGCCGAACAGCGTGAATCCGATGAACAGCGGATTGGCGGGCAGCAGGATGCGCTGCGGGCGGGCTTCGTAGTAGGTCGTGGGCATTGGTGTTGTGGGTCCCTTGTTCCTCAGCGCTCGGGCGGCGCGCGTCCGCGTGCGCGCTTTGCGGTCTTGTCGGGGCGTTCGGGCGGCGCTGCGGCCGGTGGCGGCGGCAGGTCTGCCTGCTGGGCGAGCACCAGCACCTGGCGGTGCTTGTCGGTGCCGGCGATGGGGACACACTGGATTTTCGCGAAGGCATAGGCCTGGTCGCGCTCGACGCGCGCCACCTTCGCCACCGGCAGTCCCGGCGGATAGGTGCCGTCGATGCCCGAGGTGACCAGGATGTCGCCGTTCTGGATGTCGGCATTGGCCGCCATGAAGCGGAGATCAAGCGTGGCGCCGTCGCCATAGGCGATGGCACGCAGGCCGTTCCTCACCACCTGCACCGGCGTGGCCTGTTCCTTGTCGGTGATGAGCGTCACTTCGGCGAGCATGGGAAATACGCGTGTCACCTGGCCGACGATGCCGGTGTCGTCCATGACGGCCTGCCCGGCGCGGATGTCGCCACCGGTGCCCTTGTCGATGACCACCTTGCGCGAAAACGGATCTCGTCCGGCGTACAGGATCTCGGCCATCGTTGCAGTGCGCGGCGCGTTGGTGCGGGCGTCCAGCAGGCGCCGCAGGTTGTCGTTCTCCAGGGCCAGTGACTCAAGGGTGAGCAGGTCGCGCGAGGACTGCAGCACTTTCGTGCGCAGTGCGTCATTCTCGCGCTGCAGCGTGGTCTGGCTGGAGAAGTAGCCGGCGATGGCGTTGAAGGCATCCATGGGCGCGGTGGCCGCGCGCTGCAGCGGATAGACGACGACGGCGAATCCGCTGCGCACCGTTTCGAGGTACTGGAAGCGGGCATCGAGCACCATCATCAATACTGCGAGTGCGGCAAAGAACGTCAGGCGTACGAGCGGAGCAGGGCCACGGTGGAAGAACGGTGGCGGATGGAGTTCCATCAGTTACGGCTGGGGAGCAACGGAGAAGACGGGGGCGACATCGACAGAAGCGGCGGAGAGGCGTTGATGAAAGGCTGGCTTCTTGTTGTTGTTTCCACGCCATTCTCCTCCGGGGCTCAATGCATCAGTCGTTGGTGAATATCGACCCCAGCTTGTCCATCTTTTCCAGTGCCTTGCCTGAACCGCGCACCACGCAGGTGAGGGGGTCGTCGGCGACGATCACCGGAAGGCCGGTTTCCTCCATGAGCAGGCGGTCGAGGTCGCGCAGCAGCGCGCCGCCGCCGGTCAGCACCATGCCTTTTTCGGCGATGTCGGCGCCGAGCTCGGGCGGTGTCTGCTCCAGCGCTGATTTCACCGCACTCACGATCTGGTTCAGCGGTTCGGTCAGCGCCTCGAGGATTTCATTCGAGGAAATCGTGAAGCTGCGCGGAATGCCCTCGGCAAGGTTGCGGCCCTTCACTTCCATTTCCTTGACTTCGGAGCCGGGGAAGGCCGAGCCGATTTCCTTCTTGATCGTTTCCGCCGTGGTCTCGCCGATCAGCATGCCGTAGTTGCGGCGGATGTAGTTGATGATGGCCTCATCGAACTTGTCGCCGCCGACGCGCACGCTGCCGGCATACACCATGCCGCCGAGCGAAATCACGCCCACTTCAGTCGTGCCGCCGCCGATGTCGACGACCATGGAGCCCGTTGCATCGGCCACCGGCATGTCGGCGCCGATTGCCGCGGCCATCGGTTCCTCGATGAGGTACACCTGTGACGCGCCTGCGCCGATTGCCGATTCGCGGATCGCGCGGCGTTCAACCTGGGTCGAGCCGCAGGGCACGCAGATGATGATGCGCGGGCTGGGCGACAGGAGGCGCGAGACGTGCACCTTCTTGATGAACTGCTTCAGCATCTGTTCGGTGACGGTGAAGTCGGCGATCACGCCGTCTTTCATCGGGCGTATCGCCGTGATGTTGCCGGGTGTCTTGCCCAGCATCTGCTTTGCTTCCTTGCCGACGGCCTGTATTGTTTTTTTGCCGTTGGGGCCGCCTTCCTGGCGGATGGCGACCACTGAGGGTTCGTCCAGAACGATGCCTTTGCCGCGCACGTAAATCAGTGTATTGGCGGTGCCCAGATCGATGGCGAGGTCGTCGGAGAAATAACCGCGGAGAAAACCAAACATCCCTTTGATTTCCTTACAAAAGGGGGGGTAGATGAGTGGGTTATAATAACGCAAGAACCCTTTGTTTTGTGAGGTTTTGTGAGGTTTTGTGAGAATTTTGTCATGTCTTTGACGCTCGATGAGGTGCATCGGATCGCGGTCCTGGCCCGCATCGAAGTCAGCGATGAACAGGCCCTCGCCACCCAGGCGCAGTTGAACGACATCTTTGCCCTGATCGGGGAGATGCAGGCGGTTGATACCGCCGCGGTCGAGCCCATGTCGCATGCCCGGGACCTGACCATGCGCCTGCGCGAGGATGTGGTCACCGAGCATGACCAGCGCGAGCTGTTCCAGTCGATCGCTCCCAGGGTTGATGACGGGTTGTACCTGGTGCCCAAGGTGATTGAATAGGTGCCACTGCCACTTTCACCAGAATTCCGCAGTTCCCGTCATCCTTGCATTAAGCGGTAGCCGACTCCCGAAATGCTGAACCTCTCCCTCAAGCAGCTCTCCGATTCGCTCGCGGCGAAGCAAGTCTCCAGTGTGGAGATGACGCGCTTTTTCCTTGATCGCATTGCGAAGCACAACGATGAACTGAACGCCTTCATCACCGTTGATGAGGAGAAGACGCTGGCACAGGCTGCCGCCGCTGATGCGCGCATCGCAAAAGGGGATGTTGCGCCGCTCACAGGCATACCGGTGGCGCACAAGGACATTTTCTGCGCCAGGGGCTGGCTCACCACCTGTGCCTCGAAGATGCTGTCCAATTTCATCGCACCCTATGACGCCCACGTCATCAGCCGCTTCAATGACGCTGGTGCAGTGATGCTGGGCAAGACGAACATGGACGAGTTCGCCATGGGTTCCTCCAACGAGACCTCGTTCTACGGTCCGGTGAAGAATCCCTGGGACATGACGCGCGTGCCGGGTGGTTCTTCCGGCGGTTCGGCAGCGGCTGTTGCGGCGCGCATCGCGCCAGTGGCCACGGCGACCGACACCGGCGGCTCCATCCGCCAGCCCGCGGCGCTCACCGGCCTCACCGGCCTGAAGCCCACCTACGGCCTGGTATCGCGCTACGGCATGATCGCGTTTGCCTCCAGCCTCGATCAGGGCGGCGTGCTGTCGAAGAGCGCCGAGGATGCGGCGCTGGTGCTGAACGTCATGGCCGGGTTCGATGCGCGCGACTCCACCAGCATCGAGCATGCCCCCGAGGATTACACCCGCGACCTCAGATCAACGAGCGCCGACCCGGCGCAGCCCTTGGCGGGCTTGCGCGTTGGCGTTGTAAAGGAGCACTTCGGTGCGGGGTTGTCCGCGGATGTTGGCGGACCTGTGCAGGCGGCACTTGAGCAGTTCAGGAAGCTGGGTGCCACGCTGGTCGATGTGAGTACGCCCAGCGCGAAGCTGGCGGTGCCGGCCTACTACGTCATCGCTCCGGCGGAGGCCTCCTCGAACCTGTCTCGTTTCGACGGTGCGCGCTACGGGCACCGCGCCGCGGACTACCGCGACCTGGCCGAAATGTACTCAAAATCACGCGCAGAGGGCTTTGGATCAGAGGTCAAGCGGCGGATTCTTATCGGGGCATATGTTCTGTCGCATGGCTATTACGATGCCTATTACGTCAAGGCGCAGAAGATCCGCCGCCTTATCGCCAATGACTTTGCCGCGGCCTTCGCGCAATGCGACATCGTGGTCGGACCGACTTCGCCCACCGTGGCCTTCCCGCTGGGCGCCAAGGCTTCAGACCCGGTGCAGATGTACCTGAACGACATCTACACGATCCCGGCAAACCTCGCGGGCCTGCCTGCGATGTCCATCCCCTGCGGCTTCGGCGAGCACGGCCTGCCGGTGGGGTTGCACATGGTGGGCAATTATTTTGCCGAGGCGCAGATGCTGAACATCGCGCACCAATACCAACTGGCAACCGACTGGCACGCGCGCGCGCCGGAGGGGGTCTGACCATGGTCAATCCAAGCTGGGAAATCGTCATCGGGCTGGAGACGCATGCGCAGCTCTCCACGGTGTCGAAGATGTTCTCCGGATCTTCGACTGCATTTGGCGCTGCGCCGAATACCCAGGCAAGTGCCGTGGACATCGCGCTGCCGGGTGTGCTGCCGGTGGCCAATCGCGGCGCGGTGGAGCGCGCCATCCGTTTCGGCCTGGCCGTAAACGGAGGGAGCAGCGACAACATCAACCGGCGCTCGGTGTTTGCGCGCAAGAACTACTTCTATCCGGACCTGCCCAAGGGTTACCAGATCAGCCAGCTCGACCTGCCGATCGTGAAGGGCGGCGGCGTGACGATCCTGTCGCCCACGCGCGGTGAGATCACGGTCAAGCTGACGCGCGCCCATCTCGAAGAGGATGCGGGCAAGTCGCTGCACGAGGATTTCCAGGGCATGAGCGGCATCGACCTGAATCGTGCCGGCACGCCGCTGCTGGAGATCGTGTCCGAGCCGGACATGCGCTCGGCCGGGGAGGCGGTGGCTTATGCCAAGGCGCTGCATGGCCTGGTGACCTGGATCGGCATCTGCGACGGCAACATGCAGGAAGGTTCGTTCCGTTGCGACGCGAACGTGTCGGTGCGCCGGCCGGGCGGGCCGCTGGGCACGCGGCGTGAAATCAAGAACCTCAATTCCTTCCGTTTCCTGCAGCAGGCAATCGAGTACGAGGCGCGCTGGCAGATCGAGACGATTGAGGATGGCGGCACGGTGAAGCAGGCCACGGTGCTGTTCGACCCGGATACCGGCGAGACGCGCAGCATGCGCTCCAAGGAGGATGCGCACGATTACCGCTACTTCCCCGATCCGGATCTGTTGCCGCTGGTAGTTTCAGACGCATGGATTGACGAGATCAAATCCACCATGCCGGCGCTGCCTGAAATGGTACGAAACAAGTTTATTGAATTTGGTCTTTCACGTGCTCAGGCGGAGCATCATGTCTCAAGCATTGAGACTGCTAAGTTTGCGTTGTCCACTTTTACCGAAACCCCGCCAAAGGAAATACCTGATTTGTCCAACTGGATTTCCGGAATACTTAGTGCAAAGTTGAATGCTGACGGGTTAAATTTCTCACAAAGCAAAGTTTCTCCTGAGCAATTGCGTTTCCTCAGCGGCAAGGTGGCGGATGGAACTTTGTCTGGAAATATGGCTAGAGAAGTTATCGATGCTGTGTGGGTGGGTGAAGGTGAGCCCGATGCCATCATCGAAAAGCGCGGCCTGAAGCAGCTCTCCGACTCCGGCGAGATCGAGAAAATCGTCGATCAGGTGCTGGCGGCAAATGCGAAGTCGGTGGAGGAGTTCCGCGCCGGCAAGGACAAGGCCTTCAATGCGCTCGTCGGGCAGGTGATGAAGGCGAGCAAGGGCAAGGCCAACCCGGCGCAGGTCAACGAGATCCTGAAGCGCAAGCTGTCCCAGCTTTAGCCGTCATTCCCGCTTGCGCGGGAATGACGTCGGGGCTGCCTGCGCGTACTCAAACGCGGGTGCTTGAAAGCCGGTTCAGTGCTTCTGCACGTTCCGTGTCAGGTCGACGTAGCGTTTCTTGTCTTCGTCGTACTTGGCGTTGATCGCGATGACCTGTTTTTTCTTGGACTCGAGCAGCTCCTGCTGGCTCTTCAGGTCATATTCATTGGCCTTGATGTCCTGCTGCAGCTTGGCCGGCAGCGTCTTCTTCGCGTAGAACTCCTTCTCGCCATCCAGTTCCTTCTGGCGCTTCAACGCATCGCCCACCTTCTTTTCCGCATCCCTGATCGCCGTCTCGTTTTCCTTGATTGCCCTGGCACGGGCATCGTCGACATCCTTTTCGCTCGAATAGGTGTTGAGCAGCGCAGTGGCCTTGCGGCGTTCTTCCTTGGCGGCGGCGGCTTCGTCGGCCTTCTTCTTGGCTTCTGCGGCGCGCCTCGCCTGTTCGGCTTCGCTGAGTTGCCCCTCGTCGTGCTGGATGACCGAGCCCTTCCTGTCCAGCACATCCGTGGGGCGGCCGAGGCATTCGGGCGGCGGCGTCTGGGTGATGTACACGCGGCCCTTGGCATCGGTGCATTTGTAGATGCGTTGCGCCTGGGCGGGGCCCGCGGCAACGCACAGCAGCAGGAATCCCAGTGAAAGCGGCTTAAACATGATTGGTGACCCCATATCGTTCGCGGTAGGCATTGATGGCCTGGATATTCTGCCGCAATTCCGGAGCGTGCTCCAGAAAGCCCAGCAGGTCATCCAGATTGGCGATGGGTATGACCGGCATGCCATATTGTTTCCCGACTTCCTGAACCGCCGACAGTTCCCCGGCGCCGCGCTCCATGCGGTCGATGGACACTGCAACCGCGGCTGGCACCGCGCCTGCGGCACGAATGATGTCCACCGATTCGCGCACCGCCGTACCGGCGGTCATGACGTCATCCACGATCAGCACGCGGCCGGCCAGGGGCGCGCCGACGATGCTGCCGCCTTCGCCATGGTCCTTGGCTTCCTTGCGGTTGTAGGCAAAGGGAACGTTGCGTCCGGGTTTGCCGTCGACGCCGCGCGACAGGGCCACGGCCACCGCCGAGGCGAGCACGATGCCCTTGTAGGCCGGCCCGAACAGCATGTCGAATCCGACGTCCGAAGCGAGGATGGCTTTTGCGTAGAACTGCGCCAGGCTGTCGAGGGCCGCGCCGGTGTTGAACAGGCCGGCATTGAAGAAATACGGCGTGTTGCGCCCGGACTTGGTGACGAAGCTGCCGAATTTCAGTACACCCTGTTTCACGCAGAATGCGATGAACTCGCGTCGGAAATCGCCTGTCGTGGCTGTCGGGGAAAGGGTGGGCATGGAATGGAAACCGGGCTGGATAGGCAACGCCGCAGATGTTACGCATTATCACTGCCAACCTCAACGAGGTACGCTCGGCCCGTGCCAAGGATTTCGACAATTGGCTGGCCAGCCAGCAGCGAGTTTGATGACGGGGGCCGCCATGCGCGGGCGGACATGCGGCCGCTGCTGCGGTGCTAATGCGCAGTCAGCGTGCGGTTGCCGCGCCTGCGATCCAGCCACCAGGCCAGCGCCGGCAGCATGGCCAGCCCGCCTGGCAGGACGACCACGGCAATATACGGGCTGACGCGCTTCAGGCGGTGCAGATGCGCGGTCAGTTCACGCCGGTCCTCGGGTGACCAGCGCTGCTTGTTGCGTCGTTTCATCAGCAGGGGCATTAGTCCCCGCACCTGGCTCATTTCGGTGACCAGATATTTTTTTTCGCGGTCCATCAGGACGAAAAACTGTTTAAACATGACTCTGTCTTGATTGAAGGTATTGCGATATGGCGCCCCTCGCCCAGCGCCACGTGCGCCATGCAATGGCGCCACGACGTAACCAGCGCAGCATCCGTCCGGGTTTCAAAGCAAGAACGATACCGAAGGCGAGGGCAGTCCACCCGGGATGTGCGCGCAGCGTCTTGACGACGGCGATGCCCCTGTCTGCCAGCGAGAACAGCGGCTGCAGGTCATGGACCTGTCCGGCCAGTCGAATGCGCTGGGCGGCAATGCGTTCGGCCAGCCGCGCCTTGTGCGCCGGGATGTCGTCGCGATTGCTCACGGTTCCAACCGGTCGCGATCGCGGCGGAGTTCTTCCAGTGTCTGGCTGAACAGCCGGCCACGTGCCGCAAGCCGGGCGCGGAAGGCAAGCATCGCGGCAATGCCCGCGCCAAGGAAGCCGAAGGCGAGGATGCCCAGCACCAGCAATCGATGATCGTCCCAGAACAGCACCACGAGAAACAGCACCGCGAGCAGGATGCCCAGGCTGAGGCAGAACGCGCCCACTGCCGCCAACCACAGTGCCCGGGCGATGCGGCGGCGCTCTTCGTCAAGCTCAACGGCGAACAGTTCGACGCGCGTATAGACGACCTCGATCAGGGTCGAAGTCATCTGGCGCAGGGAACTCAGCAGGCCGCCTGCGCGGCCTGCTTCTTCACTCATGCAGTTCCCGCTTTAACGGCGGCTGATCAGCATGCCGACGATCACGCCGACCGCTGCGCCGATGCCGACGGCCTTCCAGGGGTGCTCGTGCACGAAGTCGTCGGTTGCGGCAGCGGCCTCTTTGGCCTTTTCCACGCCGGCGCCGCCGAGGCGGGCAAGCTTGCCCTTGGCAACGTCCAGGCTGTCCTGGATCTTGAGTCGGGCGGCGGCGACTTTTTCGCCGGCCTGGGATGCCGTGGCCTTGAGCAGTTCTTCAGCGTCTTCGATGACGACCTTCAGATCGGCGGCAAGTTTGTCTTTGGTAACTTCGGTGGAGCTCATGTCAGAACCTCGCAAACAGGAAGTGGAAGGGCTTGAATTCAGGAGGAGGGAACAGGGTAATGCATTCCCGGTGCCATGATGGCGATGTTCTGCCAAAGCGTAACGGCTTTCTTGAGGCAGATCAACCAAATGGACGGGGCGTTCCGGGAGAAATGCGCGTGCCTGCCACTTCCAGCCGGTAAAATCCGCCGATGCCATTGCCCGCATCGCCCTATCTTGAGGCATTCCGAAGCCCGCGCCTTGCTGCGGTGCTGCTGCTGGGCTTTTCCTCGGGTTTGCCGCTGGCCCTGACCGGCGGCACGCTGCAGGCCTGGTTGACGGTGTCGCAGGTGGACATTGTCACCATTGCGTGGTTCTCCTGGATCGGCATGCCCTATGCCCTGAAATTCCTGTGGTCACCGCTGATGGACCGTTTTGTGCCGCCGCTGCTGGATCGCCGGCGCGGCTGGATATTGCTGGCCCAGGTGGCTCTGATGCTGGGCATCCTCGCCATGGGCATGTCATCGCCATCGGATTCGCTCTGGGTGCTCGGCTGCGCGGCACTTTGGGTGGCGTTCTTTTCGGCCTCCCAGGACGTGGTCATCGATGCCTACCGCACCGATGTGTTGCGCCCTGCGGAGCGTGGCATGGGGGCGGCGGTGGGTGTGTTCGGCTATCGCATGGCGATGCTGGCCTCTGGCGCACTGGCGCTGATGCTGGTGGATGAAATCGGCTGGCGCACGACCTATTTCCTGATGGCGGCGCTGATGGGTGTGGGCATGGTGACCGCCTGGCGTGCGCCGGTGCCGGAAGTTCCAGGCATTGTGCCGCGCACCCTGCGCGAGGCGGTGGTCAGACCGCTGTGCGATCTGATTGCACGCCCGGGCGCGCTGGCCCTGCTGGCGCTGGTGATGCTGTACAAGTTCGGCGATGCGCTGGCCGGAACCCTGAGCACGGCGTTCCTGATCCGCGGCGTCGGTTTCACGCCCTTTGATGTCGGTGCAGTGAACAAGGGGCTGGGCCTCGCATCGCTGCTGATCGGCGCGCTGGCCGGTGGCGTGCTGCTGTCGCGCATGAGCCTGGTGCGGGCGCTGCTGGTGTTCGGGGCGCTGCAGGCGGTGTCCAACCTGTCCTTTGCCTGGCTGGCATGGGCTGGCAAGAGCTATCCGCTGCTGATCTTCACGGTGGGCTTCGAGAACCTCGCCAGCGGCATGGGCACGGCGGCCTTCGTTGCATTTGCCATGGCCCTGTGCAACCACTCGTTCAGCGCCACGCAATACGCACTTCTGTCCGCGCTGGCATCACTGGGGCGCATCCTGTTCGGGCCGCTGGCCGGGGGCATGGTGCAGGCGCTGGGGTGGGAGGGCTTTTTCGTGCTCACCTTTGTTGCGGCATTGCCCGGACTGGCACTGGTGTGGGTGATGCGCGCGAACATCGCCGCGGTGGAACGCGCCTCGGCCCTGCCGGCCCCGCACGTGGCGCCTGCGTCCTGATGCTGTCCGGCCGCTAGGCCTTTTCGAAGCGGAACACCGCCAGGCTGCCGAGCAGGTTCGGCAGCAGCGATACGCGGCGTCCACCATGCAGCACGATGCGCTCGAGGATGCGCAGTCCGTGCGAGGCGCAGAAGGCCTCGAAGTCATTCACCGTGCACAGGTGCACATTCGGCGTGTCGTACCACTGATAGGGCAGGTCCTTTGAAACAGGCATGCGCCCGGCCAGGTTCTGCAGGCGGTTTCCCCAGTAACCGAAATTCGGGAAGGTGACGATGCCCTGGCGGCCGACGCGCAGCATCTCCAAAACGATTTCTTCGGTGCGGCGCATGGCCTGCAGCGTCTGCGACAGGATGACGTAGTCGAACGAGCCGGCATCGAAGCCGGCCAGGCCGCGTTCCAGGTCGCTCTGTATCACATTCACGCCGGTCTGCACGCAGGCCAGCACATTGGCGTCGTCGATTTCGATGCCATAGCCGCGCGCCTTGCGCTGTTGATGGAGGACCTTGAGCAGCAGGCCGTCACCGCAGCCCAGGTCGAGCACGCTGGCACCGGGTTTTACCCAGCCCGCGATGGCCTCGAAGTCGGGACGCCCGGACAGTGTGATGGGGGTTTTTGCGTTCATAGCGCGGCGTGCACGTTGTCGAACCAGGAGCGCACCAGGGCATGGTAGCGCGCATCCTCGAGCAGGAAGGCGTCATGTCCGTGCGGTGCATCAATCTCGGCATAGGACACGTCGCGACGGTTGTCGAGCAGTGCCTTGACGATTTCCCGCGAGCGCTCCGGAGAGAAGCGCCAGTCCGAGGTGAAGGACACCACGAGGAATTTCGCCTGCGCCGCAGCCAGCGCTTGCGACAGGTCGCCGCCGGCATGCAGTGCCGGATCGAAGTAATCCAGGGCGCGCGTGATCAGCAGGTAGGTGTTCGCGTCGAAATACTCGGCAAATTTGTCACCCTGGTGGCGCAGGTAGGACTCGACCTCGAAATCAACGTCGAAGTGGTAGTTGACCTTGCCCGACTGCAGCGTGCGTCCGAATTTTTCCATCATGGCATCGTCGGACAGATAGGTGATGTGGCCGATCATGCGCGCCAGCCTGAGCCCGCGCCTGGGGATGACGCCGTGGGCGTAATAGTCGCCGCCGTGGAAATCCGGATCGGTGGTGATCGCCTGGCGAGCCACCTCGTTGAAGGCAATGTTCTGCGCGGAGAGCTTGGGCGCGGCCGCCACCACGATGGCGTTGGCCACGCGTTCCGGGTGGGCAATGCTCCATTGCAGCGCCTGCATGGCGCCCAGGCTCCCGCCCATGACTGCGGCAAAGCGCCGTATGCCGAGATGGTCGGCAAGGCGCGCCTGGGCAGCGACCCAGTCCTCGACGGTGATCACCGGAAAGGTCGAACCGTAGGGCTTGCCGGTGCGCGGATCGATGGATGCAGGGCCGGTCGAGCCGAAGCAGCCGCCGAGGTTGTTGATGCCGATGACAAAGAAGCGGTTGGTGTCGAGCGGTTTGCCGGGGCCGATCATGTTGTCCCACCAGCCGATGTTGTCTGGTGCATCGGCGTACCAGCCGGCGACGTGATGGGAGGCGTTCAGCGCATGGCAGACCAGCACGGCATTGGATTTGTCCGCGTTCAGCGTGCCGTAGGTTTCATAGACGAGGTCGTAGCACTCGAGCACTGCGCCACTGCGGAAAACCAGCGGTATGTCGAAATGCAGCGTCTGCGGGGTCACCGCTCCGACCGAATTGCCCTTATTGTCTTTGCGTGCGTTGTTCATGCAGGCCCTGAAATGCAAAAACCCGTTCAGCTGTGAATGCGGCTAAACGGGTTTCCCACGCTTTAGCCGGATTTAGGAGATGCCGTCCAGTGAATGGTGTCGGCCTCCAGCGCCCGCAAGCTGATCATCAAATCGGCGCGACGTGAAGGTTACCGGCTTTGCCTGCGGGGGTCAAACCGGTACGCAGTGCCGGGTGCCGCCGCCAACGGTGCTTCAGGCGTTCAGCTTTTCCAGCAGCGTGCGGGTCTTGTCCGGATTGCCGGCACGCAGGATGCGCGCGGCGAGGGCCTTCACTTCAGGCAGGTTGGTGCGCAGAACCTGCTGCTTGATGGCGAGCAGTTGCGCAGGATGCATTGAGAACTGGCGCAGCCCCAGGCCGAGCAGGAGACGCGTGGCAGCAAGGTCGCCGGCCATTTCGCCGCAGACGGCGACCGGCTTGCCGGCACGGTTCGCGGTGCGGATCGTGTTCGCCACCAGTTGCAGGACTGCCGGGTGCATGGGGTCGTACAGGTGCGAGACCGTGTCGTCGGTGCGGTCGATGGCGAGCGTGTACTGGATCAGGTCGTTGGTGCCGATGGAGAGGAAATCCAGCTTGCGCACGAACACGCCCAGGGCCAGCGCGGCTGCGGGAATTTCCACCATGCCGCCGACTTCAATGGCCTGGTCATAGGGGATGCCCTGCTCATCGAGCGAGGCCTTGGCCTGGGCGATGGCGGTGAAGGTCTGCTCGATTTCGTGCTGGTGCGCAAGCATCGGGATGAGCAGCCTGATCTTGCCGTGTGTCGAGGCGCGCAGGATGGCGCGCAACTGCGTGAGGAACATCAGTGGTTCGGCCAGGCAGAAACGGATGGCGCGCAGGCCGAGCGCCGGATTGGGGCCGGGCTGGTGGCTGGTCTCGATGCTCTTGTCCGCGCCAAGGTCAAGGGTGCGGATCGTGACCGGCCTGCCTTCCATGGCCTGCGCCACCTGGCGGTAGGCCTCGAACTGCTCGTCCTCACCCGGCAGGTCGCTGCGGTTGAGAAACAGGAACTCGCTGCGGAACAGGCCGATGCCGGTGGCGCCGGCTTCGCGCACATCGTCGATGTCCTGAGGCAGCTCGATGTTTGCGTGCAGTTCCACCGCCGCACCGTCCAGTGTTTTCGCGGGCGTGGTTCGCAGGCGCCGCAGTTTCTGCCGCTCGATCTCCAGTTCGTCCTGGCGCAGCCGGTACTCGGTCAGGATCTGCTCGTTGGGATTGACGATGAGCACGCCTTCGCGGCCATCGACGATCAGCAGTTCGTTCTCGCGCACCAGGCCGCGGGCGTGATGCAGGCCGACGATGGCCGGAATGTTCAGGCTGCGCGCGACGATGGCAGTGTGCGAGGTGACCCCGCCCAGATCGGTGACGAATCCGGCAAACTGGTGCTGCTTGAACAGCATCATGTCGGCGGGCGACAGGTCATGCGCGACGACGATGACGTTTTCCTCATGCGTCGGTGCTACGGGCGCATTGGCGCTGCCCAGCATGGCCTTGAGCACGCGTTCAACGACCTGGACGATGTCGTTCTTGCGCTCGCGAAGGTAGACATCCTCGATTTCCTCGAATTGTGCAACCAGGGCATCCATCTGCTGGACCAGCGCCCATTCGGCATTGCAGCGGCGCGAGCGGATCAGGTCACGCGGCACCTGCGACAGGTGGGCGTCGTCGAGGATCATGCGGTGGACGTTGAGGAAGGCACCGATCTCGGCAGGCGCGCTGTTGGCCACGCCGGCCTGCATCTGGATCAGCTCGCCGCGCACATGGCGGATGGCATCCTCGAAGCGGCGGATCTCGGTCTCGATGTCGCCCGGCGCGACTTCGTAATGCGCCACTTCCAGGCGCGCCGAGGACACCAGGTGCGCATAGCCGATGGCGATGCCGCCGGACACGCCTGCGCCATGCAGCGTGAAGCTCGCATCGTCAAACCGGTTCTCGGCGGGGGCGTTCATTACCGGGATGCTTTCATTCGCCCTCGCCGAACTTGTCGGCGATCAGTGCGAGAACGGCGGCCAGTGCGGGTTCTGCGTCATCGCCGCTGGTCTCCACGGTGATGCGCGTGCCTTTTCCGGCGGCGAGCATCATGACACCCATGATGCTCTTGGCATTGACCTTGCGGCCGCTGCGCGACAGCCATACTTCCGCAGCAAAGCGTCCCGCCGTCTGCGTGAGTTTTGCCGAGGCGCGCGCATGCAGCCCGAGCTTGTTGACGATTTCGGCCTCAGCCTGCGGCATTGGAAGGCTCCTTGATGATATGTACCACGCCTTCGACGCCGCCGCTGATCGCCTTTCGGACGACGCAATCGAGCTTGTCCTCGCGATAGGTGAGGGCGCGGATCAGCATGGGCAGGTTCACCCCTGCGATGCCTTCGACCCTGCCGGGAACAAGCAGACGGGTCGCGATATTGGAGGGCGTGGCGCCCAGAATGTCGGTAAACACCAGCACCCCGCTGCCGGCGTCCAACTGGCGCACCAGATCCTGCGCCTGCGGCAGGATGAGTTCGGGATCATCGTGCATGGTGACGCCGACCTGGCGTACGCGCTGCGGCCGCCGCGCCAGCACGTGGCTGGCGCAATGGATGAGCGTTTCGCCGAATGCGCCGTGGGCGATGATGAGGATGCCAACCATGTAGGTGTTCCTGCTCCGGTAGTCTGAAATGAACTGAAATGCTCAGGCAACTGCAGCCGAATACGACAATCTCGGTAACATGCAGCCGCTATTTTGCAATGTCGCGGGAATTTCGGTAAGGGGTCATGCGTGACTATGACGCGTGAGCCTGGCGGTGACATGCGGCTTCCAGCGCATCCGTGAACATGCCGGCGACATTGAATCCGCTCTGCGCGGTGATCTCGCGGAAGCAGGTGGGGCTGGTGACGTTGATTTCGGTGAGGCGGTCGCCGATCACGTCCAGGCCGACCAGCAACAGGCCACGACGCGCCAGCTCGGGACCGAGGGTTTCGGCGATCTCCCGATCGCGCGCGGTCAGCGGCCGGCATTCACCGGTGCCGCCGGCGGCCAGGTTGCCTCGCGATTCGCCGGCCTTGGGGATGCGCGCAAGGCAGTAGGGCGCGGGCTTGCCGTCGATCAGCAGAATGCGCTTGTCGCCGTTCGCAATCTCAGGAATGTAGCGCTGCGCCATGATGTTGCGCGCGCCAAGCTGCGTGAGCGTCTCGATGATGACATTGCGGTTCGGATCGTCCTCGCGAACGCGGAAGATCGACATGCCGCCCATGCCATCCAGCGGCTTGAGGATGACATCGCGATGCTCGTCGATGAAGGCGTCGATCTGCACGGCAAGTCGCGACACCAGCGTGGGTGCCGTGAACTGCGGGAACTGGCCGATGGAGAGTTTTTCGCTGTGGTCGCGGATGGCGCGCGGATCGTTGAACACTTTCGCGCCGTCCTTCACGGCCAGTTCCAGCAGCCAGGTGCTGGTGACATATTCCATGTCGAAGGGCGGGTCCTTGCGCATCACCACGCCATCGAACTGCGTGAGTGGCATTTCGAGGGCCGGATCGAGGCTGTACCAGTCTGTCGCATGGTTGCGCAGCGTCACCTGGCGGGCGACACCGACGACCTTGCCGCGCTTCCACACCAGGTCTTCCTGGCGCATGACGTAAAGTTCATGGCCGCGGGCATTGGCCTCGACCAGCATGGCGTAGGTCGAATCCTTGTATGTCTTGAACGTATGCAGCGGATCAACGACAAAGCCGAGTTTCATTGGATGGGCGCCTTCGGTGCTCTCAGGCCTCGGCCGGAGCGGTGCGCTCCAGCTCGAGCGATGCGGCCAGCAGGGCCAGGCGTGCCACCACGCCATAGGAATAGAAGCGGTTCGGTTCGGCCTCCGGGCCGGCCTCGTGGTCGGGCGTGGTGCAGCAGTCCTCGAAGGCCAACGGCTCGAAATGCATGCCCGGTGCGTTGAGGTTTTCGTCCCGCCCGCGGCCGGTATGGACGCGGTAGAAGCCGCCGATCACGTAGCGGTCCATCATGTACACCACGGGCTCTGCAGCCGCGTCGGCAATGCGCTCGTAGGTATGCACGCCTTCCTGCATGATGACATTCGTGACTTCCAGCCCCTCCTTCACCACGGCCATCTTGTTGCGCTGCTTGCGGTTCAGGCCGACCACCTCTTCGGGGCTCTTCGCGGTCATCACGCCCATGCCGTAGGTGCCGGCATCGGCCTTGACCACGACATAGGGCTCTTCCTTGATGCCGTATTCGAGATACTTGATGCGGATCTGGGCGAGCAGCGCTTCGACATTCGTGGCGAGGCATTCCTCGCCGGCACGCTCGTGGAAGTTCACCTCGCCGCAGACGGCGAAGTAGGGGTTGACCAGCCAGGGGTCGATTGCGAGCAATTGTCCGAACGACTTCGCCACGTCGTCGTAGGCGGCGAAATGATTTGATTTGCGCCGTACCGCCCAGCCGGCATGCAATGGCGGCAGCACGAACTGTTCGTTGAGGTTGCGCAGGATGTCGGGAATCCCGGCCGACAGGTCGTTGTTGAGCAGAATGGTGCAGGGGTCGAAGCCGGGCAGGCCAAGACGGCCGCCGTTGCGCACCAGTGGCTCAAGCAGCAATGGCGCGTTGTTCGGCACATCGATCGATGTCGGTTCGGTGATCGCCGGGTTGAGCGTGCCGATGCGCACTTCCAGCCCGGCCTGGCGCATGATCGTCGCAATGCGCGCGACATTCTGCAGGTAGAAGGTATTGCGCGTGTGGTTTTCGGGGATCAACAAAAGGCGCCGCGCATCCGGGCAGATTTTTTCCACGGCCGACATCGCCGCCTGTACGCAAAGTGGCTGGAATGCCGGGTTGAGGTTGTTGAAGCCGCCCGGAAACAGGTTCATGTCCACCGGCGCCAGTTTGAAACCGGAATTGCGCAGGTCCACCGATCCGTAGAACGGCGGCGTGTGTTCCTGCCACTGTCCTCGAAACCAGTGTTCGATGGAGGTGGACCCCTGCAGGATGCGCGTCTCCAGTTCCTGCAGCGGACCGGTGAGGGCGGTGGTGAGATGGGGAATCATGGGCAGGTTTCCAGTGCTTGTAAGGGATTGCGGCGCTGTCCACGCCGGTGCAAGCCTGTATCGTTATTCAAAGATTCTAGCAGGCCGTGGGCAAAACCTTTGCGCGCCCGGACAGCAAAGCCCCATTGTGGGCGGGGTCATCCGGCGCGTGCCTGACAGTGAATTGGATGGGGTGGCGGGCCAGCGTTTTCAAGCTTTCCCGACCCGGAATGTTATTCCACTGGAAACAAAAAGGGGCAGGTGTTGCCTGCCCCTCGGACCCACCAACTGCGGTGAGACTTATTTCTTCGCGGCTGCCGCCTTGGGTGCGGGCGGCTCCTTCAGGCTGCCGCCGGACTGGTTGGCCATGTAAACGATGGCCCGTGCCAGTTCATAGTCCGACAGGTCGGTTGCGCCACCTTTTGGCGGCATGGCGCCCTTGCCCTTGGTGGCGCTTTGCAGCAGGCCGTTCAGGCCCGCAGCCAGGCGCGGCCCCCAGGCGCCCTTGTCGCCGATCTTCGGTGCGCCTGCGGCGCCGGTGGCGTGGCAGGCGGAGCACACGGCCTTGACGATTTCCTCGCCGGTCCTGACTGCGCCCTCTGCACCCGCAGCCGCAACGGTGATTTCAGCCACCGGTTTGATGCGGGCCATGGTCGCTTCGCTGGTCGCGCCGGCCTGGTCCGTGCCGGCAGTGGAGAGGACGAACTGGGCCAGCATGATGATCAGCGAAACGGGAAGCACGAAAGCGAGCACGCCGACAACCACGAGCTGCTTCGGGGTTTTGATGAAGGATTCGTGCTCGTGCGCCGTATCGTTCGCGCTCATGGTTGCTGGCCTTTTCAAATAACCGTTTCAGGAAATGCGGGTATGTGCAGCTTATCCCGGGTTGTCGGTGGCGCCTGCGCCCAAGGCTGCAGAACGACCGAAAACAGCGCGGAATTATAGCCTGAGGCCCCTGTAATGCAAAAGCAGATTGGACGTTTCACCCTAAAAATCGTAGACTTACCACTGTTTCGCACTCTTTCGCGCCCGTAGCTCAGGGGATAGAGTATTGGCCTCCGAAGCCAAGGGTCGCACGTTCGATTCGTGCCGGGCGCGCCAACTTTCTTCAGTCCTTGCGAGACGCCTTTCTGGCTGCCTTTCAACGGACGCCACCGCTTCGCAGCCCCGTCTCGTGCCAATCTTCACGAAGAACGCCGGGAACTCCGTTCGACGTGCTACGCCGGATGCTCACGTAATCATTCAGTGCTGTCCGCCATGTTTTGGAGTTGAATTGGGCGCGGCTTTATTGAAGGACAGAGGATAGGCACGGCCTATGTGGCCAAAGCGGCGCCGGATGGCCACACCATGCTGATGATTTCCGGAACCATCACCTACAGCGATCTGCTGAAGAACAAGCAGAGCTACGATTGGCGCAAGGATCTGGCGCCCGTCTATCAGCTCAACAGGACCACCGGCATCCTGATGGTCAATCCGGCTTTGCCGGTGAGGACCGTGGCCGAGTACATCGCCTATGGCAAGGCCAATCCGGGCAAGATCAACTACGCCACCGTGGGCACCGGCGGCATCGTGCACCTGATCGCGGAGCTGATGCACAGCCAGATGGGCATCAAGGTCACCTACGTGCCTTACAAGGGATATGGCCCCATCACCACCGCGCTGGTCAGCGGCGATGTTCAGGCCGCGCATCCGACCTACAAGGCCTTTCAGGCCTTCATCACCTCGGGCAAGGTGCGCCCGATTGCGTTGACGGCGGCGAATGCCCGCCTGCCGCAGTTGCCCAACCTGCGGTCAATTGCCGAAGAGGGTGTGCCGGAATTCGACAACTTCTCCTGGGTGGGCATCTTCATGCCGTCGGGCACCCCCGTGCCAGTCATCAACCGCATGAATGCAGAGTTCAACAAGGCCAGGCAGAACCCCGATGTGGTTCAGAAGCTCACTGACCTTGGCGAGACTCCGGGAGGCGGCTCACCCGAGGAATATCGCCGTTTTCTGCTGAATACCAGCGAGCGCCTGGCGAAAATCATCAAGGACACTGGCATAGAGCTCGAAGAATAGGACGCCCGACAAACCTTGTTGGGCCCGTCACGATGGCAGAACGGACTCCACCCAGTGCCCGGCTTCATCCCCTTTGGCACGCTAAAGTCCTTTCCAAGCCTGCCGCCCCTTGATCCTGCTCAAACCGAAATCCTGCTTTTTAGAGCAGAATAACTCCCAGTAGGAATTTCAAACCGGTTCCAGAGGAGGAGTCATGCTAAAAAATATTCTTCGTACCAGCATCGCTGCAGCGTTGTGCATTGCCGGCAGTGCCTTTGCCCAAAGTTATCCGACGAGGCCAGTCGTCATGATCGTGCCATTTGCGGCCGGTGGTCCGACCGACACGCTGGGCCGCACGCTCGCCGCCGCAATGGCCAAGCAGTTCAAGCAAAGTGTCCTCGTGGAGAACGTCGGCGGTGCCGGCGGCAACATCGGTGTGATGCGCGCGGTCAAGGCACCAGCGGATGGCTACACACTGCTGCTGCACCACATCGGCATGGCCACCAGCCCGGCGCTGTATCGCAAGATGGATTACAACCCGCTCACCGACCTTGAGTACATCGGCCTTGTCGCGGATGTGCCCATGACGCTGATTGCGAAGCCCGACTTCCCGGCAAACAACCTCAAGGAATTCATCGCATACGTGAAGTCGAACAAGGCCAAGCTGAACCTCGCCAACGCCGGCCTGGGTGCTGCTTCCCACCTGTGCGGCCTGATGCTGATGAGCACCCTGGAGGCTGACGTGCAGACCATCCCCTACACCGGGACGGGTCCGGCGATGACGGCGTTGCTGGGCGGGCAGGTCGATTTCATGTGCGACCAGACGACGAACACCACCGGACAGATCCAGTCGAAGAAGGTCAAGGTGTACGGCGTGACGACGCGCACGCGCGTTGCGTCCCTCCCCGACATCCCGACGCTGGACGAGCAGGGCATGAAGGGCTTCGAAGTGGCGGTGTGGCACGCGCTCTACGCACCGAAGAACACGCCCAAGGCGGTGCTCGATACCGACGTGAAGGCGATGCAGGAAGGCCTGAAGGATGCCGACCTGAAGGCGCAGCTTGCCAAGCTCGGAACCGAGCCGGTGGCAGCCAACCGCCAGACACCGGAGGCACTGCGCACCTACCTGAAATCCGAAATCGACAAGTGGGGTCCGGTGATCAAGAAGGCCGGGCAGTACGCGGACTGATGCCGCTCGCGGCTGATGCCGCAGTTATCCAGGGGGCGCCATCATTGGCGCCCTTTGTTTTTTCATGCAGCGCATGCGTGTTCGACACACCAGACATTGAATGTCCGACTGTTGAATCTGCACGGCAATGGCCGCCATACCCGGTGGTATGATCAACCAATGAATTTTGGCATCCTGATCGACGGTAACGGGCGCAGATCCCGTGGGCTTTTCCGGATTTTCATGCGGCCAGCCCGGCCCATCTCCGCCCCGTGATCAGCCTGGGAACTCTCTGATGAAAAACCTTCTGATCATTGGCGCGGGCGGATTTGGTCGCGAAGTCCTTACCTGGATCATGGACCATTCGCGCAACAACCTGGACTGGAAAGTCGGGGGCTTCCTCGACTCGCGTACCGACGCACTTGCAGGCTTTGCCACCGAGTCGCAGAGCCTGCCCAATGCGGTCCCCTACCTTCCCGAAGTGCACCGGCATTTCAATCGCGCGATCGGCATCGTCGGCGACCCGATGACCTACGTGCCGCAACCGGACGACGTGTTCCTGTGCGCGCTGGGTGATCCCGCAGAACGCCAGAAGTACGCCAAACCGATCCTCGACAAGGGCGGGCACTTCATCGTCCTCGTTCATCCTCGCGCCTTGGTCTCGACCTATGTTTCCCTTGGCAGGGGGTCCATCATCGGACCGTTCGCCAGTGTCTCTCCGGACGTGAGCATCGGCGAGTTCGTCACCATCAACAGCTATACCGCAATCGCCCACGATGTCCGCATCGCCGACTGGTGCGAGATTGACGGACATTGCCTGATTGCCGGCCGCGCCCAGATTGGCACGGCAGCGCGGGTCCACGGCGGCGCCGTCATCACGCCGGATGCCCGCGTCGGTGATGAAGCGGTCGTCGGTGCCGGCAGTGTGGTGTTCGGCCGTGTGCCCGCGGGAGTGACGGTCATCGGCAATCCCGCCAGACGGCTGACCTGGAAGGAAGGCGCGTCTACGTAGCGTGGCGCGCCGTCACTTCAACAAATTTAACGATGCCTTCCCGCGCGGCCGGCCGGGGTGATTGGGAGAAGACATGATCGCGATCTCGCCAGGCGGTTCCGTCCGCCAGATGCGCTCCGAGGGGAGTGAAAGCGCCAAGGCACGCGCCCAGTTGCTGGACATCGTCGCGCGCTGCAGCCGTGACCGGTTTGCCTGCCTGCCTCCCGAGGCGCGCGAGCCCCTGTTGCGCAACGGGCGTCGCGACATCGTGCTGATGGGCGGTCAGCGCACCTCGCTGGCCATGCACCTTGACCTGCTGGATGCCGTCATCAGGGTCAATCCGGGACTGCGACTGCGCGCGCTGGTCGACGAACATCCTGCGGTGATACCGCAGACCGCAGCGCTCATTTCCCGCGGAGTCGAAATCATCGAGCCCCGTGCATTTTTTGAGCGCGCCGGCGAGTTTGCCGATGCCATCATCGTCGATCGCTATTGCACCTGGCTGCCCGGGGTCAAGTATCGCGTCAAACTGAAGCAGGCCGGCCTGCCGTTCCTGCGCCTCGAGCAGTTCCTGAATGCACCCGGCCTGCCATCGGTGCCGGGACATTTCCGCGTGCATTCGGATTTCATGCTCGCCCATTTCGACCGCTTCCTTGCACTGGAGACATTCTGGGCGGACGAGCGCTCCCTGACGGTCTATTACACCGCACTGGCCGCATTCATCAGCATGGATTACACCTGGTTCGCGTTCGGTTGCGACCAGCACGAAGACCGCTACCTGCCCCGCGACATCGGCCTTCAGCTCGGTGACCAGGAAGTGTTCGTGGACTGCGGTGCGCACGATGGCGCGGAATCCATCCTGTTTGCCCGCTTCGTGTATAACCGTTTCCGCAGCATCCGGGTGTTCGAGCCGGACCGCACGAATTTTCTGGTGACCAGCCGCAACCTCAGCCGTTACATGTGCGAGCAGGGTGTCTCGAACATCTTCTGCTATCCGATGGGCGTGTTTGACCGCAATGCCTATCTGGGTTTCACCGGCAGTGATGTCACTGTCACGGTCAGCGAGTCCGCCTCCCTGGACCGCGGCCCCGGCCTGTTCGTTGCGCGCATGGATGACGTCATCGACGAGATGACCTACCTCAAGCTGGAGATCGAGGGCGCCGAGCTGGCCTCGCTGCGTGGCGCGGACGGCCTGATCCGGCAGAACAAGCCGGTGCTGGTGGTGTCCGCCTATCACAAGATGGACGACTTCATCGACCTCTGCGCGCACCTGCAGGCGCTGGACATGGGCTACACCTTCAGGCTGCGGCACCATTCGCTGGAGCCGGGCGTGCTGTGCATCTACGCGCAGTAGCGCAGCGCCAGGCGTCAGCGCCGGCTGCTCACTCCAGTGGGCCGGAAAACAGCGAAAGGTTGATTCCGGGGTGGCGTGCAATCAGCGCATGCATGCGCGCTTCATCCTCGCTGAATGCGCCATGCAGCACCGTGGCGGCTGCCGCCGCGTCACGGGCATCCGGTATCCCGGCATAGCGCGCGGTGTCGTTGACGCGACGGAATCCTTCCCGGGGTGCTTTGCCTGGAGGCACGTCGAGAAACGCACGCATGCGCTTATCCAGGACTTCCGTTTCCTGCAGGCTGTCCATGCGGGCGAGCATGACCTGTGATGGCGAAAAGATTTCCATCACCGTGGCGAGCAAAAGGGAAAAGAAGGAATTGCGCAGGATGCTCACATTGGGCAATTCACCGTGATTGCGCTGGTGGCGCAGCTCCCGCAGCACTGTCTGGGGCAAGGATGATGCGGCGAAAGTCTCGACCTCCTGGTCCAGGGCGGCAACACGCGTGGCGCTCTCCGCGTTGCCGGGCACCAGACCTTCCACTGCGGCGACGATGGACGTGAACAGGTACCTGCCCTGGGGCGGGTTGATCAGGTAGCGCGGTGCCAGCCCGCCCAGAGCGATCACTTCCTCATCGACACGCCGTTCCGTGCGCCAGTCGGGCAGGGTGCCGAATGCCTGGAAGTACTTCAGCCACAACGTGGTCACCCAGGACGAGGCCGGCAGGCGCATGTTCATCAGCTCTGCCGGAAACGGGGTTCCATCGGGCAGCGTGCCGCGCCGGAACAGCGCTTCGGCATCGTCGATGGCAAGGGTATGCAGTGCCTTGTAGAAGCGGTAGGCGGAGAGCGTGCGCTGGAACGGGTTGCGCAGGCACACGATGATCTTTGCGTCGGGGCAGGCCGAGGCGATTTCGCGCAGTGCGGCCGGATTGATGATGTAGCTGACCGACGCATCGAGGTAGCAGCGCCCGGCGCCGGTTGCCCTGCGCTCGGCAACCAGGGTGCGCGCCAGCGGCACGTCACCGTAAAAAACGCTCGGTTCCTTGATGCCGCCCACCAGCAGGTCGCAGTAGCCGTTCTCCACCAGATAGGCGGCCAGGGCCGAGGTCATGCAGCGCTCGAATCCGACGATGAAGGCAAAACGGGCGGGCTTCACCGGGGCACTTTCACCTCAGTACTTGCCGCAGGGTGGTTGCCGCAGCCCACAACACCAGCAGGATCAGGATGCCAAGGGGCACATGGATGCCCCACCGGCGCAGGCGCTGCTTGCGAGCCTCATTTGCCTCGCGCTCGGCCTGCATCAGCAGGGCGATGCGCGCCGCGGCGTCCATGGCGGGTGCCGCCGGGCGAGAAACCGGGGATGAGGCCGTTTTTGAAATGACGGGTGGCGCAGTGGAGGGGGCGACAGGAGGCGCCACGATGCCGGCCTGGCCGGTGGCGGTGAACTTCGCCGGTGCTGCGTCCGTCGCGTCCGCCTTTGCGCCTTTTGCCGCGAGCGATTGCCGTGCTGCTGTGATCAGCGCACGTTCCTTGTCGGACAGCCTATCGTTGTTCGTTGACACGGTCTCGTGCCTGCGCGCCTACATGAGAATGATGTCGTAACGTTCCTGGCTGTAGCTCGATTCCACCTGCAGCGACACCGGCTTGCCGATGAAATCGCCTAGCATGGCGAGCGCCTGTGATTCTTCTTCAAGGAACAGGTCGATGACCTGCTGAGAAGCGAGGATGCGGAAGCCGCGCGGATTGAACTGCCGCTCTTCGCGCAGGATCTCGCGCAATGCCTCGTAACATACGGTGCGCGCCGTCTTCAGCTGGCCGCGCCCGCCGCACACGCTGCAGGCCTCGCACAACACGTGGGCCAGCGATTCGCGGGTGCGCTTGCGGGTCATCTCTACCAGCCCCAGCTGGGTGAAGCCGCTGACGGTGATGCGGGTGCGGTCCAGCGCCAGGCCCTTGTTCAACTCGGCCAGCACCGCGGACTTGTGTTCTTCGGACTCCATGTCGATGAAGTCGATGATGATGATGCCGCCGAGGTTGCGCAGGCGAAGCTGGCGCGCGATCACCTGCGCCGCCTCCAGGTTCGTCTTGAAAATCGTGTCGTCGAAGTTGCGCACGCCGACAAAGCCGCCGGTGTTCACATCCACAGTGGTCATCGCCTCGGTCTGGTCGAATATCAGGTAGCCGCCTGACTTCAGGTCCACGCGGCGGGCCATCGCGCGCTCGATCTCGTCCTCGACGTTGTACAGGTCGAACAGCGGGCGCACGCCGGTGTAATGCTCCAGGTGGTCCAGCACATTGGGCATGTATTCGCCGGCGAAGTTCTGCAGCTTCGCAAAATTTTCGCGTGAATCGATGAATATGCGTCCGGTATTCGTATTAACGAAGTCGCGCAGCACGCGCTGCGCCAGCGACAGGTCCTGGTAAAGCAGGGTCGGCGCGGGCGAAGTGAAGCCGCGTGCGCGGATGTCGTGCCACAACTTGCGGAGGTAGCTGACGTCGGCGGCCAGTTCCGCGTCGGCGGCATTTTCGGCGACGGTGCGCACGATGAAGCCGCCGGTCTCGTCGGCCGGCAGCAACTGGGCGAGTTTCTCGCGCAGCGATTCGCGTTCGGCCTCGTTCTCGATGCGCTGCGAAATGCCGATGTGCGGATCCTGCGGCAGGTAGACAAGCAGGCGCCCGGCGATGGAAATCTGGGTGGACAGGCGCGCGCCCTTGGTGCCGATCGGATCCTTGATCACCTGCACCATGATGGATTGGCCTTCGGACAGGATGCGCTCGATCGGCTTGGCCGGCTTCGCGTCACCCCCGGCACCGTTGCGGCGGTGTTCCCAGATGTCGGCCACATGCAGGAAGGCGGCCCGGTCCAGTCCGATTTCGATGAACGCCGATTGCATGCCCGGCAGCACCCGCGCCACCTTGCCGATGTAGACATTGCTGACGATGCCACGGTTATGGCTGCGCTCGATGTGCAATTCCTGCGGCACACCGGCCTGCATCACCGCAACGCGCGTCTCCTGTGGCGTGATGTTGACAAGAATATCTTGTTTCATGCGCCGGCCTTCTTCGCAGTCATGCTGAACCGAAGTGGGGGATATACAAGGGGGCACACCCACTTGTTCCAATCGGGCTGTGGCGTGATGTTGACAAGAATATCTTGCTTCATTTGCTTTGAATAACGGTCAATTTATGGAATTGATAATAATTTGTGATTTTTAGAGGGGCGATGCCACGGATCTGCGTTGCCAGAATAGCTTATGCCGGGGTCACGCGTGCGAGCAGCAGGGCGGTTTCATGCAGCGGCAGGCCCATCACGCCGGTATAGCTGCCTTGCAATTCCGCGACAAACGCACCGGCGCGGCCCTGGATGGCGTAGGCTCCCGCCTTGTCCATGCATTCATCGGTGGCAATGTAGGCGGCGATGTCCTGCGCCGCAAGCGTGCAGAACTTCACGCGGCTGTCGCTCAGCGCCACCTCGAACCGGTCCTCGAACTGCAGTGCCACGGCAGTGAGCACGCGGTGCTCGGTACCCGACAGGGCGGTGAGCATGCGCACCGCATCGTTGCGATCAAGGGGCTTGCCGAAGATCTCGTTGCCCAGGCAGACCGTGGTGTCGGCCGCCAGCACCGGCAGTCGCGGCAGCTTGCGTTCCACCAGCCGGCGCCAGCCGGTGCGCGCCTTCAGTTCGCAGACGCGGCGCACGTAGGTTTCCGGGGTCTCTCCGGCGAGCGGCGTTTCATCGACGTCAGCGTCGCGGCCGCCGCGCTCGCGCAGCACCAGCACGTCGAAGCCGACGCCGATCTGCCGCAGCAGTTCACGCCGGCGCGGGCTGCGCGACGCGAGATAGACGCGTGAGCCGGTGGGCGGAAAGGCCATGGAATTGTCCGAGCCTACTCGCGGTGGTAGGGATGGTTCTGCAGGATGGACACGGCGCGATAGAGCTGCTCGGCGAGCAGCACGCGCGCCAGGGCATGCGGCAGGGTCATGCTGGAGAGGCGCATGCGCAGCGCGGCCGAGGCCTTCAGTGGCGGGGCAAGGCCGTCGGGCCCGCCGATCAGGAACGCGAGGTCGCGACCGTCGCCGATTCTCGCTTCGAGCCATTTCGCCAGTTTCATCGTGGTGAAGTCGCTGCCGTGCTCATCAAGCGCGATGCGCTCGCAATCGCGCGGAATGGCTGCTTCAATGCGCAGTGCCTCCGCCGCCATGAGCTGCTCGACGGTCTTGCCGCTGGTGCGCGACTCCGGGCGGATTTCGATGAGCGACAATCGCGCCGTCTTCGGCATGCGCCCGGCGTAGTCGGCAAAGCCGTCGGCGATCCACGCGGGCATTCGATTGCCTACGGCGATGACATGGATCTTCATGCTGTGCGTTTGTCCCGGCACGGCACGGTGAAAACAGCACGCCCGGGGTTCGGGGCGCGCGGTCCTGACGGTCCTACGGCGATGACATGGATCTTCATGGGGCGTGACGGACCTCAGTCCGCAGCCGGCGCGTCCTTTTTCTTGCGGGGCGCGCGCGGTTTGGGATGGTTCCACAATTCCTCGAGATTGTAGTGCGCGCGCACCGTGGGCTGCATGAGGTGCACGACGATGTCGCCGGTGTCCACCAGCATCCACTCGTCGCTGTCCTCGCCCTCGACGCCGACGATCGAGCCGCCCGCGGACTTCACCTTGGACTGCACGCTGTTGGACAGGGCCCGCAACTGGCGTCCCGAATCGGCGCTGGCGACGATGACACGATCGAACAGTGCAGTGACGTGACGCACGTCGAAGGTCTCGATGTCCTTCGCCTTGATGTCCTCCAGTGCGGCAACGATGGTTTTCTGCAGTTTTGCGGTGGTGATCAAGGCGTGGTGTTCCTGTAAAGGGCGTGCGATTGGATATGGGAGAGTACGGGCGGCGGCAGCGGCAGGCCGGACAATGTGGACGATGTGCCACTGGCAAGCGCGCTGCGGATGGCGGTGGCCGAGACGTCCAGCGGTGCCATGGCAAAGCGCAGGATACGCCCTGCAGGGGCATTGCCGGATCCATTGCCAAGAGTGGCGGCCTCGCGTGTGGCCAGTTCGGCGGCCACCGGCGCTGGCAGGCGCTCGCGCTCGACCGGGTAGCCCGGCCGCTCGGCCACGGCGATGTGCGTGCTGTCGAACAGGCGCCGCCAGTCGCGCCAGGTGTCCAGTGCGGCGAGCTGGTCCGCCCCGATGATGAACACCAGCGGAACGTCCGGGCCGAGTTCGGCGCGCAGCCGGGCCAGCGTGTTCACGGTGTAGGTTGGCATGGCCGACAGTGCGTCAGCCTCATCCAGCGTGAAGCGCGGTTCGCCGGCGATCGCCAGGCGCAGCATGGCGAGGCGGTGCTCGACCGGCGTGGCCGGCGCGTTGCGGTGGCCTGGCTGCCCGGAGGGAATCCAGCGCACGCCAGACAGGCCCAGTTCGCGCATCGCGGCGTGTGCCAGCGCAATGTGGGCGTTGTGGACCGGATCGAAGGTGCCCCCGAGCAGGCCGAGGGGTGCTTGCACAGAAAGGGACACTATTGACGGACGTGGCCGTCGCCGAACACGACGTACTTCTGCGAAGTCAGGCCTTCCAGCCCGACGGGGCCGCGCGCATGCAGCTTGTCGGTGGAGATGCCGATCTCGGCCCCCAGGCCGTATTCGAAACCGTCGGCAAAGCGCGTCGAGGCGTTCACCATCACAGAGCTCGAATCCACTTCGTGGATGAATCGGTCGGCACGTGCCTTGTCCTCGGTGACGATGGCGTCGGTGTGCTGCGAGCCGTATTTCGCAATGTGTTCCATCGCCTCGTCGACGCCGGCCACGACACGCACCGCGAGGATGGGCGCGAGGTATTCGGCATACCAGTCATCTTCGGTGGCGGCCTTCATCTGCGGCACCAGCGCACGCGAAGCCTCGTCGCCGCGCAGTTCCACGCCCTTGTCGAGGTAGATCTTCCCCAGCCGCGGCAGCACGCGCGGTGCGATGTCCTTTGCCACCAGCAGCGTCTCCATGGTGTTGCAGGTGCCGTAGCGCTGGGTCTTGGCGTTGTCGGCGATTTTCACGGCCTTCTCGATGTCGGCCCTGTCGTCGATGTACACATGGCACACGCCATCGAGGTGCTTGATCATGGGAATGCGCGACTCGGCAATGACACGCTCGACGAGGCTCTTGCCGCCGCGCGGCACGATGATGTCCACGTACTCGTTCATGGTGAGCAGTTCACCCACCGCGGCGCGGTCCGGCGTCGCGACCACCTGCACTGCGGCTTCGGGCAGGCCGGCGACCCGCAGGCCTTCATGGACGCAGGCGGCGATGGCGAGGTTGGAATGCACCGATTCCGATCCGCCGCGCAGGATGCAGGCATTGCCCGATTTCAGGCACAGCGCGGCAGCGTCGGCGGTCACGTTCGGACGCGACTCGTAGATGATGCCGATCACGCCCAGCGGCACGCGCATGCGCCCGACGCTGATGCCAGTCGGCTGCTCGCGCACATCGGTGATGGCGCCGATCGGGTCGGCCAGGCTGGCCACCTGTTCCAGGCCCCTGGCCATGGATTCCACTGATTTCGCGGTGAGCGTGAGGCGGTCGACAAAGGCGTCGTCCTTGCCGCTGTCCCGCGCGGATTTCACATCCTCGGCATTGGCGGCAATGAGTCTGGCTGCGTCGCGGCGGACGGCGGCGGCCATGGCAAACCGGGCCCTTTTTTTGGTGTCGGTGCTGGCGCGCGCCAGTTCACGCGCCGCGGCCCGGGCATCGCGGCCCAGCTGGTGCATGTACTGCCTGACGTCTTTGATATCGGTGACGGCGTTCATGGGACGATTTTACGCCTGTGCCGCAGGGGCGTCACCGTTCCCCCCGGAGGGGTCGCATGGCACGTGCAGTGACGCGCCGGCTGTCACGCTGCCCGGATCAGGGACATTTCCTGCCCGTGCTGACCCAGGTTCCGGCTGAAGCATTGCACTGAAATACCGTGCCCTTCTGACACCATGTCCGCCCGTCGCCGACGACATGGCTGTCCATCAGGCAGCCGGAGGTGGGTTGTGGAACCTTGGGTGGCGTCGATCTTGTCACTGGCGTCTTTGTTTGCGTCTGCGCCTGGGCCAGAAGCAACGCATCGCTGTTGCCTGCGGCATATCCGGCCGAGGCGACCGTAATCAGGAGAAATCCCAGGATGGTTTTCATGCATGCTCCGTTGCAGTTTGTGGCGCGTCCATTGATACCGAAGAGTGTGCAGACAGTCTAGCAGCGCAGGCGAAAAAGGGGGATTACTGCCGTTTTTCCGGCGAACCCGGCGCATGGCTGTGCGTCATGTTGCACATGACGCGCGCAGGGAATTTACGCCAGGCGCAGGCCGAGCTGCAGCAGTTCGTCCCAGGCATCGCCCCGCGCCACGCCTTTCGAGACGCGGTCGACGAAGGCGGCGTGGCCCAGTGCGGCGAGCAGGGCTTCGCGGCCCAGGCGGCGTGCCGCGCGGCCGACCAGGTTCTGGCGCGCATCACCCCAGACGCGGTTCTCGCGGCATACGTCCGCCAGCGGTCGTCCCTGCGAGAGGCCCTCCTGCACGCGCGCGATGGCGCGGATTTCCTCGGCCACGATCCACAGGATGCGCGGCGGTGCTTCGCCTTCGGCCTTCAGGCCTTCGAGCATGCGCGCAAGGCGCGGCTTGTCGCCGGCCAGCATCGCCTCGGAGAGTTTCAGCGCGTCGTAGCGCGCCACGTTCATCACCGCGTCGCGCACTGCGTTGAAGTCCAGTTCGCCTTCGGGGAGCAGGAGGCCGAGCTTTTGCACTTCCTGGTGGGCGGCGAGCAGGTTGCCCTCCACGCTGTCGGCGAGGAAGGCGAGCGTGTCGCGCGTGGCGCGCTGCTTCTGGCGGGAGAGCCGGGCGGCGATCCATTCGGGCAGGCGGGCGCGTTCCACCGGATAGACATCCACGATGGTGCCCGTCTTCGCCATTGCGGAAAACCAGGCGGTGGACTGATCGCGCTTGGCCAGTCGTGGAACGGTCACCACGGCCAGCGTATCTGCGGACAGGCTGGCGCACAGCGACACGATCGCCTCGCTGCCGGCGGTGCCCGGCTTGCCGGTGGGGATGCGCAGTTCGATCAGCTTGCGGTCGCCGAACAGGGACATGCCGGCAAATGCGCCGAGCAGTTCGCTCCAGTCGAAGTAGCGGTCCACCGAGAAAACGTCGCGCTCGCTGAAGCCTTCCTTGCGCGCCCTGGCGCGAATGGCATCACCGGCCTCCAGTGCCAGCAGCGGCTCGTCGCCATGGATCACATACAGTGGAGAAAGGCTGCGTTGCAGGTGTGCGTCGAGCTGGTCGGAGCGCAGGCTGGCCACGAAATGTGCCTACTCTGAAGCAGGGGATAAACAAGGGGCGCTGCTTCGTGCAACTGCGTCCCCTTGTTCCCGGCGGTCGTCCAGTTGATCCGAGCGCAGCGTGGCCATTGTGACGGCCTACTGCGGTCTGGCGGGCGCCGGGGATGCGTCTGCGGGTTCGCTGGTCGGGATCTTCGCGCTGCCCAGCCGGCGCAGCATCTGCTGCACCATGTCGGTCTGCATGTCGCGGTACAGCAGCGTTTCCTCGGATTCCTTGGCCAGCACCTGGGTGTCGTTGAACGAGATGTCGCGCGTCAGCGTGATTTCATTCAGCGGCAGGTACTCGCGGCCCTTGGCGTCAATGACCCGGAAGCCGACCTTGTGGCGGAGCTGGAATTCCCGCACGCGACCGGCAGTGTTCAGCGACAGGATGACTTTTTCACGCCGGTCATCGGTAATGATGAGCTGGGCCTGCGCTTCGGCCGGGGTGTTGACGGTGCGGGTCTGCGTGCCTGCTGCAATGTTGCGCTTGAGCTCCACCGCAACCGAAGACGAGGCGGGCACATAAAGGGTTTCGAACGGCAGGCTGGTGTTGCCGCGCAACTGGAACCCGCAGCCGCCGAGAAGGGTGACCAGGGCCAGCACAAGCGCGCTGCGGAATGAACGGATCGACATGTTTTTCAGGCTACCACATTGACCAGTTTGCCCGGAACCACGATGACCTTCTTCGGCGGCCTGCCTTCCAGCAGCCGTATCGTGGCCTCGTGGCCGAGCGCCAGCGCTTCCAGCGCGGCCTTGTCGGCCGCCGCGGGCGCGCGCAGTTTGCCGCGCAGCTTGCCATTGACCTGCAGCACCAGTTCGATTTCGTCCTGGG
>CAIYPG010000144.1 GCA_903928055.1 uncultured beta proteobacterium | reverse complement strand
TCGAAGCCGTCGAGATGCTGGATTACGTCTGCCACTTCGGATAGGCGCAGCGGACAGCACGATGAACTGAACATCCGGCGCGTCAAAAGACGCGCCGGGGTCGTGCGCCAGCCTACTCGGCCCTGATGTTATTGGCCTTGATGATCGGCTCCCAGCGCGCACGCTCCTCGCGAACCACCCTGCGCACATCCTCAGGCCCGCCGGGGGCGGCGATGATTCCCTGCTTCGCAAACTGCTGAACCGTATCTGGCAGCTTCAGCGCAGCCAGCGCGGCATCGCGCATGCGCAGCACCGCCGGCTGTGGACTTCCGCCGGTCATCATCAGGGTTGTCATGTTGTCCGAGATCACCTTGGGCAATCCTGTCTCTGCCGTCGTCGGCACGCCGGGCGCCAGAGCAATGCGCCGGGCACTGGTCACCGCCAGGGCCTTGAAAGCGCCCGAGTTGATGTTCGACTGCAGCACGGAGATATCGGCAATCGCCACCTGCACACGACTGGCCAGCATGTCGGCAACGGCCGGCGCCATTCCCTTGTAGGGCACGTGCACGATGTCCACACCGGCCTCGACCTTGAACAGTTCCATCGCCAGGCGCGTCAGCGAACTTGCCCCGGCCGAACCGAAATTCATTTTCCCCGGACTGGCCTTGGCGCGCGCCACCAGGTCCGCCACGGTATTGATTCCCAGCTTGGCATCCACCACCAGCACTTCGGGGGAATTTGATACCAGTGCAACCGCTTCAAAATCCCGGTCCGGATCATAGGGAAGGTCATCCGCGGTCAATGCAGCAGTCGCCAATACCGTGGCATTGAACAGGATTGCGGTATAGCCATCCTTGGGCGCCTTCGCCGCCATGTTTGCACCGACCACGCCACCGCCGCCACCCTGGTTATCCACCAGCACCGGCTGTCCTAGCTGCGCAGACAGCACCTGGGCAAAAATCCGGCCGCGAATGTCTGCCGGCCCGCCCACTGCGTAGGGGGCAATGAGCCGCACCGGCTTGCTGGGATAGGCCTGTGCGAATGCCTGCCCGGACAGGCAGAGGCCCAACGTCGCTAACGAAATCATGTGTTTCATGTTTCCTCCCTGGGAACAGATATGGTGGATGCGTGTTCAGCGGACATCAAGGACGATCTTGCCCGTCACCTGCCGCGACTCAAGCAATGCATGCGCGACCGGCGCCTCGGCAAGCGGCATGCGCCGGATCATGGGCGGCCGCAGGGCACCGCATGCGATCAACGCCCGGATGCGATCCAGGTGCGCGCGGTCGCGCTTGACCAGCGGACGCAGGATGGTCACATCCCTGCGAATGGATTCCAGGTCGGGCGGACTGCTGGGTGCCACGTGCACCAGGCGCCCACCCGGGCGCAATGCCAGCACGCATCTGCGTTGAACGTCTCCACCGATGACATCGAATGCCACATCGCATGGCGGAACAAGCTTGACGAAGTCCTCGCTGGCGTAATCGATCACCCGGTCCGCGCCCAGGCTGCGCACGTAGTCATGGTTGCGCGCACTCGCCGTGGCAAATATCGTGGCGCCAACGTGCTTTGCATACTGCACGGCAACGCTGCCGAGGCCGCCCGCCCCGCCCTGGATGAGAATGGTCTCGCCCCGGGCAAGATGCGCGTGATCCTCCAGGCAGACCAGCATCGTGTGGCTCGTCAACGCAAGCGCCGCCGTCTGCGCATGCGTCAGGCCGGCCGGCTTGGGGGCGATCAGGGTGCTGCTGATGCAGATGGCTTCCGCATAGGCGCCCTCTATCCCGAGCGCGGTAATGCCGAACACCTCATCACCCGGCCGAAACTCCGTCACCTGCGGCCCGACGGCGCGGACCACGCCCGAAAAATCACGTCCGGGCACATGCGGAAACACCGGCTTCACCAGCTTCTGCGCCAGGCCCTTGCGCACCTTGATGTCGGCGGGATTCAGGCTGGCCGCATGGATGTCGACGACAACTTCACCGGGACCGGCAACCGGAACCGGGACTTCCCGCAATTTCAGCACTTCGGGGCCACCAAATTCGTCCATCTGCACGGCCTTCATGGACGCCTCGCTCGCATGTCCAGTATTACCACCCGGATCAGCCAAGGAATCCGGTGGCCAGGCGGCCCACTTCGTCAGCCTTTTCCCAGGCCATGCAGAAGCGCGCATCCGGCAGCACCTCGACACGCAGGTCGCGGATGCGCGACTCGAATTCCTTGCGGAACTGCACATAGTGGAAATGCTCGCCGATCAGCAGCAGGGTCGGCTGGCTGACGCGCTTCATGTTGCCGGTGGTGTCGTACTTGTTCAGCGCATCCAGCGCCTGCCAGCGGTCACGGCCGGCCTGCACCTGCGCGACGTTGATGCGGTCCATCCACGACTGCGTCGGCTTCAGTGGCGAATGCATCGGATCCTTTTCAAGCATGAACTCGATGGTACGGGTCAGCGGAAAGCCCGAGGAATCAGTGGGCCGCAGTCCGGCCTTCAGCGGCGAATGGCTCTTTTCGGCCGCGCCTTCTCCGAGGTAGATCGGGCAGTTCACGAGGACCAGCTTGCCGACGCGATCAGGGAAGGAAGCGGCCATCTCGATGCACAGGGCCGCGCCCGTGGCCTCGCCCAGTACATGCGCCTTCCTGATGCCCAGCGCATCCATCAGTTCGACCATCCACTTCGCATAATCCTGCAGCGTCGGCTGGAAGGAAATGTGGTCGGACATGCCATAACTCGGATAATCCACGGCAATCGGGCGGTATTTCCGGGACAGCACCTCGATGAGTTCCATGTATACCGCCGAGGACTGCTGGTTGATGTGGAACAACAGGATGGGCTCGCCCTTGCCTGCTGCGCAATAATGCAGATAGCCTGCTGACGTCCTGACCAGCCCGCGCTCGATGTCCATGTCACCACCTCCTTTGTTGTTGTGCGTAGTTTCGCACATCCGGAATCCGGCCTGCCCGGGTACATCCTCATGTGACCGGTATAACCCCTTATAATCCTTCCCTCATTGCAAATCGCGGCGGCACCGGTTGGCCGCCACAATTCGCGCGAACACCTGCCGCCCGGTCCGGGATTTCAGCGCAGGACAGCCGCATACCGCAGCACAAAGGAGGACTTCATCATGCCGTCATTCGACATCATTTCGGAAATCAACAAGGTCGAGCTCAAGAACGCCGTCGAGCAGAGCAACAAGGAAGTCTCGACACGCTTCGACTTCAAGAACTCCGATGCGCGCATCGAGCAGAAGGATCTCGAACTGACGATCTATGCTGACGATGCCTTCAAGCTGAACCAGGTCATGGACATCTTCCATATCAAGCTCGCCAAGCGCAACGTCGACGTGCGCGCCCTTGATCCGCAGGACATCGAAAAAATCAGCGGCGACAAGGTCAAGCAGCCGGTGAAGGTCAAGGAAGGCATCGAGCAGGAGACCGGCAAGAAGATCGACAAGCTGGTGAAGGACTCCAAGATCAAGGTCCAGGCCAGCATCCAGGGCAATGCGGTGCGCATCTCCGGCGCAAAGAAGGACGACCTGCAGACCGTGATCAACCTGGTGCGAAAATCCATCACGGACATTCCGGTGCAGTTCAACAATTTCCGGGACTGACTCGCCGGACGGGACGGTACCGGCGCGGTCTCGCCGGAATGTCCTGATGATAATTACTGCAATATAACGCTTGAATAAGCGTACTATTTCTGAATCTGAATATATTCAATCCCGGGAAAGGCCGCGGATCCAGCGATCGTACAGCCGCTCCGAGACGACATGGAGCGCCTCAGCCTTCTCCGCCATGCCCGCCTGCATCTCCGCAGGCGTCTGCACCGATGGCCCGGAACCGGCAGCTTTCTCGCTGTCCCAATCACGGCACCAGGTCGTGATCATTTCAGGCGTGATCTCGACATGGCATTGCATGCCCAGACTCCTGCCGATGATAAAGGCCTGGTTGGCGCAGTAATCGCTGTGCGCGAGTCGCACGGCCCCCTTGGGCAGGGTGAAGGTTTCACCATGCCAGTGGAAGGACAGGAACTCACCGGTATCGCCCAGCCAGTCACGGACAATGTCGCGGGCAGCGTCGCCCGCTTCAGGCCGGATGACGCCCCAACCGATTTCCTTCACCGGATTGCGCGAAACCGTGCCGCCGAGCGCCCTGGACAGGAGCTGGCCGCCCAGGCAATGCCCGATGACCGGGATTCCGATTTCAACAGCGCTGCGGATCAGCGCCAGCACTGGTGCAATCCACGGCAGGTCATCGTTGACGCTCATCGGCCCGCCCATGAAGCACAGTCCGGAATTGGCCGCTGGCGTCGCTGGCACCGCATCACCCTCATCCAGCCGGATGAGGGTCCAGGGGATGCGGCGCGCATCGAGGTATGTGGCAAAATGGCCCGGACCTTCGGTCGGGCTGTGGCGGAGTATGGCTACCGGCTTCATGCGCATCCTTCAGGCACGGGAGAGCGTTGGATGAATTGGCTCCATAGTATTGCACGCATTGCTACGATGGCCACGATCACCGCAGCCGGCCTGCTCTGCCCAGCACCGGCGCTCGCGGTCGACGTGGCCGTGGTCGGCCTGTTCACGAACAAGGCCGTGGTGCAGATCAATGGCGGACCGCCGCGCACGCTCTCGACGAACCAGAAGACCGCGGAAGGCGTGACCCTGCTGGCCGTGGAACGCGACGGCGCGGTATTCGACATTGAAGGCCGCCGCCACACACTGAAAATGGGCCAGGCACAATCAACATCGACGGCATCTTCACGGGCCTCGGTGACACTGGCCGCCAATCCGCAGGGTCATTTCATCACTGACGGCCAGATCAACGGCGCAGCGGTGCGTTTCGTCGTGGATACCGGCGCCACGCTGATCGCGCTGTCTTCGGCCGACGCAGATCGCATCGGCATCCGGTACCGCGATGCACCGACCGGCACGGTGAACACCGCCAACGGCACGGCAATGGCCTGGCGCGTCAGGCTGGATACGGTCCGCGTAGGCGACATCTCGCTCAACAACATCGATGCCCTGGTCATGGAAAACCAGAGCATGCCGGTGCTGCTGGGCATGAGTTTCCTGAACCGGATGGAGATGAAGCGCGACGGCCAGAGCATGGTGCTGACCAAGCGCTTCTGAGTTCTTCAGGACAACCGACGGGACGCAACCTCCGAACGGTCCGCAGCACATGCCGGGCCGCAGCAGCGTACTTCGCCGCCTACTTCGCGGTCTTGTCCTTCTCGATCAGCGCGTAGGCCGAATGGTTGTGGATGGACTCGAAATTCTCCGACTCCACCGTGTACCAGTCGATGCGCTTGTCGCGATTGAGGTCTGCTGCAATGTCGCGGACCAGATCCTCGACGAACTTGGGATTGTCGTAGGCGCGCTCGGTGACGAACTTCTCGTCGGGGCGCTTCAAGAGGCCGTAGAGTTCCGAGGAGGCATGTTTCTCGGCGTACTCCACCAGCTCCTCGATCCACACCATGCCGTGGGTACGTGCAGCGATCGTGACATGGGAACGCTGGTTGTGCGCGCCGTAATCGGAAATCTTCTTCGAGCACGGGCACAGGCTGGTGACCGGAATCACCACCTTCATGGTGAACATCTTCTGGCCGTTGCGGATTTCGCCCGTGAAGGTGACTTCGTAGTCGAGCAGGCTCTTCACCTTCGAGACCGGCGCCGCCTTGTTGATGAAGTAGGGGAAGGTCATTTCGACGTGGCCCGACTCGGCTTCGAGCCGCACCACCATCTCGTCGACCATGATCTGGAAGGCCTCCACCGAAATCTCGCGCTCATGCGCGTTCAGGATCTCGACGAAACGCGACATGTGCGTACCCTTGAACTGGTGCGGCAGCCCGACGTACATGTTGAACATGGCAATCGTGTGCTGTGATTCGCCGCCCCGCTCCATGACGCGGATCGGATGACGTATCGCCTTGATGCCGACCTTGTCAATGGCGAGCTTGCGGGTGTCCTTGGAGCCCTGGACGTCCGGAATGGCGTGTGGGTCGCGTGTATTCATGGCAGTTCCCTTGCTCGAATGAGATGCAATGGGATGCATATGGGGATAAAGAAGGAATATTCTAGCACGCACCCCCTGTGCGCCCGTTTCTCAGGGAACCGCTAAACCCCTATGTAACGTAGGTGATTTGACTGCCCATAGATGAGCCGCATGCGGCCTGTACAGGCCGTCAGGTGCCCAGTCGTGCCCGGATGGAAGCGGCGATGCCATCGCGATCCAGGCCGACAGACGCGAGCAGTTTGTATTGATCGCCATGATCGACAAAGCGATCCGGCAGACCGAGGTGCAGCAGCGGCGTGGACAGGCCCTGTATCGCCAGCGATTCGGCGACGGCGCTGCCTGCGCCGCCCATCACGGCATGTTCTTCCACCGTGACCAGCAGTTCGTGCGTGGCCGCCAGTTCGGCAATCAGCGCATCGTCCACCGGCTTCACGAATCGCATGTCAGCCACCGACGCGTCAAGCATTTCGGCTGCATCCAGCGCCGGCTTCACCAATGATCCGAAGGCCAGGATGGCAACGCGCCTGCCGTCGCGCAGCTTGCGCCCCTTGCCCAGCGGCAGGGCCTGCATCTCCTTCTGTGCCTCGACACCCGGACCGCTGCCGCGCGGGTAGCGCACCGCCGATGGCTGGTCGAGCTGAAAAGCCGTGTACAGCATCTGGCGGCATTCGTTCTCGTCCGAGGGCGTCATCACCACCATGTTCGGGATGCAGCGGAGGAAGGCAAGATCGAAAGCGCCATTGTGCGTGGCGCCGTCGCCGCCGACCAGGCCGGCGCGGTCGAGTGCGAACACCACCGGAAGGTTCTGGATCGCCACGTCATGGATCAACTGGTCATAGCCGCGCTGCAGGAAGGTCGAGTAGATCGCCACGACGGGCTTCAGCCCCTCGCAGGCAAGACCCGCGGCAAAGGTGACTGCATGCTGCTCGGCAATGCCCACATCAAAATAGCGCGCGGGATATTCCTTCTCGAAGCGCACCAGCCCCGAACCTTCGCGCATCGCCGGCGTAATGGCCACCAGGCGTTCGTCGGCCCTGGCCATGTCGCACAGCCAGTCGCTGAAAATCTGCGTGTAGGTCGGCTTGCCACCGCTGGACTTCTTGATGCCTTGCGCCGGATCAAACTGCCCCGGCCCGTGATACAGCACCGGGTCGGCTTCGGCAAGCTTGTAGCCCTGGCCCTTCTTCGTCACCACATGCAGGAACTGCGGGCCCGGCAACTCGCGGATGTTCTTGAGCGTCGGGATCAGCGCATTCAGGTCATGCCCGTCAATGGGACCGACATAGTTGAAACCGAATTCCTCGAACATCGTCGAGGGCGTGATCAATCCCTTGGCATGCTCTTCCACTCGCTTGGCCAGTTCCCACAACGGCGGCACCCCGGCCAGGACCTTTTCTCCGGCATTCTTCGCCGCCGCATAGAAACGCCCGGACATCAGCCGCGCCAGGTATTTGTTCAGCGCACCCACCGCGGGCGAAATCGACATGTCGTTGTCGTTCAGGATCACCAGCAGGTTGACATTGGAGACACCGGCATTGTTCAGCGCCTCAAAGGCCATGCCTGCTGACATGGCACCATCGCCGATGATGGCCACGGCACGCCGGTCCTCACCCTTGATCTTGGCGGCCTGGGCCATGCCGAACGCGGCCGAGATCGACGTGCTCGAATGCGCAGTGCCGAAGGTATCGAAATCGCTTTCCGCGCGGCGCGGAAATCCGGAAATGCCGCCCAACATGCGCAGGCCAGGCATGGCCTCGCGTCGTCCGGTCAGTATCTTGTGTGCATAGGTCTGGTGGCCGACATCCCACACCAGCCGGTCCTCGGGCGTGTTGAACACATAATGGAGCGCAATCGTCAGCTCCACCGTGCCCAGGTTGGAAGATAGATGCCCCCCGGTGCGGCTCACCGAATCGAGCACAAAGGCGCGCAGCTCGACGGCGAGTTGTTGCAGCTCCTTGCGATCCAGCCGGCGCAGGTCGGCTGGCGCATTGATGGTTTCCAGCAATTCATATCCCGCATGGGCGGCAGCCTCCCCGCCCTCGCGCGATGTGCCATCCATGAATCCCGACATTCCGCCAACGCTGCTCACGATGCCATCATTCCCCGAGAGGCCTCAAACCGGAACGCACGCCGCTTGCGTGCACCGGAGGCAAACACTGTATCAAACCCCGCAAACGCCCGTCCGGGCGTTTGTTCCTTATACATCCACATCCCGCGGCATCAAAGGCAGAAATGCCAACCACTCAAAACCGGCGCAAAACGACAAAGTCGGCCAGTTCGGCCAGGCGCTGTGTGCGCCCGCCAGTTCCACCCAGTCGGGCCAGCGCCGCGGCGGCCTCATCGCGCAGTTCGCGCGCCATCTCCTTGGCCCGTCCCAGGCCCAGCAGGCTGACATAGGTGGGCTTGTTGTTGGCAGCGTCCTTGCCGGCCGTCTTGCCCAGCGATTCGGTGGGCGCCTCATAATCGAGCACGTCATCCACCACCTGAAAGGCGAGGCCGATGCAGCGCGCGTAGCGGTCCAGGTGTTCCAGTTCAGCGGCCGACAGTCCCGCACCACCCGAGCAACGCGCGCCCAGCGCCACCGACGCACGGATCAGCGCACCGGTCTTGTGGATGTGCATGAATTCCAGCTCGGGCAGGGTCAGTGACTTGCCCACTGCATCAAGGTCAATCGCCTGGCCACCGGCCATGCCACGACTGCCGCTGGCCTGGGCGAGGATGCGCGCCATCTCCAGTTGTACACGCGCATCGTCCGCGAGCACATGGTCGGCGATGAGCTGAAAGGCCTCCGTCTGCAGGCTGTCTCCCACCAGCAGCGCAGTCGCCTCATCGTATTGCACATGAACCGTGGGCCGGCCGCGCCGTAACACATCATCATCCATGCAGGGCATGTCATCGTGCACCAGGGAATAGGCATGGATGCATTCAATGGCGGCGGACACAATGTCCAGTCGGGCGACATCAGCGCCTGCCACTTCACCGGCGGCAAAAGCCAGCAGCGGACGGACGCGCTTGCCGCCGCCCAGCGCCGCATAGCGCATGGCTTCGTGCAAACGCGTCGGTGCCAGCGAAGCCTTGGGAAGCAGGTGGTCCAGCGCGGCTTCGACCCGGGCCTGGACTTCCTTCATCCAGACTTCAAACGAACTACTCATCCGGGTCCACCTCGGCCAAGGTCTTCAGCATGCCGTCCTCCAGCACCTTGACCTGCTGCTGGGCACGGGCCAGGGCTTCCTGGCAGTAGCGGGCCAGTTCCAGGCCACGCTTGTGCGCAGAGAGCGATTCCTCCAGCGACAGCTCGGAGGACTCCATGCGGGAAACGATCGCCTCCAGCTCGGCCATGGCCGCCTCGAAGGTCGGCAGCGGGTTGTCAGCAAGGGACGCGTAAGCCTGTCCCGGTACGGTTCCGGTTTTTCCGGTTTTGGGCATGGAGGAGGCCAGCCCTGTCTGGGCCGGATCAGAAAAAATCGAAGGCGTAACAATAACTTGTGCAAGGCCTCCGGGTCAAATCCGGGGGATTTCCAGCCCTCCACCCATCACCGCCCCCGACTGTCAAAGGGGGGGTAAAATCCCCCCTCCCCACTTTTGCCGTTTCCGGAGAGAAGGAGGCACCAAGGTCATGTCTGACTTGTTGAGTTCCCGTCTGTTGCAGCCCAATGCCACCCAACTGCCCGTTTCCTGGTATTTCGACCCGCGGGTGTTCGAGCTGGAGAAAAAGCTGATCTTCGATGACGGACCGCAATACGTCGGCCATGAACTCATGGTTCCCAACGTCGGCGATTACCACACCCTCGCCTGGATGGACCACGGCAAGGTGCTGGTGCGCAACGCCCATGGCGTCGAACTGCTTTCCAATGTCTGCCGTCACCGTCAGGCCATCATGCTTGAGGGCAAGGGCAATTCGCAGAACATCGTCTGCCCGCTGCATCGCTGGACCTACGACATGGAAGGCGGACTCATGGGTGCGCCGCACTTTCCGGACAATCCCTGCCTGAACCTGGGCAAGACGCCGCTGCAGAACTGGCAGGGCCTGTTGTTTGCCGGCAAGCGCGACGTCGCGAAGGACCTTGCACACTTCTCGATGGCCAGCGAGTTCGATTTTTCCGGTTATGTGCTCGACCATATCGAGACCACCGAATACAGGCAGAACTGGAAGACTTTCGTCGAGGTCTATCTCGAGGACTATCACGTTGCGCCCTTCCATCCGGGCCTCGGGAATTTCGTCACCTGCGATGACCTGCGCTGGGAAATCGAGGGCGCCTATTCGTCCCAAATTGTGGGCATTCGCAACCGCCTGCAGAAGGCCGGCTCGCCGGTCTACCAGAAATGGCACGACGCGGTGCGCAAGTTCCGCAACGGCGAAGTTCCGAAATACGGCGCAATCTGGATGCTGTACTACCCGAACATCATGCTCGAGTGGTATCCGCACGTGCTGGTGGTGTCCACGCTGATTCCGCGCTCCCCTGAACTGACCACAAACGTCGTCGAGTTCTACTATCCCGAGGAAATCGCCTTCTTCGAGCGCGAGTTCGTCGAGGCCGAGCGCGCCGCCTATCTCGAAACGGCACTGGAGGACGACATCATCGCCCAGCGCATGGATCGCGGCCGGCGCGTGCTGCTCGATCGCGGCGAAAATGAAGTCGGCCCCTACCAGTCGCCCATGGAAGACGGCATGATGCACTTCCACGAGAACCTCCGCTCGCGGCTGGTACCGCACCTGTAACGCGATGCCATTCACCACGCTGATCGGCGCAGGCGAGCTGGCCGCACACCTTGGCGATCCGGCGTGGATCGTGTTCGACTGCCGCCACGACCTGTCACAACCGGAAGCGGGCGAACAGGCCTATGCGATATCGCATGTTCCGGGGGCACGGTTCCTGCATGTTGATCGTGATCTGGCAGGGCCGGTGACAGGCCGCAATGGCCGCCATCCCCTGCCCAATCCGCAGCGCTTTGCCGCCAGACTGGCGGCGGCTGGTGTCAATTCATCCTCACAGGTCGTGGCCTATGACGACACCGGAGGAATGTATGCCGCGCGGCTGTGGTGGATGCTGCGCTGGATCGGCCACTCCTCCGTGGCAGTGCTTGATGGCGGCTTGAAGGCATGGCTGGACGAAGGCCGTGCGACCGACAGCATAGTCCCCCAACCGCGGCCCGGCAACATCGCCGTCGCACCTCGCGACATCGCCGTCGACGTGAATTTCGTGCTGGCTCATTTGCACGATCCCAAGATCCGCGTCGTCGATGCGCGCGCCGAAGACCGTTACCGTGGCGAGAATGAAACCCTGGATCCGGTCGGCGGACGCATCCCTGGCGCACTGAACCGTTTTTTCCGCAACAACCTCGGTGCGGACGGCCGCTTCAAGCAGGCCTCACAGCTGCGCGAAGACTTCAACCGCGTGCTGCAGGGCGCCGCCCCTGCAGCCGTCGTCCACCAGTGCGGCTCGGGCGTCACCGCCTGCCACAACCTGCTCGCCATGGAAATTGCGGGACTGACCGGTTCGCGCCTCTACCCGGGATCATGGAGTGAATGGTGCGCGGATCCGGCGCGTCCCGTTGCCACAGGCCCGGCAAGTGCCGCGCCCTGAGCGCGGTATCATTGCAACAATATCCACAGGAACACCCGACGTGCTGCGTACCGCGGAAACCCAATACCTCGACCTGATGCGCCACGTGCTGGAGCATGGCGCGAAAAAAGGTGATCGTACCGGCACCGGAACGCTGTCGGTATTCGGCGGGCAGATGCGCTTTCCGCTCGCTGCCGATTTCCCGCTGCTCACCACGAAGAAGCTGCACCTCAAGTCCATCATTTACGAACTGCTGTGGTTCCTCAAGGGCAGCACGAACGTGAAATGGCTGCAGGAGAACGGCGTCTCGATCTGGAACGAATGGGCCGATGAGAACGGTGAACTCGGCCCCGTCTACGGCTATCAGTGGCGCAACTGGGAAACCCCGGATGGCCGGAAGATCGACCAGATCGAACAGGTGCTGCAATCGATCAAGCGCAATCCGGAATCGCGCCGCCACATCGTGACCGCGTGGAACCCGGCCGATGTGGACAAAATGAAGCTGCCCCCCTGCCACGCGTTCTTCCAGTTCTATGTGGCCGACGGCAAGCTGAGCTGCCAGATGTACCAGCGCTCGGCCGACATCTTCCTCGGTGTGCCCTTCAACATTGCGTCCTACGCGCTGCTCACGCTGATGATTGCCCAGGTATCCGGCCTGCAGCCAGGCGAGTTCGTGCACACCCTGGGCGATGCGCACCTGTATCTGAACCATCTCGACCAGGCGCGCGAACAGCTGCAACGTGAGCCACGGCCGCTGCCGCGCATGAAGCTGAATCCGGCCGTTAAGAGTCTTGCGGATTTCTGCTATGAGGATTTCACGCTGGAAGCCTACGACCCGCATCCTGCGATCAAGGCACCCATCGCGGTGTAGTGCCGCTGAATAAAAACCCCGCCGCCCGAAGGCGGCGGGTATCACCCGGAAGCGGTCTCGTGGGGAGGGTCACTTGACCGTCCGGGTGAATCTCGAAAATCGGATGCGCAATCCGCGAGCGTTGCTAACGGCGCCGGCGCTGCCGGTCCTGCTCGCGACCGATGTCACTGCCGATGACGCCGCCCACTGCCGCTCCGCCAACCGTTCCGACCGTGGAACCGCCAGTCAGTGCGGACCCCAGCACGCCACCGATCACCGCGCCGCCGGCCGTGCCGATCTGCTGGTTCGAAGGATGGCTTGCGCAGCCGGAGGACAGCGCAGCCACGATGATCGCCGGCACAACGAACCGGACAGGACGCAGGGACTTCATGAGGAGCTTCATGTTCAGCTCCTTACCACGACCACGCCGTCGGCCACGCGCACCTTGTCACCCACGGCAACGGCAGGCGGTTGCGACTGCGAGACGGTGCGGAACGTCCCGTCTTCCATGCGCACGGTGATGCGGTAGGTGTAGTGCTTCTTGACGTTCTTTTCGATCTCGTTGCCGGCGAATGCGCCGCCGGCCGCACCCAGTACCGTCATCGCGGTATTGCCGCGACCGCTGCCCATCTGGTTGCCAATGACCGCACCGGTCACGCCCCCGGCCACCGCGCCCAGGCCGGTGCCTTCGCCGCGAACCTCGACGGTGCGCACCGACTCGACCGTGCCGCAACTCGCGCAACTCTGCGCGAACTGGCGCGCACGCTCGCGACGTGCCTCCGATAACCGTGACGCCGAGGACTCTGGTGCAACCGCCGCGCCGGAACCGGCCTCCTGCTTCTGCGAATTCGCGCTGGGAAGCATCCCGGTCATTGCGGCGACGCCGACCATGCTCGCAACAATCACCGAAACCGCCGCGCCGGCGACCAGCGGGTTCATGCGTGAATTTTTCTGGATATTTTCCATGTTCATTCCCCTTTCATGCATTCCTGGTGTGCCAGCGGGCTACTTGACGGCCATGCCGTTCTTGACACTGAGCACGCCCTCGACCGAAGAGGCCAGCTGCAAGGCCTTCTTTGCCTGGCCCTCGTCATCAACAAAGCCGGACAACAGCACATGTCCGCGGTAGGTTTCGACACTTACGTTCAGCGACTTCAGTTCCTTGAGCAGCGAACCCTTCACCTTGGCGGTGATCACGCTGTCATCGACGTAGGCGGCAACCTGCGCCCGGTCGTGCAACGACTCGGCCTTGATGAACTCATCCTGATTCAGGTATCCATCATGATTGGCGTCGGCCATGTCAAAGGCCTTGCCGTAATCGGCGATATGCCGCACTTCGTCCCGCGACAGCACACCGTTGTGGTTGGTGTCGAGCTTCTGGAAGCGCATGTTGATGCCCGCAACATCCGGAACAGCATCCTGCGCAGCGAAGGCCACTGGCGCGGCAATGGCCAGCCCTGCCAGTGAAGCCACGGCCACGCTGGCCACCGCGATACTCTTCTTGATGTGGTAACGGTTTTTCATGATGACTCCTTTCTGCTTTTTTCAGGAATGGCACCGGCACACGTCGACCGGCACCACCCTCCTAAGCGCAACCGCCGTGCCAGCATTGGAATCGCCTGCCGCGACAGTGACTTGCATCGCGTGCGTGACATATTCACGCACGCGGCAATGACCATTTCTGTCACCCGCAGGCGACAGCCCTGCAGGACATCCATGGATATCACTGAAAGCAAAGGGGAATCACTGTCGCTGCATCACTACAATGCAGCGACAGGCACGCGAAGGCGCGGCTTCAGTCCTGTGATTTGAACTGCTTGGGTTCGAGCGCGTGGCGCTCCAGCAGCTTGTAGAACTCGGTGCGGTTGCGTTGTGCCAGCTTTGCCGCGCGAGTGACATTGCCGCTGGTGATCCGCAATATCCTCACCAGGTAGTCGCGCTCAAAACCGCGCCGCGCCTCCTCCAGCGACGCAAACTGCTGCGGCTCCTGTCGCAGCGCCTGCTGCACCAGGGATGCCGGCACGATGCCGGGCGGACTGAGCGCCACCACCTGTTCGACCACGTTGATGAGCTGGCGCACGTTGCCAGGCCAGGGCGCATTCAGCATCAACTCCAGCGCATCCGGGGCAATGCCGCGCATGTCCTTGCCATTGCGTGCCGCGACGATCCTCAGGAAATGCTGCGCCAGCGGGGCAATGTCCTCGCGTCGCTCCGACAAAACCGGAAGTTCGAGAGACACCACGTTGAGCCGGTAATAAAGATCCTCGCGGAAGCGGCCGGCCTTCATTTCGGCATCCAGATCGCGATGCGTTGCAGATATCACGCGCACATCGACGAGCTGGCCCTGCGTGGCGCCGACCGGCCGCACCTCGCGGTCCTGCAATACCCGCAGCAGCTTGGCCTGCAGCGGCAGGGGCATGTCGCCGATTTCGTCGAGGAACAGCGTGCCGCCGTCAGCCGAGGGAATGAGCCCCTTGTGGTCATAGCTCGCGCCGGTGAAGGAACCCTTGCGGTGGCCGAACAGTTCCGACTCCAGCAGATGCTCCGGTATCGCCGCGCAATTGACCGCAACGAAAGGCCGCTCTGCGCGCGGGCTGCCACGGTGTATCGCACGCGCCAGCAGCTCCTTGCCCGAGCCGCTCGCCCCGTGGATGAACACACCGGCATCGGACTGCGCCACCATTTTTGCCTGCCGCAGCAGGTCCTCCATTTTCGGACTGCGCGTGATGATGCCGTCACGCCATTCTTCATCCACGCCGCCGGCAACATTGCCGCCACCGGACAGGCGCACGGCCTGCCCGACCTGGTCAAGCAGCAGCTTGCTGTCCAGCGGCTTGGGCAGGAAACCGAACACGCCGCGCTTGGTTGCGGCCACGGCATCGGGAATCGTGCCGTGCGCAGTCAGCACGATCACCGGCAGTGTCGGCGCACGCGCGTTGACCGCCTCGAACAGGGCCATGCCATCCATGCCGCCCATGCGCAGATCGGTGATCAGCACCTGGGGCCGGTCCACGGAAAAAGCCGCCAGGGCACGCTCCCCGCTATCGGCCGTCCGAACCTCGTAACCCGCCGCTGACAGTCGCATCGCCACCAGCGTCAGGATGTCGGGATCGTCATCGACCAGCAGAATCTTCGCTTTGTTCATTGATGAGTACCTTGAGTTTCAGGGGTGCAATCGCCTGCGCACCCCTCTGACATCGGACCGCGGTGGACGTTCGCCGGAGCCGCTCACTTTTTCTGCGGTTGTCCACGTTCGATCAGGCTGCGCTCGATCGCCTTCAACGCATCGAGTTGTTCGCGCAATTGCGCCGAGCGCTTCTGCTCGCGCACCCTTTCGCCCAGTTGCGCATGCAGCAGAAATGCAAACTCGCTCAACGGACCGCCGGCATGTGCGGCATTGCCAGCGCCACTGGCCGCAACGGATGCGCCAGCGGCAAGCGGCTCCAGCAGCGCCATTGCCCGATTCTCGTCGGTGAATCCGCTGCCCGGCACCGCCAGCAACAGCGCCAGCTTCACGCGCGCATAGGCGCCGGCATCGCGTGCCAGGGACTGGGTGACGGCGCTGACCTCACGCCGTTGCTCTTCGGCGCGGGCGGTTGTCAGCCAGTGTGAATACGCGATCAGCGCCCCCACCTGCTCGGCCTCGTCATTGCGCACCGGAGCCGGAGCGCTGGCTGCCGGAACCCTTTCACGCACACCACTGGGGCCACCCCCCAGCGGCTGCAGACCGCCACAGGCGGTCAGTGCGAACGCAAGGCAGAAAATGAGGCGTCGGGAATGCATGCAGGACATCACTTTACCTGAGCGGACGTGGCGCCGCGAAACGGCAGCACAACCCGGAAATGCGCGCCGCCCGCACCGGCCGCCGCATCGGCGGCGGCGCCATCGTCCACGACTTCAATGCGCCCGCCATGTGCAAGCACCAGGTCGCGCGCGATTGCCAGCCCCAGTCCGCTGCCCTGTACCCGGCCGTGGTGGCTGCGTTCACCCTGGAAGAACCAATCGAACACCCGCTCCCGCTCCGCGGGCACAATACCCGGCCCGTTGTCGCGAACATCCAGTAAGTGCTCATCTTCGGCCCGGGACAGCCGTACCGCCACCGCGCCGCCATCCGGCGAATACTTGAGCGCATTGGACAGCAGGTTGTCCACCACCACCCGCAGTTTCTCGCCATCAGCGAGCATCGGCGCCGGCTGCAGATCCAGATTGATGCGGATATTGCGCGCCGCCGCGGCCAGCTGATGGTCCTCCGCCACGCGTCGCACCACGTCTGCAAGATCCATCGGGGCCATGTCGAGCCTGGCCAGTTCCTCGCGGGCACGCTGGTAGTCGAGCAGATCACCGATGAGGCGTTGCAGCTCAGCACTCTGGCGCCGCAGGATGTTCACGATTTCGCGCTGCGCCGGCGTCAATTCGCCGGCTGTTCCGTCTGCCAGCAGTTCCGAACCTTCGCGCAATGACGTGAGCGGCGTCTTCAATTCATGTGACACATGGCGCAGGAAGCGCTGCTTCTGCTCTTCGAGTTCCAGCAGCCGGCGCCGCAGCCATTCCAGCCGGTCACCAAGATAAACAAGATCGGCCGGGCCGCCGACGCGTATCGCGCCATCCAGACTGCCGCGCCCGATCTCGCCACTGCCCAGGCTGCGGATGGCGTGATCCAGCTGGCGGATCGGACGCGCAATCAGCACAGTCGCCCACACCGCCAGCAGTATTCCGATCGGCACGGTCGCAAACAGTTGCCACCACAGGATGTGCTGCGCCCGATCCGCGGTGGTGCGCAGCTGTTCCACCTCCCGGTCTATCAGGGCATTGCTCACATCGAGCACACCGCGCGCCAGACCTGACAACTCGAGGTAGCCCTCGATCAGTTTGTCGCGCTGCGCCGGAACGATCTCGACGCCCGGCGGTTGGGCCCGCAACAATTCAAACAGCGACTGTTCCTTGTCGATGGTGCGGTTCAGTTCACGCAGTTGCGGCTCATCGAGCGGCAACTGCGAAAGATCACTGGCATTGGCCTTGAAACGCCGGCGCAGGTTTTCATAATTTTCGAGAATGGCTGCATCGCCTAGAATGATGTACTGGCGCACCGCGCGCTCCAGCGTCGTTACCTGCTCCATCAGCAGCCGGCTGCCGCGCGCGGCTTGCGCGGCCTGCACGACCACGGTCTGGCTCTGGTCGGCAAGACGCTCGACATACAGTGCCGCATTGACAAAGGCGAGGATGAGCGGCAGCGCGACCACCGCCAGCGCCAGCAGCAGCAGCTTGAAAAACGAGCGCGGGTAGTAAACGTCAAAGGCGGCTTTCATCGCCTCTATAATGCCCCACTTGCCTGCGACAAAACATGATGCCTTCCACACCACCGCAAAAAAAAGCACCACGTCTTTCGCTGATTGCTGCACTGGCGAAGAATCGCGTCATCGGCCGTGGCAACGCACTGCCATGGCACCTGCCCGCCGACCTGAAACGCTTCAAGTCGCTCACGCTGGGCCATCCGGTCATCATGGGCCGCAAGACCTTCGATTCCATCGTGGCCCTGCTGGGCAAGCCGTTGCCAGGGCGCGAGAACATCGTGATCTCACGCTCGGCCGGCGGGCATCAGCCGGTGCAGTGGCCCGAAGCACAGGTGCGTTTTGCCGCTTCGCTGGACGACGCATTGCGCGGCATCACGGCGGATGAGGCTTTTGTCATTGGCGGGGCCGAAATTTATTCCCTGGCGCTGCCATCGGCGGATCGCCTGCATCTCACCGAAGTCCTCGCCGACGTGGAAGGTGATGCGTTCTTTCCGACGTATGTGCCCGGGGAGTGGCAAGAGATTTCACGCGAATCCGGCGGGACTGGCGGGGTGCTGCCATTCGACTTCGTCATTTACGACCGGCGCTGAATGCAGGACAGCGGCACACCGCATCCGGAGATTGCCGAGTTACAAACAGCGGGCGAAAAAAAAGCAGGGTGAACCCTGCTTTTTCCCCGAAAGAAGGAGAATTACTTCTTCTTGTCGTCTTTCTTCATTTCGTCTTTCTTGGCTTCTGCCTTGGCAGGAGCTTTGTCAGCCTTCTTGTCGTCAGCAGCCTTCATGTGCGAAGCAGCGAACGCGCCAGTGGCGAACATCGAAGCAAACAGAACTACGAGCAGCTTTTTCATGAACCATCTCCTCAATTTTGAAATGACCCCGGCACCTTGCCTCCGAAGACCGCCGCGATGGTATCAAGAGTCTGGCATTACGCACAGCCCCCCCCGATAAACCTCGGCAGGTAGGCTATAAACGCCTAACACGCCTGAACGGATGACTTGTCACCAACAAGTATTCTCATAAAGAATTTTTCTTATATTATTCATGATGATATGATCCATTCTCAGCCCTTCACAGGTGGTCCATGCACAGCTTTCGACATCTGATGCTGTTTCTGCTGCTGTGCACCACGACCGCCTGGTGCGCACCGCACATCCCAGAAAACGATGCCGTCGTGCTGGAACGGATGCCATTCAAACCCGGCGATCCGACCAGCCGGGAATTGCGACAGTTGCGTGATGCGTTGTCCGCGAACCCGAACGATGCAGACGCTGCCGTACGTCTTGCCCGCCGCTATTTCGATCTGGCCAGCGCCGAAGGCGATCCGCGTTATGTCGGTTATGCCGAAGCCGCACTGCGTCCCTGGCCTGCATCAGACAATGCGCCCACCGAAGTCATCCTGATGCGCGCGCTGCTCCTGCAGTACCGCCACGATTTCCGGCCCGCCATGCAGGACCTTGAGCTCGTGCTGCAGAAAGATCCGGACAACACTGAGGCAATCTCCTGGCAATTCGCGATCTATCTGGTGCAGGCCGATTATGCGAAAGCGCGTGCAACCTGCGACCGGCTCGCACCGAAATCCACGCCGCTGGCATCGGCCGCCTGTTATGCGGTCATCGACAGCATCAACGGCAAGAACAGGCAGGCCTATGCCGCACTGACGGCGGCCCTCGCCAAAACACCTGCGCGCAATGCCGAGTATCAGCAATGGGTATTGACGCGCCTTGCGGAAATGGCGCTGCGCTCCGGAGACAAGGTTCGCGCAGAGCAACATTTCAAGGAAGCTCTCGCCACCGGGCTCACTGACGGCTTTGTGCTGGCCGCCTACGCCGATTTTCTCCTCGACGAAAGCCGGCCGGCCGAAGTAATCGGCCTGCTGCACAACTGGGAAAGTTCCGACATCCTGTTGCTGCGCCTTGAGCTTGCAGCACAGGCATTGAAGTCTCCGGACGCCACCCGCTACATGCGCGCAATGGATGACCGGTTCGATGCTGCGGCGCTGCGCGGTGACAAGCTGCACATGCAGGAAGAAGCGCGCCACCAGCTGGAAGCCCATCATGACGTGACGAAAGCCACCAGGCTCGCACTGGAGGGGTGGGCCGTACAGCGCGAGATACGCGATGTGCGCCTTCTGATGGAAGTGGCGCTGGCCGGCCACAACCAGGCGGCCGCGGACGCGGCGCTGGCATGGATGAATGGCACCGGCCATGAGGATCCCCGATATCGGGCGCTGGCCGATGAGGTGCGGAAGATGTACAAATGAAAATCCTCAATGCCTCACGGCATGCTCGGCTGGCACAAATGGCCGTCGCTCTGCTGCTTGCCCTGCTCCCGCTGACTCCCGCACTCGCACACAAACCCAGCGACAGCTATCTCAGCATCATGGTCGATGGCACGAAAATCACCGGGCAGTGGGACATTGCACTGCGCGACCTGGAATATGCCGTCGGCCTGGACACCGACGGCAATGGTGAAATCACCTGGGGCGAACTCAGGGGCAAGCACAATGACATCGCGTCCTACGCGCTGGCCCGGCTGCGCACCCGGGTCGGCGCCGACGATTGCCCGCTGCATGCCACCACACAGATGGTCGATGACCACTCCGATGGCGCCTATGCCGTAATGGGTTTTGAAGGGACCTGTCCGCATGCCGCCGACGCGCTCGAAGTGCGCTACAGCCTGTTCTTTGATTTCGACACGCAGCACAAGGGCCTGCTGAAACTGGAGTCGCCCAATGGCGGCGCGCTCGCCACGCTCACCGGTGTGTTTGCCGCGGATCGTCCCGAGCAGATGTTCGAACTTCGCACGCGCACCCTGCTGGAACAATTCATCGACTTCGCCCGCGAAGGCGTGTGGCACATCTGGGTCGGCTTCGACCACATCCTGTTCCTGCTGTCGCTGCTGCTGCCGGCGGTACTGGTGGCCTCGCGCCATGGCCAGTGGCAGGCATCGCCGCAGTTCAAGCCGGTGTTCTGGGACGTGCTGAAGGTGGTGACCGCATTCACCCTGGCGCACTCCATTACCCTGTCCCTTGCGGCGCTGCAGGTGGTCTCGCTGCCTTCGCGCCTCGTGGAATCCACCATCGCGCTTTCCGTGTTGCTCGCCGCACTGAACAATGTCCGTCCGATCGTGGCGGAGAAGCGCTGGATGATGGCATTCGTCTTCGGCCTCATCCACGGCTTCGGCTTTGCCAGCGTGCTCGCCGACCTCGGCCTGCCGCGCGAGGCGTTGCTGCTGGCCCTCGTGGGATTCAATCTCGGGGTCGAGGCCGGACAAATGGCGATCGTCGCAAGCTTCCTGCCCATCGCTTTTGTCCTGCGCGGGACTCTGTTTTATCGCCGCGGCATCATGACCGGCGGCTCGCTGCTGATCGCCCTGGTTGCCGCGATCTGGATGGTCGAGCGGATTTTCGACCTGAAGATTGTGACCGGTCGATAGTCCTCCAGGCCGCCGTTCAACCTCGTTTTCCCGGACTGCGGCCGGATTGGCATGACCATGTCATGAATACCTATAACATTGGCCTAAGACCTTGGAAAATTTACAATTATTCACGCTGAACCCTTGGTTTTTCCCGGCAAAATGTGCGACGATTCGGACAGTGCAGTGACAGGCAAACGTATTTTTACGTCCGGCCGTGCGGATTTGCACGCGATCAGACACCTACCATCGGGAGAACACGCTCATGCGCGATTTGAAACCAGAAGAATACTTCCAGGTCAGTGGTGGCGGCAGCCGGAGAAATCGTCACGGCGGCAACAATTGCGGCGGACACGGCAGTTCCCATGGCAGCAGCCACGGCAGCAGCCATTCCAGCGATGATTGCGGCGACGGCAATTCCGGCGGTGGCAGCGGTGGCGGCGGCACAAGCAATCCCTGCGGCCCGGGCGGCGTCCTGGTCACGCTCGCGGACGGCTCGCAGATCTGCGTCTATCAGTGAGTTGTCCGGACCGACGTCGGATGCCCCGACGCTGGTTCTCCACAGAAGGCCGCCAGCAGGCGGCTTTTTGTTGTGATGTCCGGTGAGCAACCGATGCACACCCTGTACCACACACCATCGTTTTCACGACTCTCCCTCTTCGCTGTCCTGATGTTTGGCGCCATTGCCATAGCCGCATTCAACGGACCCGTCCGTGCCGAAGGCGAAGCAGCTCTCCCATTGCGCATGACCACGACGCTGGCCGCCGTCGACGCTGACGCCGCAGCAAAGCCACGCTCTGTCAGTGCCGGCAGGGCCAGCCTGACGCAACTGGTGGAACGGGCACTTGCCGCGCAGCCCGTCATGCTTGGCGCCGATGCACTTGCCCGCGCGAACTCGGAGCGGCTCGAGCAGGCACGCGGTGCATTGCGGCCAAGCACCGGCGGCGTCATGGGTTACAACCGCGAATTTGCCGACAGCGGTGGCACCACGCCCTTCACCGTCCTGTCCGGCGGACTGCGGCTGACGATCCCTCTCTATCGTCCGCAGGCGGACGCCAGCATCAACCAGGCGCAGTTCCAGGAGTCCTCCTCCCGCTCGGCATACGCCGAAGTGAAGCAGGACGTCCTGTTCCGCACCGTCGATGCCTTCCTCGGTGCCGCACAGGCCGAAGAGACCGCGAGCCTGCTCGGCCAGGAGCGCGATGTATTGCTGGCACAGCGCAACCTGAACCAGCGGCGCATGGAAGGCGGCGTGGGCACCATCGTCGATGTGATGGAAACTTCGGCGCGCGCCGAGACGATCCTGTCACAGATCGAGACGACAAGGGCGACCTACCGCGCGCAACTCGCGGAACTGGGCCGGCTGGCATGGACCACGGTGGAGGCAGTCCCGCGCCTCCGTGACGGCCTGCCTTCCATGGTCGTGCCTGCAACGGCGGGCGACGCCGTGGTGCTCGCGCTCGGCAGGAACAGCACGCTGGCCCGGCTCGATGCCGGACTGGCGGCAGCCCGGGCCGGCATCGGCGTGCAGCGCGCCACGCTCAGCCCGACGGTGGACCTCGTCGGCGGACTGGATCGCTCGCACCTCGCCGCCGGCGGCACCACCGGCACGATCCCCTCCACGACCGTCGGGGTCCAGCTGGCGATACCCTTCTCGACCGGCGGCGTCGGAGAGGCGCGCATCCGCGAGGCCAGTGCGCTGGCCGATTCCGCCCAGGCGCAGCTCGACGATGCGACCCGCGTGCTGGAAACCGAAATGCAAAAGGGTTATGTCGATCTGCAGCGTGCAATGGAACAATGGCGCATCCAGGTCAGCGTCCTTGCCACGGCCACGGCGTCGCTGGCCGCAACCCGCAAGGCCTTTGATGCCGGCGCGCGCACAAACATCGATCTGCTGAATTCGCAGCAACTGACATTTGCCACTCGCCGCGAGCTGCTCACCGCACGTGTGGGCGTGCTCGAAGCGCAGCTGCGCATACTGACGCTGATCGGCGACCTCAATACGGACTCGCTGGCGCGGATTGAAACGGCCTTCGAGTCTCCCGCCAGCCCGGCGGAAAACGCCGCCTTCGGGAACGCCCCATGAGTGACCTGTTCCGCGAGCAGGCCGTCGAGGCCAGACAGAGTCGCTGGGCGGGGGACGTCAGTTCCATACGACCGGTGAACGTGTGGGTGCCCGTGGCCTTCATCACCGTCATTGCCCTGCTCACCGTGCTGTTCCTGTTCTTCGGCTCCTACTCCCGCAAGGAACGCGTCAGCGGCGTCATCGTTCCTGCCGAAGGCGTGATCCGCCTGCGCGCGCCGGACAGTGCGGTGATCACCGGCATTCGCGTGCGTGACGGCCAGGAAGTGCATGCCGGCGATTTGCTGGTCGAACTGAGCCGTGAGCGCCTGGGCCACGAAGGGCCGACCGCGGTACTGGTCGATCGCAGCCTGGGGCTGCAGGCCGACCAGATACTGCAGCAGACCCGCGAGCAGCAGGCCGCAGCCACGGCGACTGCGGCGGGCCTTGCCGACCGCATGCGTCGCGCCGGTCGTGACCTGGTGCATCTTGACGAGGAAATGCGCCTGCAACAGCAGGCCATCACCACATCGGAACGGGTGATGGGCAATCTCAAGCCGCTGGCCGATGAACGCATCATTTCGGACCTGCAATACCAGCAGCAGCTCAACCAGTTGCTCGACCAGAAGGGCCGCCTGCAGTCGCTGATGCGCACGCGCGAGGCCCTGCAGTCGGAGATCAGCATGTCGCAATCGGAACTGGACACGCTGAAGGCCAGGACCCGCGCCGACAATGCCGGATCGGAACGCACCCGGCTCGCGCTGGAGCAGGACCGCCTGCAGCGCCGTTCCGAAAGCGCCCTCGAACTGCACGCGCCGGTGGACGGCACCGTCACCGCCCTGCTCGGCGTCATCGGCCAGCGGGTCGACCCGGCCACACTGATCGCAGCCATCGTGCCGGCCAATGCCACCATGCAGGCAGTGTTATTCGTGCCCAGCAGCGCCATGGCGCAGATTCGGCCCGGGCGCCACGTCAAGCTGCGCTATGACGCGTTTCCTTTCGAGAAGTTCGGCCAGTTCACCGGCACCATCACCAAGGTGTCGGAAGCCGATGTGCCGGTCGCCGACCTGGAGGCGCCGCCCGCAGCCGCCAAGGACCGCGCGCTGTTTCGCGTGCGCGTCACACTGGACCGCGACCAGATCGAAGCCTATGGCTCCACCATCAGGCTCCGGCCGGGCCTCACGCTGTCGGCGGACATCGAGCTCGACCGGCGCCGCCTGATCGACTGGATGTTTGATCCGCTGTACGCACTGGGCCAGAAGCTATGAGCGCAAACTTCTTCTCCCCGAATTTCTTCTCGCTGTGGCGGCGCCGCGAACCGCCGGTCATCCTGCAGACCGAGGAGGCCGAGTGCGGCCTGGCCTGCCTGGCGATGTGCGCTACGGCTGCAGGCTACGAGACCGATGTGCTGATGCTGCGGCGCCAGCATCCGGTGTCGATGAAGGGCACGACCCTCGCGCGGCTGGTCGACATCGCCGGCGACCTCAAGCTCAACGCGCGCGCGGTGCGGCTGGAGATCAATGAACTCCCGCAACTTCGCACCCCCTGCATCCTCCATTGGGACCTGAATCATTTCGTGGTCATGGTCGGCATCAGCCGCGGCAAGCTGGTGGTCAATGACCCTGAGCTGGGCCGGCGCGAATACGGCATGGAGGAAGTCGGCAAGCGCTTCTCCGGCGTGGCCCTTGAACTGACGCCGCGCGACGACTTCAAGCCGCAGGTCGCCAAGACGCAGATGCGCCTGGGCATGTTCCTCACCGGGGACCGCGACCTGCTGTCCGCCTTCGCGCAGATCCTGCTCCTGTCGCTGGCGCTTGAGGCGCTGGGCGTATTCCTGCCGCTGATCAACCAGTGGGTGATCGACGAGGTGGTCGTCACCGCCGACGTCAACCTGCTCGTGGTCGTGGTGGTCGCGCTGTTCCTGATCTCGGTCACCCGCACCGCCACGCGCATGCTGCGCGGCTGGGTGCTGCTGGCCGCCTCCATTTCCTGGAACCTGCGATCCAGCTCCAGCGTGTTCCAGCATCTGGTGCGCCTGCCGGTGTCGTTTTTCGAAAAACGCCATGTCGGAGATGTCATCTCGCGCTTCAAGTCCGTGGACGAAATCCAGAGCACGGTGAGCAGCAACTTCATCGAGACCGTGCTCGACGCGCTCATGGCCTGCATCGCGCTCGTGCTGATGTTCTTCTACAGCGGCATGCTGACGGGCGTGGTGCTGCTCGCCGCCGCGGGCTACGTGCTGGTGCGCTTCATGCTGTTCGGACGCTATCGTGCCGCCACCGAGGAACGCATCGTGCGCTCGGCCTCGCGCGACTCCTTCCTGTTCGAGACGCTGCGCGGCATACCCGCCATAAAATTCTTTTCGCAGATGGGCTGGCAGGTGGCCGGCTGGATGAACCGCCAGATCGGCGTCTACAACGCCACCGTGATCACACGCAAGCTCGACCTGATCTACCAGGCCGCCAACGGACTGGTGGGCGCGCTGGAAGTCTCGCTGATCCTGTTCCTGATGGTGGGCATGATCCTCGACAAGACCTTCACCGTCGGCATGATGGTGGCTTTCCTCGCCTTCAAGGACCAGTTCCTGATCCGGGTGATGGCCTTTGCCGACCGCATGGTCCGCTTCCGGCTGCTCCGGCTGCAGGGTGAGCGCCTGGCAGACATCGTGCTCACCGAACCGGAGGTTGAGAGCCTGCCCGCAGACCGGCTGCGGGTGGACCGCGACGGCCCCCTGGAAATCGAATTGCGCAACGTGACCTTCCGCTATGCCCCCGGCGAAGACCCGGTGCTGAAGAACATCAACCTGAAACTGACGCCGCAGGAATCGGTGGCAATTGTCGGGCCCTCCGGTTGCGGCAAATCCACGCTGATCAAGATCGTCGCCGGCATGCTGGTGCCGGAAGAAGGCGAGGTGCTGCTGAACGGCATGCCGGTCTCAAGGCTGGGCCTTGCCACCTATCGCGCCCTGATCGGCACCGTTATGCAGGAGGACTTCCTGTTCTCCGGTTCCATCTTCGACAACATCTGCATGTTCGACAGCATGCCCGACGAAGACCGCGTCATCCAGGCCGCCAAGACCGCCATGGTCCATGACAGCATTGCCGTCATGCCCATGGGCTACCAGTCGCTGGTGGGCGGCATGGGCTCGAAACTCTCCGGCGGACAGCGCCAGCGCATCCTGCTGGCGCGCGCGCTGTACAAGCAGCCGCGCTTCCTGCTGCTGGACGAATACACCAGCATGCTGGATTACGAAACCGAATCCCAGGTGCAGAAGGCGCTGGGCGAGCTGCCGGTCGGCCGCCTGGTCATCACGCACCGCCGACGCAACCTGCTGCCCAGGGACCGCGTGTTCGTGGTCTGGGAAGGCGGGCTCATGCCGGGCGCCGAATTCGACGCGATGTTCACCGCGCTGGGCCGGCCGCCGCGCGACGAAGCACCCCGCTGAAACATCGGCCGGCGGTAGGTACAATCCGCACCTTGTTGCAACGTTGCCAGCGAATGCCCGGCGGCTTGTCAGCGCCGCAGCCGGCGTCAACAGCTGCAGTGGCGGAATGATGAACGGTGATCGCCGTTCACCACCCCGACAGCCCGTGCCCGCCGAGCGGCCTTTTGCGTCTCACCACAATGCTCCCAATGAAAAAAAACTCCGGCATCATCCGCCTCCTTCCGCTGTCGCTGCTGGCATGGGCTGTTTCCGCGTCCGCCGACGGCACGCATGAGGAACGCACCGATGTCGTCGAGGTCATCGGCCATTACGAAAATGCCGTCGGCACCTCCGATGCGGCCAGCCAGGGCTACATCACGCCGGGGCTGATTGCGGCACGACCGCTGCAGCGCCCCGGCGAAGTGCTGGAATACGTGCCCGGCATGATCGTCACCCAGCACTCCGGCGACGGCAAGGCCAACCAGTTCTTCCTGCGCGGCATGAACCTCGACCACGGCACCGATTTCGCGACCACCGTGGCCGGCATGCCGGTGAACATGCCCACCCATGCCCACGGCCAGGGTTACTCCGATCTCAACTTCCTGATCCCGGAACTGGTGTCGCGCATCGACTACAAGAAGGGCCCCTACTTCGCCAGCGAGGGCGATTTCTCCTCGGCCGGCGCGGCGCACATCCATTACTACGATGCGCTGAAGGAGGGCACGGCAAGCCTCACCACCGGTGGCTTCGGCTACCGGCGCGCGCTGATGATGCAATCGCGCGCCGTCGGCGTCGACGGTGCCGGCGGCAACCTGCTCTACGCACTGGAACTCACCGGCAACAACGGCCCGTGGGAACATCCGGAGAATTTCGGCAAGCAGAACGCCGTGCTGCGCTACACGTTCGGCAACGCCGCCGCGAGCCACAGCCTGACCGCCATGGCCTACCAGGGCCGCTGGAGCGCCACCGACCAGATCGCCTCGCGTGCCATCGATGCCGGGCTGGTGTCGCGCTTCGGCGCTCTCGACCCCACCGATGGCGGCGAATCGCAGCGCTACAGCCTGTCCTACGACTATCGCCGCACGGCCAGTGATCGCGAATTCCAGTTGTCGGCCTATGCCCTGCGCTACCGCCTGCAATTGTTCTCCAACTTCACCTACTTCATGAACGACCCGGTGAACGGCGACCAGTTCGAGCAGGCCGACCGGCGCAGCGTGTTCGGCATCGCCCCGTCCTGGCTGTGGACCGGAAGGATCGGCGAGCGCCAGAGCATCTTCAAGGCCGGCCTCAACGTGCGCCGCGACAACATCGGCACCGTCGGCCTGTACAACACCGTGGCGAGGCAGCGCCTCTCCACCGTGCGCGAAGACCGCGTGCGCCAGACCGGCTATGCGGCCTGGGCGGAACACTCGCTGCAATGGAACGACTGGCTGCGCTCGGTGGTGGGCGCGCGCGCCGACTTCTACCGCGCCACGGTCGAGAGCGACCTCGCCGCCAACTCCGGCGACACCCGCGACCGGCAGGTCTCCCCCAAGCTCAACCTGATCGCCGGGCCTTTCGAGGAAACCGAGCTCTTCTTCAGCTGGGGCCACGGATTCCACAGCAACGACGCACGCGGCACCACCACGCATGTCGATCCGTCCACCGGGGCACCGCTGAGTCCCGCGCCGGCGCTGGTGCGCACCACCGGCACCGAAATAGGCGCGCGCACCGAATGGATACATGACCTGCAAAGCTCGCTGTCGCTGTGGAAACTAGACATCGCATCCGAACTGGTGTTCGCCGGCGATGCCGGTACCACCGAAGCCAGCCGCCCCTCGACGCGCCATGGCATCGAATGGTCCAACCGCTATCGCCCGCTGTCCTGGCTGCTGCTGGACGCCGACCTCAGCCTGTCCAGGGCACGCTTCACCCAGGCCGACCCGGCCACGCCGGGGGAATACGTTCCCGGTGCCATCGACCGGGTGCTGTCCCTCGGCGCCGCAGTGGAGGAGCTCGGCCCCTGGTCCGGCATGTTGCAGATGCGCTATTTCGGGCCGCGCCCGCTGATCGAGGACAACAGCGTGCGATCACAGAGCACGCTGTTGTGGAACCTGCGCACCACCTATCGCATCGACAAGGGCATGAAGCTTTCGCTGGACGTGATCAACCTGTTCAACCGCCAGGCAAGCGACATCGATTACTTCTACGAATCGAAACTCGCCAGCGAGGCCGCGCCGGTCAGCGACCGCCATCTCCATCCGGTGGAGCCGCGCAGCCTGCGATTGACGCTCACGGCCAGTTTCTGAGCGGAATTATTATGATCACTTCCAATAAATACTAAATTATTGAAAGCCGTTTTAACAATAAATGTAATCAGAAGTCATTGAGCCGCCTGCCCTACCCCGCCATCCAGTCCACCACCCAGGCCACCCCGTAGGACACCGCCGTCGCCAGCACGAACACCATGGTGCCGCGCGTAAAGCCCTTCGGAATGCCCATGTCCTCGAAGTAACGGCGGATGAAGAAGCTGGCGATGAAAAAAGCGATGGTCGAAACGATGAGGCTGAGCACGGAAGGCCTTCCAGCAGGACTGCGCGGCGGGGATGCGGATCAGTGCCCGTGACGGTGATGCAGGTCGGGCAGATGGACATGCGCATGGGTCATGGGCTGGTGCTCATGCTCGTGAACATGCGGCTCCCCGCCCGGCCCCCCGGCATGCGCATGCCGGTGATGTTCATCATGCACGTGGGAATGGGAGTGACGCATGGGTTCATGGCTGTGGCGATGCCCATGCCGCTCGGTGAGCACCAGCACGCTCGCCACGATCATCAGCGCCAGTGCCGCAACGAATTGCAGGGTGAGCGGCGCCCCCAATGCCACCGCCAGGGCGGCCCCGAAGAACGGCGCGGTGGCGAAGTGCGCGCCGGTGCGCGCGCTGCCCAGGTGCCGCAAGGCCACGACATACAGCACGAGGCTGACGCCATAGCTGGCTGCGCCCAGCAGCATGGCCGCGCCCACATGCGCGCCAGCCGGCAATCCTTCGGAGACAAACCACGCCAGTGCGAGGTTGACGCAGCCGGCGGCAAGGCCCTTGACCATGGCGATGGTCAGCGCATCGCCGCCGGCAATGCGCCGGGTCAGGTTGTTGTCCATGCCCCACATCAGGCAGGCGGCCAGCACGGCCAGCGCATGCAACGAAACCGGGAGCGAGGCCGCGGGCTGCCAGGCAAGCACTGCGCCCGCAACCAGCATCACCAGCGATGCGAGCCACAGACGGCCGCTCACATGCTCGGCAAACACCACTGCAGCGAGCAGCATGGTCAGCACGGATTCGGCGTTGAGCAGCAGCGAAGTGCTTGCCGCATCAAGGCCGCTCAGGCCCCACAGCAGCATTACCGGCGCGAGTATTCCGCCACAGAGTATCGATCCGGCCAGCGACGGCAGGTCCGCCGTGGTCAGTCTGGATATGCCGGATTCCGTTCCGGTCACTCCGTTCATCGAGGCCCGCGCCACCCAGACCAGCGCAAGGCCGGCACCGCTGCCCAGATAAAGCAGCCCAGCCAGCGCCAGCGGACCCAGGTCGCCAAGCAGCAGTTTGGACAGCGGAACGCTGGCGCCAAACAGCGCCGCAGCCGCCAGCGCGGTGAAGGCGTGGCGCTGGGCGGATTCAGTCATGGGCTTGCTTGAACGAAAACTCAGGCCTGCCGCACGCAATCCACGAAGTAGCTTGAGCCATCTTCACTTTCCACATCCACCAGGCCATGGATGTCGGTCTCGAAGCCCGGGAACTTGCGGTTGAATTCGCGCGCGAACTGCAGGTAGCGCACGATGGTCGCGTTGAAGCGTTCGCCCGGAATCAGCAGCGGAATGCCCGGCGGATACGGCGTCAGCAGCACGCTGGTGACGCGCCCCTCCAGCTTGTCGATCTCGACGCGGTCGATCTCGCCGTGCGCCAGCGCGGCAAAGGCGTCCGACGGTTTCATCGCCGGCTGCATGTCCGAGGTGTACATCTCGGTGGTGAGTTTCGCCACGTCGTTGGCCTTGTACATGCCGTGGATCTGGTCGCACAGGTCCCTGAGGCCGTACTTCTCGTAGCGCGGATACTGCTGGCAGAACTCGGTCAGTCCCTTGATCGCCGGCTGGTTCTTGTCATAGTCGTCCTTGAACTGCTGCAGCGCCGTCACCAGCGTGTTCCAGCGGCCCTTGGTGATGCCGATCGTGAACATGATGAAGAACGAATAGAGGCCCGTCTTCTCGACGATGACACCGTGCTCGGCGAGGTACTTCGTGACGATGGCCGCCGGAATGCCGGTCTTGGCGAACTTGCCCGACACATCGAGGCCGGGCGTGATCACCGTGGCCTTGATCGGGTCGAGCATGTTGAAGCCGGCTGCGAGGTTGCCGAAACCGTGCCACTTGTCGTTCGCCTTGAGCACCCATTCCTCGCGCGAGCCGATGCCTTCCTGGGTGACGTTCTTCTCCGGCCCCCAGACCTTGAACCACCAGTCCTTGCCCCACTCGTCGTCCACCTTCTTCATGGCACGGCGGAAATCCAGCGCCTCGAGAATCGACTCCTCCACCAGCGCGGTGCCGCCGGGCGGCTCCATCATCGCCGCCGCCACGTCGCAGGAAGCGATGATGGCGTACTGCGGCGAGGTCGAGGTATGCATCAGGTAGGCCTCGTTGAAGCGAGTGCGGTCGAGCTTCCTGTTCTGCGATTCCTGCACCAGGATCTGCGAGGCCTGCGAGATGCCTGCGAGCAGCTTGTGCGTGGAGTGCGTGGCGAACACCATGGCGTCCTTGGTGCGCGGCCGGTTCTTGCCGATGGCGTGCATGTCCTTGTAGAACGGATGGAAGGTCGCGTGCGGCAGCCAGGCCTCGTCGAAGTGCAGCGTGTCGATGGTCGAGTTCAGCGTGTCCTTCAGCATCTCCACGTTGTAGAGCACGCCGTCGTAGGTGCTCTGCGTGATCGTCAGGATGCGCGGCTTCTTGCGCTTTGCAGCGCGCGCGAAGGGGTTGGCCTCGATCTTCTTCGCGATGCTCTCCGGGCTGAATTCCTCCAGCGGAATCGGCCCGATGATCCCCAAGTGGTTGCGCTTCGGGGTGAGGAACACCGGAATCGCGCCGGTCATGGTGATCGCGTGCAGGATGGACTTGTGGCAGTTGCGGTCCACCACGACGATGTCATCCGGTGCCACGTTCGCGTGCCACACCATCTTGTTCGAGGTGGAGGTGCCGTTCGTGACGAAGAAGCAATGGTCGGCGCCGAAGATGCGCGCGGCATTGCGTTCCGAGGCCGCCACCGGGCCGGTGTGATCCAGCAGTTGCCCGAGTTCATCGACTGCGTTGCACACGTCGGCGCGCAGCATGTTCTCGCCGAAGAACTGGTGGAACATCTGCCCCACCGGGCTTTTCAGGAAGGCCACGCCGCCTGAATGCCCCGGGCAGTGCCACGAGTAGGAACCGTCCTGGGCGTAATCCACCAGCGCCCGGAAAAAGGGCGGTGCGAGGCCGCCGAGGTAGGCGCGCGCCTCGCGGATGATGTGGCGGGCGACGAACTCCGGGGTGTCCTCGAACATGTGGATGAAGCCGTGCAGTTCGCGCAGGATGTCGTTCGGCAGGTGGCGCGAAGTGCGCGTCTCGCCATAGACGTAGATCGGGATGTCGGCGTTCTTGAAGCGGATTTCCTCGATGAATTTCCGCAGGTTCAGCACCGCCGGGTCGAGCTCGGGGCCGGGCGTGAACTCCTCATCGTCGATGGACAGGATGAAGGCCGAGGCGCGGCTCTGCTGCTGGGCGAACTGCGACAGGTCGCCGTAGCTCGTGACGCCCTGGATTTCCATGCCCTCGTCCTCAATGGCCTTGGCCAGCGCCCGGATGCCGGAACCGCTGGTGTTCTCCGTGCGGAAGTCCTCGTCGATGATGACGATGGGAAAGCGGAATTTCATGAGGGTCTCCGGTGCACGGACATGGTCATATGTGATCCTGAAATGGAAATGCGCATTGCGGACAGGCCGCCGTCGGCGCGCTCATGGAAAGATGCGAAAGGGGATGCGCTAGATCAGCCGGGCAGGCGGATGCATGACCGGCGCGCGCCGGGAAACTTCAGGGGATGCAGAACGGCGCGGTGCGCCGCGGCGTGGTCGGGGCTTCACTGAGCCGGATTCACGGAACGGGAACGTGCAGGAACCGCGCGGTTGCGGGCGGTCGGTACTGCGGCAAAGGCAGGCAGGGGCACGTGAGTGGTCTGTGAGGTCAATTTCGGCGGGATTATACGCCGCGACTTTGGGGGGTCAAGACGGGTTTTCCCGGTGCGCCGGATTTTGCGGGCTGGAGTCATATCAATGAGCCCTTGCACTTTGCCACGGATGGCTCTATATGGATACGCTGTTGCACGCAGGGTTGCATCGACGCCGCGGCGAACCTGACCGGAAACTGAACAGAAGCCGGACAACAGGAACTATTGCGCCACGGCACTGTCTTCACCGCAGAGGTGCACGCCTTCTTGAGAAGGGCGGCCTGCGTCAAATCATAAGAATGGAGGATGCTTTCATGTCCGTATTACGCAAGTTTGCCTTGCTGACGGCGTTCGCGCTGTTTGCGCCGCTCACCGCCACCTGCGCAGGCGCCGCCACCTATACCGGCCTCAGCCTGTCCACCCCCTACCCTGACCGCACGGTGCAGGCCGGCCAGCCGGCGATCATCCCGCTGACCGTGAAAAGCTTCGGCCTGGATCCGCAACAGGTGAAGCTGTCTTCCATCACCGTGCCCAAGGGGTGGACCGCCGACTTCCTCGGTGACGCCCGCAGCATCGGCTCGGTGTTCGTCGGTCCCGATGAAAGCCGGGATTTCAGCCTGCAGCTCACGCCCGACAAGGGCGTCACCAGCGGCACCTTCACCTTCGAGGTGGCTGCCGAAGGCGTCTCGAACAAGGCGAACCTCGGCATCACGCTGCGCGTGGTGAAGACCCTGCCCGACTGGCTCACCGTCAGCGCCACGCTCCCCACCCTGAAGGGATCGGCCACGACGCAGTTCAGCTACGACGTGCAGCTCTCCAACAAGAGCGGCCGTGACGCGACGGTCAACCTGTCGGCAGAGGCGCCGCCCAACTTCGATGTCACCTTCAGCCCGCAATACGGCTCGGAAAACGTCACCGCCATGCTGGTGAAGGCCGGCGAGAACAAGTCCATCAACGTCAAGGTCTCCCTGCCCGGCAACGTCGAAACCGGCGACTACCGGTTCAACGTGCGCGCCGCATCGGGCGACATCCGCGCCACGCTGCCCCTGGCCATGACCGTCGGCGGCAAGGCCGACCTGACGCTGTCCACGCCCAGCGCCCAGCTCTCGGGCGAGGCGCGCATCGGCCAGGCCACCACGGTGGCGCTGACACTGACCAACAACGGCAGCGCGCCGGCGCGCAACATCACGCTTTCGGCACAAAGCCCGGACAAATGGAAAGTGGTGTTCGATCCGAAGGTGCTGGAAGAGGTCGCCCCCAAGCAGACCGTGAACATCAACGCCGACATCACCCCCGCCGACCAGTCGCTCGCCGGCGATTACATGGTCACCTTCCAGGCCAACGGCGGCTCCGGACAGGTCACGGCCAACTATCGCGTCACCGTGCTGGTGTCGACGTTGTGGGGCATCGTGGGCATCGCCATCGCCGTGCTGGCCATCCTGGTCGTGGGTTTTGCCGTGGTGAAGTTCGGGCGCCGCTAGGCGGCCGCCAGGAGCAAACCCACGATGAGCAACTCTGCGGCAGATGCAGTGATCCAGGCCCGCGGCCTGACCAAGCGCTACGGCAGCTTTGTCGCCGTGGATGGCCTGGATCTGGAGATACGGGCCGGCGAAGTCTATGGCCTGCTGGGCCCCAACGGCTCAGGCAAGACCACCACCATCCTGATGCTGCTCGGCCTCACCGAGCGCGATGCGGGCGAGATCGAAGTGCTGGGCCTCGACCCGCGCCGCAATCCCATTTCGGTGAAACGCCAGGTCGGCTACCTCCCCGACTCGGTGGGCTTCTATGACGAATTCACCGCGCGCGAAAACCTGCGCTACACCGCCCGGCTGAACGGCATGCCGGACAAACAGTCCGATGCCACCATCACCGGCGCGCTGCAACGCATGGGCCTCGCCGAGGTCATGGACAAGCGTGTTGCGGCATTCTCGCGCGGCATGCGCCAGCGCCTGGGACTGGCCGAAGTGCTGATGCGGGCGCCGCGCATCGCCATCCTGGATGAGCCCACGCTGGGCCTGGACCCCACCGGCGCACTGGAATTCCTGGAACTGGTGCGCTCGCTCAAGCACGAGGGCATCACCGTGCTGCTGTCCTCGCACCACCTGCAGCAGGTGCAGGCGGTGTGCGATCGCGTGGGCCTGTTCTACAAGGGCAAGCTGGTGCTCAACGGCACCGTGGATGCGCTGGCGCGCGAGGTGCTCGGCGCCGGATGGCGGGTCCATCTGGAGGCCGGCCCGGGAACCGGCGATGGCAACCTCGCCGCTGCCTTGCAGGCCGTCCCGGGCGTGCGCTCGGTCACTGCGGGTGCGGGCGACGCCATGAACGGCAAGGCCGGCCACTGGCTGATCGAATCCGAAAGCGATGTTCGTCCGGCGCTGGTACGCGCCGCCACCGGAGCCGGCGCGGATGTGCGCGGGCTCAACATGGAACAGGCAAGCCTCGATGAGGTCTATGCGCGTTATTTCGAAACACGCGGCCAGAACCGCGGTGCCGGAGCACAGCCATGAGGCGTGAAGGATCGCAATGGACCGGCCTTGCGCCGGTGTTCTTCAAGGAGTTCTCCGACCAGTTGCGCTCCTGGCGCATGCGCATCCTGGAAATCCTGGTACTGGTGGCGGCCGTGGGAGCGGTGTTCGCCGCCGCACAGCAGATGAAGGCCACGGTGTCTGAGAACCCCTTTGTCTTCCTCGACCTGTTCACCTCGGCCAAGCAGCCCATGCCCTCGTTCGTCACCTTCCTCGGCTTTTTCGTGCCGCTGGTCGGGGTCAGCCTGGGCTTTGACGCCATCAACGGGGAGTACAGCCGCCGCACGCTGAGCCGCGTGCTGTCGCAGCCCATCTACCGCGACGCCCTCCTCATGGGCAAGTTCCTCTCGGCCATGGCCACCATTGCAGTGATCCTGCTGGCGCTGTGGCTGGTGACGACAGGCATGGGGATCGTCGTGCTGGGCCTGCCGCCCAGCGGCGAAGAAGTGGCACGCGGCGCGCTGTTCCTGCTGGTGACGCTCTTCTATGCCGGCATCTGGCTGTCGCTGGCGATGCTCTTCTCCATCACCTGCCACCAGCCGTCCACCTCGGCCATCGCCAGCCTGGGCGTCTGGATATTCCTGTCCATGCTCTGGCCCATCTTCGCGGAATACCTGTCGCAGGCCATCGTCGGCCCGATGTACACGCCGATGGACCAGGTGAGGCAGGCCGGGATGTCGGCGGCACTGGCCCGGGTCTCGCCCGCAACCCTGTACGGCGAGGCGGTGCAGGTGCTGCTCAACCCGGCGGTGCGCACCACGGGCCTGGTCTTCAACGCGCAGATCCAGCGCGCGCTCATCGGCAATCCCCTGCATCTGTCGCAGAGCCTCATCCTGGTATGGCCGCAGGTGGTTTCGCTGCTTGCCGGATGCTGCGCACTGTTTGCCGTGAGCTACATCAACTTCCAGCGCCGGGAGATCCGCGCCTAGTCTGTCCTCGCCAGCGTCACAAGGAAGAGGGGCCGGAAATTCCGGCCCCTTTTTCATTGGCATGGCCACCTTCAGGTTTCATCCTGATTCATCCGGACGACAGGCCCCTTTCATCCGGCAGCAATGACTGAGAACAATCAATCGGTCATATCTCATTTAACCGTCACTGAATAACCATTTCGATCATATCAATCGGGCTTCATTTCTGCGTGGCCACGCTCACCGGTTCCGCGCCGCCAGACAGTTCCGGATCGACACCAGCAGCGTGGTCTGGTTGATGGGCTTGTTGACGTAATCGTCCGCGCCCATTTCCCGGGTGAGGCGGAAGGTCTCCATGTCGTCGTACATGGTCAGGAAGATCACCGGAATGGACGCCAGTTCCGGATTCTCGCGCAGCACCTTCAGGAGACCCAGGCCATCGAGCCTGGGCATGTCGATGTCGGAGAGGATCAGGTCGGGGCGCATGACCGAGACCAATTGCAGCGCCTCGATGCCGTCGGCGGCCGTCATGACCGTATGGCCGCCGCTCTCCAGATGGTGCTCGGCGAGCATGCGCACGACGGGATTGTCTTCGACGATGAGGATGTGGGCCAAGGTGGGCTCGGTTTGGCGGGACGATTGAAGTGTGCGCCCCCGGGCGGGGTGCGGCTATGACTTATTGCGTAGAACGGGTGGGTCGTGCGGTGTTCGGAGGAATCAGGACTATCTTAAAACCTTCCCTCACCCTCAGTCCCTCTCCCGGGGGGAGAGGGAAGACAACCTTCTCATCTTGGAAGATCAGAGAAAAGTCCCTCTCCCTCCGGGAGAGGGGTTGGGGTGAGGGAGTGCTTTAAGGCAGGCTACACCTTGAACTGCTTGGCCAGCTTAAGGCTCTGGCCCTGATAGTTTGAACTGATGTCCATGCCGTAGAGCATGTCCGGCTTGGCGGCCATGCGCTCGTAGCGCAACGAACCGACGATCTGCCCGTGCTCGAGCAGGAAAGGCACTTCGTGGGAACGCACTTCAAGCACGCCCCGGCTGCCGCCTGCCTTGCCCGTCTTTCCGTTCCAGCCGAATCCCGGGTCGAAGAAGCCCGCATAGTGCACGCGGAACTCGCCGGCACGGGTGTCGTAGGGCAGCATCTCGGCCGCGTATTCGGGAGGCACCGCAATCGCCTCCTTGGTCATGAGGATGTAGAACTCGTCCGGGTCCAGGATCAGCGTAGCACTCTTGTGGAAATGGATCGGCTCCCAGAAGTCCAGCGGATCGTAGTCGCGCCGTTTCAGGTCAATGCGCCGGGCGTGCTTCTTCGCGCGGTAGCCAATCAGGCTGCTTTCAGCGCCCGAACCTTTGAGGTCCACGGTGAAAGGAAGGTGCCCCGTCTTGAAACCCGTCTTCTGTTCCTGGGTGGCCAGGTCAACGATCTGGCCACCTTCCAGGAGCTGCTTCCAGTCCGCGATTGAAATGGGTTTGGGTTCAACCCCGGTGGTCCTCCGGAAGCGAAGCTGATTGAGGCGGTCGCCGGTCCGGACCACGACGCTGAAACTGCGCGGCGCGATCTCGATGTACAACTCGCCCTCATAACCTTCTTCAACCTGGTCAAAAACCGAGGCGCCATCCGCGATCAGGCGCGTCAGGATGTCCAGCCGTCCGGTCGAGCTTTTGGGATTGGCAAAGGCCGCCACTTCGCTCTTCAGCTTGATCGACTCGAGCAGCGGCACCACATAAATCCGCCCCTTCTCGAGCATGCCGCCGTTGCGAAGATCAACCTTGAAGTCCTCGAACTGCGCATCCAGCTGCCCGAGCTTGTCCAGAACCCTCACGCCTTTTCCGGGCAGAAAACTGGTGTCCACCGGATAGGCGAAGTCCCCCAGGCGCAGGTCGATGCTCGCCGGCTGGATCTGGTCGTCGAGAATCGAGGTCATCGGAGACGATCTGATCTCGCCTTTTTGCAGCATCTCCCGGATCTTCTGGCTGGGCAGGATGCCGGTGTAGTCACTGGTTCGGGTTGCAGCCGCTGGATTGGGGGCGATAGGAGTAGTGCTCATTGTCTTGGCTTGGCAGGGAAAGCAGTGAATCGTCCTTCGACAAGCTCAGGACGAACGGCAAGCAACTGATTCCGTTCGTGGTGAGCCTGTCGAACCATGAATGGAATCAACTTGTCGAGCCCTTCTCAGGTGTTCTTCTGGATGACGATGTTCGGAAACTTCGACGACATGTTCTTCTGCAGGTCGGCCACCTTCACCGCGGCGCGGCGCGCAATGGCGCGGTAGATCTCGGCCACACGGCCTTGCGGATCGGAGACCACCGTGGGATTGCCCGAATCGGTCTGCTCGCGGACGTGGATGTCGAGCGGCAGGTTGCCCAGCACCTCCACGCCGTAATCCTTCGCCATGCGTGCGCCGCCGCCGGCGCCGAAGATGTGTTCCTCATGGCCGCAGTTCGAGCAGATGTGCGTGCTCATGTTCTCGACGATGCCGAGGATGGGTACGCCCACCTTCTCGAACATCTTGAGTCCCTTGCGCGCATCGATCAGCGCGATGTCCTGCGGCGTGGTGACAATGATGGCGCCGGTAACCGGCACCTTCTGCGCCAGCGTGAGCTGGATGTCGCCGGTGCCGGGCGGCATGTCGACGATCAGGTAATCCAGATCGCCCCAGGCCGTCTCGCGCAGCAACTGCTCCAGATAGCCGGTCGCAATCGGCGCGCGCCACACCACCGGGTTGTCGGCCTCGATGAAGAAGCCGATGGAGTTGAGCCGCACACCGTGGCGCGCCTTGGGCACGACCTTGTTGTCCACCACATCGGGCTTGCCGGAGAGGCCCAGCATCATGGGCTGGGAGGGACCGTAGATGTCGGCATCGAGGATGCCGACATTCGCGCCCTCGGCGGCCAGCGCCAGTGCCAGGTTGACCGCCGTGGTCGACTTGCCCACGCCGCCCTTGCCCGAAGCGACGGCAATGATGTTCTTCACGCCCGGCACCGGCTTCGCGCCGCCGGGCGCGCCATGCGGGGAGATGCGGCTCACCACCTCGGCCTTGACCGCGCTGACGCCGGGTAGTGCGGACAGCGCCTCTTCGACCCGCTTGCGCATGGGTTCGAGCTGGGACTTCGCCGGATAACCAAGTTCCACCTCCAGCGACACCACGCCACCCTCGACACGGATGTTGCGCGCCGATTTGGTGCTGACCAGGTCTTTCCCGGTATTGGCATCAACGACCTGCTGCAATGCCGCCTGCACCTGCTCGACTGTGACCTGCATCAAAACTCCCTGTCCGCGGAAATGGCTAAATACCGGTTGCACGTTATCTTAAAAAACGTCCGGGCATGTTCGGCCCGAATTTTTCCCTCACCCCCAACCCCTCTCCCGGGGGAGAGGGGCTTTTCTCCCTTCTCCTTCTGGGAGAAGGGCCGGGGATGAGGGCGAATTTTGAGATGAGCACCAAAAACCGGGAAGGCGACATTCTATCAACACCGCCACAGGGATGGCGGCCATCGGAGCCCATTAACGCGTTAAAATCACAGACTTATGAGCACATCCACCCCATCCCAGCCAAAGCGCCGCCTGTTCGTCACCACGGCCCTGCCCTACGCCAACGGCCCGTTCCACATCGGCCACATCATGGAATACATCCAGGCCGACATCTGGGTGCGTTTCCAGCGCATGCAGACCGAGCATGACGGGTCGCCCCGTGAAGTCCATTTCGTCGGCGCCGACGACGCCCACGGCGCACCCATCATGCTGGCCGCGGAAAAGACCGGCCAGAAGCCCGAGGATTTCGTCGCCGGCATCGCTGCCGGCCGCAAGCAATACCTCGACGGCTTTCATGTCGAATTCGACAACTGGCATTCCACGCATTCGCCCGAGAACGTCGCGCTGTCGCAGGACATCTACCGCAAGCTGAAGGGCCGCGGCCTGATCTACTCCAAGCCGGTCGAGCAGTTCTACGATCCGGTAAAGGGCATGTTCCTCGCCGACCGCTACATCAAGGGCGAGTGTCCGAACTGCCACGCCAGGGACCAGTACGGCGACGCCTGCGAGGTATGCAGCTCGGTGTATTCGCCGACCGAACTCATCAACCCCCATTCAACGCTGTCGGGTGCGAAGCCCGAGCTGAAGACCAGCGACCATTTCTTCTTCAAGCTCTCCGACCTGAAGTGCGTGGACTTCCTCGGCGACTGGCTGCACAAGCCCGGCCGGCTGCAGTCACAGGTCGCGAACAAGGCGCGCGAATGGCTGGAGGGCGAAGGCGACAAAGCATTGGGCGACTGGGACATCTCGCGCGATGCGCCCTACTTCGGCATCGAGATTCCGGATGCACCGGGCAAGTACTTCTATGTCTGGCTGGACGCGCCGGTGGGCTACCTCGCTTCACTGAAGAATTATTTCGACTCCGGCAAAGCCAGATTGAAGGGCGAGAATCGCACCTTCGAGGAATTCATTGCCGCAGAAGACACAGAACAGGTGCACTTCATCGGCAAGGACATCATCTATTTCCACACGCTGTTCTGGCCGGCAATGCTGCACTTTTCGGGACGCAAGGTGCCGAATAACATCTTCGTGCACGGCTTCATCACCGTGTCCGGCGAGAAGATGTCCAAGAGCCGCGGCACCGGCATCGACCCGCTGAAATACCTCAGCCTCGGCATGAACCCCGAATGGCTGCGCTACTACATCGCCGCCAAGCTGAACGCCAACGTCGAGGACGTGGACTTCAACCCGGATGATTTCGTGGCGCGGGTGAACAGTGACCTGGTGGGGAAGTACGTCAACATTGCGAGCCGAGCCGCAGGATTTGTGCACAGACTCCAAGGCGGAAAACTTACCGCTAGTGATGAAACGCAAATTGATGGCGTCATTTGGAACGCAAAAGATGTTTTGGACTCTGCACGCCAAGGTGACGTCAATCGATTAACTCTGCGCCTGTCAACTTTGCTTCGTGGCGATGCCGATGAAATTGCATTCCTGTATGAGTCACGTGAATTCGGTAAGGCGCTACGCCGAATTATGGAGCGTGCGGATTTGGTTAACCAAGTTTACGATGCATTCAAGCCATGGGAATTAGCCAAGACCAATCCATTTCAAGCTGGACTTATATGTACAGCGGTACTTGAAGCATTCCGCTTGCTCTCGATTTATTTGTATCCAGTTGTTCCGAAACTGACGACAAAAGCATTTGAATTTTTAAATCTTCCAGTTCAGACGTGGTCTGACATCCGCAAGCAGCTTCACGCGGGACATCAAATTAATCAATACGAACACCTCATGACCCGCGTCGACCCCAAGCTGCTCGACGCGATGTTCGACTTTCCCCCCTCTCCCCCGGGGAGAGGGGCCGGGGGTGAGGGAAAGAAGCAGCCCCGCCACATCCCCAAAGAACTGCTCGAATTCGCCAAGAAGCTGCGCGCCGAACAAACCGACGCCGAAACCCTGATCTGGCACCTGCTGCGCGACCGCCGCGTGCATGATGCGAAATTCAGGCGCCAGCATCCCGTCGAGACAAACGACGGAAAGTTCGTGCTCGACTTTTATTGCGATGAAGCAAAGCTCGCCGTTGAACTGGACGGCGGTCAGCATCAGCAGGCCGAACAAAAGGACCTGGCAAGAACCGCGGCACTCAAGCAAGCCGGCATCGATGTCATCCGCTTCTGGAACAACGACGTGCTGGCGCAGACGCCGGTTGTACTCGAAGCCATCTGGAATGAACTGGACAAGCGCATGGAAAAATCTCCCTCACCCCTTCCCTCACCCCCGGCCCCTCTCCCCGGGGGAGAGGGGGGAGAAAATCTGCCGACCCGCCATCCCGCAAGTCCCGCCAAATCCGGCGTGCCCGCCCGCGAAGCCGCGCCGGTGGACAGCGCGAAGATCGGCATCGATGACTTCGCCAAGGTCGACCTGCGCATTGCGAAGATCGTGAAGGCCGAGCATGTCGAAGGCGCGGACAAGCTGCTGAAGCTCACGCTGGACGTCGGCGAACTGGGCGAGCGCCAGGTGTTTGCCGGCATCAAGTCGGCCTACGACCCGGCAAAGCTCGAAGGCCGCCTCACCGTCATGGTCGCGAACCTCGCCCCGCGCAAGATGAAATTCGGCATGTCCGAAGGCATGGTGCTGGCGGCGTCAGGCAGCGAGCCCGGCCTCTACATCCTCTCGCCCGACTCCGGCGCCACGCCCGGCATGAAGGTCAAGTGAGAAGGGTGAGATTGCAGTGAGCCCGCGTCACATCAGCGGCAACCACTGGCAGCAGCCCAGCCCCCTGTGGCGCCGCCGCCAGTTCATCGAGCGCCTGCATCATTCAGGCCCTCCCTCCGTGTTCGACGTACGAAAACAATTTCTCGTCATCGAACACCGGAGCATCCATGGCTTTCATCAAGTTCAGCTTTCGCCCGCGCCTTGTCGATTCACTGAAGGGCTATAACACCGAGCAGTTCACCGCCGACCTCGGCTCGGGCATCACCGTCGGCCTCGTCGCCCTGCCCCTGGCCATGGCCTTCGCCATCGCCATCGCCATCGCCAGCGGACTCAAACCCGAAGCGGGCCTGTTCACCGCCATCATCGCCGGCTTCATCATCTCGGCACTGGGCGGCTCCAAGGTGCAGATCGGCGGCCCCGCCGGCGCCTTCATCGTCATCGTCTACGGCATCCTGCAGACACACGGCCTGGCAAACCTGTACATCGCCACCATGATGGCCGGCGTGCTGCTGTTCGTCATGGGCATGACCGGCATCGGCTCGCTGATCCGCTTCATTCCCATCGCCATCGTGATCGGCTTCACGAACGGCATTGCGGTGCTGATCGCGCTGTCGCAGGTGAAGGACTTCCTCGGCCTGGACATTCCCAAGGTGCCCGCCGAGTTCTTCGCCCAACTCGGGGTGCTGTGGCATTACGCCGGTACCGCGGATTTCCCGACGATCGCGCTGTCGTTCTCCTCGCTCGGCCTGATCATCCTGTGGCCGCGCATTGCCGGCCTGCTCGGCCGGCGCCCTGCCCCCGTGCCGGTCGCCGCAGGTGATGCGACGATCACGACCATCGTCGGGCGCGCGCGCCTGTTCAGCCGCCTGCCCGGCACCGTGGTGGCGCTGGTGCTGGCCACGACCACCGCGTGGCTGCTCGAGCTGCCGGTGGAAACCATCGGTTCGCGCTTTGGCGGCATTCCGCAGACGCTGCCCGCCTTCGCCCTGCCCGAATTCAACTGGCAGAGTGCGCGCAACCTGTTCGGCCCCACGGTGACGATCGCCCTGCTCGGCGCCATCGAGTCGCTGCTGTGCGCGCGCGTCGCCGACGCCGCGATCGGCGACCGCCACAATCCGAACCAGGAACTCATGGCCCAGGGCATCGCGAACTTCGTCTCGCCGCTGTTCGGCGGCATGCCCGCCACCGGCACGATTGCGCGCACCACCACGAACATCCGCGCCGGGGCGCGCTCGCCGATCTCCGGCATCATCCACGCGACAGTGCTGCTCGCCATCGTGCTCGCGGCCGCGCCGCTGGCCACGCACATTCCGCTGGCCACGCTGGCCGCAGTGCTGATGTTCGTGGCCTGGAACATGGGCGAGTGGCGGGAGTTCGCGCGGCTGAAGCAGTTCTCGCTGGTGTACCGCGCCGTTATGCTCTCCACCTTCCTGCTCACCGTCATCATCGACCTCTCCGTTGCAGTCGAGGTCGGCCTGGTGCTCGCCAGCCTGTTCTTCATCTACCGCGTGTCCGAAATCACCCGCGTCGAAACCCTCGACGTGGAAGAAGACACCGCGACGATAAACCCGGCGGCCGGCCGCATCATGGCCTACAAGCTGTTCGGGTCCCTGTTTTTCGGCGCCATCGGCAAGATCGAGGCGCTGCTCGACCAGAAGCGCGAGCGCGTCGCCGTGGTCATCCTCGAAATGCACCAGGTGATCAACGTCGACTCCACCGGCCTCGATGCCTTCGAATCGCTGCATCGCGTGCTGCGCGAGGAAGGCACGCAGCTGGTGCTGGCCGGCGTCACGGCGCAGCCGCTGTCCCTGATCCGCCGCTCGGGCTTCATCCACGAGCTCGGCGAGGCGAACCTGGTGGACGACCTGGCCGCGGCCCTGGTGCGGGCGCGCGAACTGGCGGCCGCAATGGTCCCGGCGGCCACCGTTCCCCCTGTGGACACCGATACGGACGACGGCCCGGCCCCCGGGGCGGCGACCTGATATCCTTCGCCTCCCCGATTCCAAACTGAGACAAAAGCAATGGATTTCCTGCCCGTGTTGCCCGTGCGCCTGATCGGCTGGGTCTTCACCATCGCCGGCCTGGGCGCCCTGGCGCTTGGCGCCATGACGCTCAACCTGCTGCACAAGGCGGACAAGCTGCCGGAAAACCGCGTGGACTACAGCATCTGGAACGACATCATCCTGCTCGGTGTGTGGGCCATCAGCTTCGTCGCCGGCATGGGCCTCTTGAGCTACAAGCCCTGGGCGCCGACGCTGCTGGAATACTTCTGCTGGGTGCTGGGAATGCTCACACTGCTGTCGGCGGCGACCCGGGTCAAGATCATGAAGGACAAGTTCGCCAGCGATCCCACCGCCGGGCCCTTCAGCCTGCGCGCCGCAGTCGTCGGCGCCGCATTTGTGGTCATTCCGGTGATGGTGCTGTGCGCACTCACGATCCGCACCCTGCACGACGACGGCGTCCGCGAGGAACTGCGCCTCGCCAGCCAGCCGCACGACTGAACGCGGGTAAACAACCTGGTTGCACTCATGGGCGCCCGCCTGATTCCATTCATGGTTCGACAGGTTCACCACGAACGGAATCAGGCTTTGCCGTTCGCCCTGAGCCTGTCGAAGGGCGATCCTGACCTGATCGAAGAACCTGCACAACCATTCGCCGGCGCCAACTGAAACAATGGCCCGGCACCTGCTCATCCGCGGGCGAGTTCAGGGCGTGGGCTTTCGCGAGAGCATGCGCAGCGTCGCCGAACGCCTCGGGATCACCGGCTGGGTGCGCAACCGCATGGAGGGCAGCGTCGAGGCCGTGATCGAAGGAAGCCCGGAGGCGATCGAAGCCATGCTGGCCTGGGCGCGCCGTGGTCCACCGTCAGCACACGTCGATCAGTTCGCAGTCGATGAATGCCCGGATGAGGGGCTCACGGAATTCCAGCGGCGGCCGAATGGCTAAAACATTTATTATCAGTTTGGATAAATATTAAAGATAATAAGAGTATTTCCGAGATAATTATTATCTATTAAATCGGAAATAGATTGCAAAATCACCCTCACCCTCGATCCCTCTCCCCGGGGGAGAGGGAAGAAAAGCCCTTCTCCTTCGGGGAGAAGTGTTGGGATGAGGATGATTTTCGCCCTCCCAACCACGCCTAACCGTAAAGAACCTGCACGTTCTCCGGCTTCAGCCATTCGGTCAGTGAAGTCATCAGCGCGTCATCGAGCTTCACGCGCCAGTCGTCACCGAGCCTGAGTTCCACCTTGGCATCGCCATTGCTGTACTGGATCTCCACCGGACAGGCGCCGTTGCGATGCGGCTCAAGGAGTTTCTTCAGCCGGCCCACTGCGCCGGCACCGGCCTGCGAGGCATTGCCATTCATCGACAGGCGCATGCTGCGCGCAAAGCGGTTGCGCGCCGAAGGCAGGTCGTAGACGCGCTCGCAGGTGATGCGGGTGATGGTGCTCGCGCTGCTTCCTGCGGCGGCATTCGAGTCATCCGATTTCGGGCGGAATGAACGCACCTTCACGTCCATGAACACCAGCGCGTCTTCCTTGAGGATGTTGCGGTAGCGGTCGAACACCTCGGGATAGACGTTGATCTCCAGCGGCTCGCCTTCGGTGCCATCGGAGAGCTGCACCAGCATGCCCTTGTTGCCAAAGCCGCGGCGCACCGCGAACACCACCCCGCCCATGGTCTTCTCGCCGTCGCTGCCCAGCGCGCGCTTCAGGTCCGTGCGCAGGAACTGGCGCACTTCCTTGGCGTAACCGCTGAAGGGATGGCCGCTGAAGTAATAGCCCAGCGCCGCCTTCTCCTCGGCGAGGCGCTCGCGTTCCGACCAGCGCGGGCGGTCGATCATCGCCAGGCCCGTTTCAGCGTGCTCGTCCTCGCCGCCACCGAAGAGGCTCACCTGGTTCGCGTTCCGTTCGGCCTGGTCGGCCGCCTCCATGGCAATGCCCACCGAGGCAAGCACGCTGGCGCGGTTGTCGTTGAGCTTGTCGAAGGCACCGGCACGCACCAGCGCCTCGATCACGCGGCGGTTGACGATGCGCTTGTCCACGCGCTGGCACAGGTCGAAGATGTCGGTGAAGGGGCCATCCCCGCCTTTTCCATCCACCCCATCACGCGCCCTGACGATCGCGCTGATCGCGGATTCGCCGGTGCCTTTCACCGCGCCCAGCCCGTAGCGGATCGTCGTGCCGTCCACCGGCGCGAAGCGGTACTCGCCCTCGTTGATGTCCGGCGCCAGCACCTTGAGGCCATTGGCCAGCGCATCCTGCCAGAACAGGCACAGCTTGTCGGTGTCGTCCATGGCGGCGGACATGTTGGCCGCCATGAAGGGCGCGGGATGGTGCGCCTTGAACCACGCGGTGTGATAGGCCACCAGCGCGTAGGCCGCGGCATGCGACTTGTTGAAGCCGTAGCCGGCGAACTTCTCCATCAGGTCGAAGATCTCGTCCGCCTTGTGCTCGGTCAGCCCGCCCTTGGCCGCGCCCTCGCGGAACAGGCCGCGCTGCTCGGCCCTCTCCTCGGGTTTTTTCTTGCCCATGGCCCGGCGCAGCAGGTCGGCGCCACCCAGCGAATAGCCGCCGACGATCTGCGCCATCTGCATCACCTGCTCCTGGTAGACCATGATGCCGTAGGTCTCGGACAGAATGGACTCGACGCGCGGATCGGGATATTCGACAGCCTTGCCGTGCTTGCGGTCGCAGTATTCGGGAATCAGGTCCATCGGACCGGGGCGATACAGCGCCACCAGCGCGATGATGTCCTCGAAGCGGTCCGGGCGCGCGCGCCTCAGCAGGTCGCGCATGCCGCGCGATTCAAACTGGAACACCGTCGCGGTATTGGCGCTGGAAAAAATCCGGTAGGCCGCCGCATCGTCGAGCGGGATCTGTTCCAGCGTCAGCGTCGATGCAGGATCAAGGCGCTTGATGTTGCGCAGCGCCCAGTCGAGCACGGTCAGCGTGGTGAGGCCGAGGAAGTCGAATTTCACCAGGCCCGCGGCTTCGACATCGTCCTTGTCCAGTTGCGAGACCACGCTGTCGGCGCCCTGCGCAGCGTACAGCGGGCAGAAATCGGTGAGCCGGCCCGGCGCAATCAGCACACCGCCAGCATGCATGCCGACGTTGCGCGTGAGGCCTTCGAGCTGCATGCACAAGGCCAGCAGTTCGCGCGTCTCCTCGTCGGACTCCTCGCGCTGGCTGATCTGCGGCTCGACCTCGCGGGCATAGATGGTCTGCGTGTCATTCGGGTCTTCGCGCGGCCTGAGCGTCACCATCTTGCCCGGCTGGAAGGGAATCAGCTTGGCGAGTTCGTCGGCGCGGCTGTAGGGCCACTCGAGCACGCGCGCCACGTCGCGCACCACGGCCTTCGCCGCCATGGTGCCGAAGGTGGCGATCTGCGACACGCACTCCTTGCCGTACTTGTTGCGCACGTAGTCGATGACGCGGTCGCGGCCGTCCTGGCAGAAGTCGATGTCGAAGTCGGGCATGGACACCCGCTCCGGATTCAGGAAGCGCTCGAACAGCAGGTTGTAGCGCAGCGGATCGAGGTCGGTGATCCCGAGCGAATAGGCCACCAGCGAGCCCGCGCCCGAACCGCGGCCCGGCCCCACCGGCACACCGTTGTTCTTCGCCCAGTTGATGAAGTCGGCCACGATCAGGAAGTAACCGGGGAAACCCATCTGGCTGATCGTGCCGGCCTCGAATGCAAGGCGTTCCTGATAACGCGACTCGGCCGCGGCGCGCGCCGCCGGGTCCGGATAGAGCAGCTCGAGGCGTTTCGCGAGGCCGATCTTCGCCTGCGACACCAGGTAGTCGTCGAGGCCGACATTGTCCGGCGTGGGGAATTGCGGCAGCTTCGATTTGCCGAGTTCCAGTTCAAGATTGCAGCGGCGCGCGATCTCCACGGAATTGGCCAGCGCCTCGGGCAGGTCGGCGAACAGCTCGCACATCTGCGCCTGCAACAGGAAGTAGTTCGTCTCGTTGAAGTGGCGCGGCCGGCGCTGGTCGGAGAGCACATGGCCCTCGGAGATGCACACCCTCGCCTCGTGCGCGGTGTATTCCTCCGGTGTCAGGAACTGCACCGGGTGCGTGGCCACCGCCGGCAGGCCGGTGCGACCGGCCAGTTGCACCGAAGCCTGCAGCCAGGTCTCGCTGTCCTTCGCGCCGGAGCGCTGCAATTCGAGGTAGTAGCGCTTCGGGAACAGCTTCGCCCATTCCTTCGCCAGCTTTTCGGCCTGCTTGTGGTTGCCCTGGCGCAGCGCCACGCCCACATCGCCGTTCATGGCGCCCGACAGGGCAATCAGGCCCTCGGTGCCATCCGAAGCAAACCAGTCCTTCCTCACCTCAGCACGGCCGCGGTGCGGATTCTCCAGCCAGGCCCGGGTCAGCAGCTGCGACAGTCGCAGGTAGCCGGCGCGCGACTGCACCAGCACGATCAGGCGATGCGGCTTGTCGCGCTCGCCGTCATTGGTGATCCACAGCTCGCAGCCGATGATCGGCTTCACGCCCTTTTTGCGCGCCGCCTTGTAGAACTTCACCATCCCGAACAGGTTCGCCAGGTCGGTGATCGCCAGCGCCGGCATGCCATCCTTCGCCGCCCGCCCCACCGCCTCGTCGATGCGCACGATACCGTCGGTGATCGAGTATTCGCTGTGCAGTCGAAGGTGGACGAAACGGGGATTCACGGGAGATTTCAGCGGATTTTCGGGTGGTTGTTGCGGACAGTTGGATCGATGCGCGGAAGAGCCTCGATTCTACAACCCGGGCGGGGTTGGCGGTGTGCCATGACAGCCTGCCGGACGCCGTCAACGGACCTGAAATTCGCCGCGTTGTTGTTCTGAATCAATCACTCCCTGAAATCCCCATGGCGCGATCCGCGAAACCAGACATGTCAGCGAACTTTCGCATCCTGACGCTGCGACATCAGCGCGTCCTGCTCGACGCCGATCTCGCCGTGCTCTATGGCGTGGCAACCAAGGTATTGCTGCAGGCGATACGGCGCAATCCCGAACGCTTTCCGGAAGATTTCATGTTTCAGTTGAACAATCAGGAGTTTGCCGATTTGAGGTCACAAATTGTGACCTCAAATCGCGGCGGACGGCGCTATCTGCCCTATGCCTTCACCGAGCAGGGCGTCGCCATGCTCTCTTCGGTATTGCACAGCCCCCGCGCCATCGCCATCAACATTGAAATCATGCGTGCGTTTGTGAGGCTGCGTGCCATGGCTTCGACGAACAAGGAACTCGCCGGCAAGCTCAACGAACTGGAACGCAAGCTCTCATCCCACGACCAGGCCATTGCCGGAATCCTCGATGCCATCCGCCGGCTCATGGCCCCGCCCCCGCAGCCACGCAAACGCAGCATCGGATTCATTCGGCAGGACTGAGCACCACCGGCTGTTGCCCGGCCGACACAGTTTCCGACACCTGTGTCGGGAAATCGGACGGCCCTGCATGCCACACCGTCCAGCACAAGCACAAGTGACTGAATCCACATGGGCATTTTCAGGCCCGCTTTGTGCACTACATCACGGATCACTTCACAAGTACCGATCCATGGCCCTGGATATCCAAAACAGCCGGACCTCGAGCTCGCCACGCAACGAAAAGGGCCTGCGCGAAGTCGACCAGGTTCGCCAGATTGCGGCCGCACATGGCGGCAAGGTCACCTGCACTCCGTTCGGCGGCAGCCGGCACCTGGTGACCATCTCGCTGTTCGGTACCGCCGAAGATGATCCGCGGCTGCGCGCCATGCTCTACGCCATCGAATTCGCGATCCGCGGCCAGTTCGACCGTGGCCGCTCCTATCCGGGCATGAAGCAGTTCGCCGCCCGCAGCCGTTTCGTGGACGTGGTGGTGCGCTGCGTGCAGTAGAACTGGCGTCAAAATTCTCCCTCATCCCCGGCCTTTCTCCACGAGGGAGAAGGGAGAAAGGCCCCTCTCCCTCGGGGAGAGGGTTTGGGGTGAGGGAAAACATCGCGCCGCAGAAGCCAGAATTATTTTTGAAATCACTTGTAGCAGCTTGCCGACGGGCTTGCCGATCCTGGCGGAAATTATAATCACTTTCAAATAATACACATTGATACAAGCGTTTTTATGCTTGAATTAATATCTGGCATTGAAGGCAAACTCCGGGCATCGATGCCGGACTCAACGCCGCATCGCCGGAAAAGCCCCGCCCCACAGCTATAATCCGCTCCGCGCCTGACGCCAAAAGGCCGCACCCCTCAGCCATCCGTCCGCGCCATGCCCTTTCTCAATATTTCCGCCTACAAGTTCGTTTCCATTGACGACATCGAGGCGCTGCGCCCGCGCCTGAAGAAGTTCGCCGTGGACCTGGGGCTGAAGGGCACGATCCTGCTCGCCCCCGAGGGCATCAACCTGTTCGTGGCCGGCGATGAGGCCTATGTGGAAGGCTTTCTTGGCCACCTTGCCGAAGACCCGCGCTTCGCGGGCCTCGAAACCAAGCGGAGCTGGTCCGACGAGCAGCCCTTCAACCGCATGCTGGTGAAGGAAAAGCGCGAAATCATCACACTGCGCCGCCCGGACATTGACCCTTCGCGCACACCTGCGCCGCGGCTCTCGCCTGAAGCACTCAAGCAGTGGCTCGACGAAGGCCGCGAAGTGCTGCTGC
>CAIYPG010000143.1 GCA_903928055.1 uncultured beta proteobacterium | reverse complement strand
TCTTGCCATCGCAGTTGCGCAGTACCGACTCCAGGACGATTCTTATCGATACGGGCAGGCGGGAAATCTTCATCCCCAATGATTTTTCCAAGGCCGGTAGGGAATAGTAATTTCCGGTCTTTCCGAGAAACTTGAACTTCTGCAGAGTATTGTGAAGATTGTGGGACATGGCGATTCTCCAGGTTCTCAGATGACGTACAGATCAAGTAATGTATTTGAAAGTGCGCGATGTCGCGTTGTTTTTCGCTTTGAACGTCGTTGGGCAAGTCACGCCGGGATTATGCTGATTTCCTGCCCTTCGCAAATAGCGAGTCCAGCCGATGCTCATAAGCGTGATAGTCGAGATGATCGTACAATTCCATGCGCGTCTCCATGCTGGATACAACATTCTTTTGTGTGCCTTCTCGACGAAGGGTTTGATAAACGTTCAGTGCAGCTTTGTTCATTGCGCGGAACGCCGACAGCGGGTAAAGGGCGAGGTCGACATTCGCAGAGCGCAGTTCATCCAGTGTATAGAGCGGGGTGGAACCGAACTCCGTAATGTTTGCAAGGATGGGTGATTGCACCGCTTCGCTGAATTTACGGTACATCTGAAGGTCAGTCATTGCTTCCGGAAATATGCCATCCGCGCCGGCTTCAATGCAACGCTTGGCACGATCAATTGCTGCATCCAGTCCCTCGACAGCGAGTGCATCGGTGCGCGCCCAGATGAAGAAATCGGAATCCGTGCGTGCGTCAACAGCCGCCTTTACACGATCGACCATCTCTTCTGTTGAAACAAGTTCCTTGTTCGGCCGATGGCCGCAGCGCTTTGCTCCGACCTGATCTTCGATGTGAAGTGCTGCGGCCCCAGCCTTGACGAGCGACCTCACTGTCCGGGCGATATTGAAGGCGCTGGCACCAAACCCCGTATCGATATCGACAAAGAGAGGCAGGGAGCAAACGTCGGTGATGCGCCGGACATCAATCAGGACATCATCCAGATTGGAGATGCCTAGATCCGGCAGGCCAAGGGATCCGGCAGCAACGCCTCCGCCGGAAAGATAGATTGCCTTGTAGCCGCTGCGCTCAGCAAGGCGCGCATGGTAGGCGTTGATGGTTCCGACACACTGGAGAGGCCGTTCCTCTCGCAATGCGGTTCGAAACTTGGCCCCTGGGGTAAATTGGCTCATGAAGTTTCCTTGGCTGTCAGCGGTCTTTCCGGTCGTGCATGATGCTCAGGGCGCGGGGCTAATTCCTTCCTCACAGGAGATGCTTCACACCATCGCGTTCTTCCAGGAGTTCCTTGAGCGTTGCATCCATTTTCTCGCGACTGAAGGAGTCGATTTCGAGTCCTGATATGCGCTGGAACTTGCCGCCGGAGGTCACCACTGGAACTCCATATATGATCTCTTCGGGGATTCCATATGAGCCATTCGATGGTACGCCCATCGTGACCCATTTTCCTTCCGAACCCAAAATCCAGTCCCGTACATGTCCAATTGCGGCATTTGCTGCCGACGCGGCAGAGGAAAGTCCCCGGGCCTCAATGATTGCAGCGCCACGCTTGCCTACGGTCGAGATGAAGGTGTCGCGATACCATGCCTCGTCGTTGACAACCTTGGCTGCAGCTTGCCCAGCGATTGTCGCGAAACGATAATCCGGGTACATGGTCGGCGAGTGATTTCCCCAGACAATCATCTTTTCGATTGAGTCAACGGATTTTCCCGTCTTCAACGCAAGTTGTGACAGCGCCCGGTTGTGATCAAGGCGGAGCATTGCCGTGAACGCATCTTTGGGCAGGTCCGGGGCGCTTTTCATCGCGATGTAGGCATTGGTATTTGCGGGATTGCCGACCACAAGAACCTTGACCGTACGCTTGGCGACTGCGTTGAGGGCTTTGCCCTGAACGGTAAAGATCGCACCATTGGCCTCGAGCAGGTCCTTGCGCTCCATTCCCTTGGTGCGGGGACGGGCGCCAACCAGCAAAGCCACGTCGACATCCTTGAAGGCGACGTTTGGATCGGACGTGGGGATCACACCAGCCAGCAGAGGGAATGCGCAATCTTCCAGTTCCATGATGACGCCCCTGAGCGCGG
>CAIYPG010000142.1 GCA_903928055.1 uncultured beta proteobacterium | reverse complement strand
TGTTCTTCACCTTGATGTAGTAATCGGCCGAGTAGCGCAGGCCGGCGATTTCCTCGGGTGTCAGCAGACGTACCGCCTTGGCCGGGCGGCCCAGGTACAGCATGCCTTCTTCCAGCACCTTGCCCGGGGGCACGAGGCTTCCTGCGCCGATCATCACGCGGTTACCGACGACCACATCGTCCATCAGCATGCTGCCCATGCCCACCAGCACCTCGTCGCCGATGCTGCATCCGTGCAATATCACCGAGTGTCCCACCGTGACGTATTCACCGATGATGAGCGGGGCACCTGCGGGCTTTTCGGGCTTCTTGTGCTCGACGTGGCATATCGTCAGGTCCTGCACGTTGCTGCCGCGTCCGATGCGGATGCTGTTCACGTCGCCACGAATCACGACATTGGGCCAGACCGAGCAGTCGTCCCCCAGCACCACGTCACCGATGACCTGTGCCGAAGCATGCACAAAGACATTGGCACCGATGACGGGCGACGTATCAAGATAGGAATCAATGGCCATGGCGCGGAATCCTGCGGCAAAGGACGAAATGGAATACGGATACGCGCGATTATAGTCGCTGATCTGCGGGCCTCCGTCCGGCGCCGTCCGGGCCTGCCGCCGGTCGCGCATACAATGGGCGCATGAAACCGCCCAAGAAACCTGCTGCACGCCCGGCCGCCAAGGCCGCTGCTGCACCCACACCACCGCGGACACCCTATGCCACGCTGACGCCAGACCTGGTCCTCGATGCGCTGGACAGCATCGGGCTGCGCGGCGACGGGCGGCTGCTGGCGCTGAACAGCTTCGAGAACCGCGTCTACCAGGTCTGGCTGGAGGATGCAGATGCAGCCGCGGAACTGCCAGCCCCAGCCTCGGTGGTCGCCAAGTTTTACCGGCCCGGCCGCTGGACCGAACCGCAAATCCTCGAGGAACACAGCTTTGTCGCGGAGCTCGCGGCGCGCGAGATTCCGGTTGTGCCGCCGCTCGTGCTGCAAAACTCGCAGACCCTGTGTGCCTTCGGCGATTTCCGCTTCGCCGTGTTTCCCCGCCGCGGCGGCCGCGCCCCGGAACTGGAGGACCGCGACACGCTGAAATGGATGGGGCGTTTCATCGGGCGCATCCATGCCACCGGCGCCGCCAGAAATTTCCGCGCAAGGCCGGCGCTCGATATCACCAGCTTCGGCACCGAACCACGCGACTGGCTGCTCAAATCAGGATTCATTCCCGAGGATCTGCTCGCGTCCTGGCGCAGCGTCGCCGATCAGGCACTGCAGAGCGTGGCTCATTGCTACGAACGCGCCGGCCGCATCAAACCGATCCGTCTTCACGGCGACTGCCATGCAGGCAATGTGCTGTGGACCGACGACGGACCGCACTTTGTCGACTTCGACGACGCCCGCAGCGGCCCGGCCATCCAGGACCTCTGGATGCTGCTTTCCGGGGACCGCGAAGCGATGGCACTGCAGCTTGGTGACGTGCTGGAGGGGTATCGCGATTTCCATGACTTCGACCGGCGTGAACTGCACCTCGTCGAGGCGCTGCGCACCCTGCGCCTCATCCACTACTCGGCGTGGATCGCGCGCCGCTGGGACGACCCCGCTTTCCCCGCCGCGTTCCCGTGGTTCAACACGCCACGTTACTGGCAGGATCGGATCCTTGAACTCAAGGAACAGATTGCGCTGATGGATGAACCGGCATTGACGCCCCCTTAGGACGCCCGGTTTGCGCCTGAGGGAACGACAGGCCGGTCCGCTCCGGGCGGAAGCCCCCGTGCCTCTTTCCAAAGCATCAGGATGGCCACAAATAGCAGGCCGGTGCATGCAGTGCTCAACGGCAGGCCCAGACCCAGCGAGCGGCCCGCGAGATAGTCACCGACCGCAGTGCCCGCGGTCCTGACCAGGACAATGGTCAGCCAGTAGCAGGGCAATGCTCCGAGCCATCCCCTGCCAAAATAAAACCAGGTGCCCAGCAGCGCGCAAAGCCCGATCGATGCCCTGCCCGTCCCCAGGCCGCTGCCAAACGAAGAGATATCGCCCAGTACCGTTCCCAATGTTCCCGCAGCCAGCATTGCCATCCAGTAATAGGCATCCGTGACTGGCAATCCGTTCCCGGGCTTGCTCTGCAAGCCCGCCGGCGCAAAGAATCGACCGAGAAAGACGATCAGCGCCAGCAGGACAGTCAGTACCGCGAGCAGCGAAGCCTTGTCCAGCCTCATGTCACCCGCGGCGAAATCCGCAAGGTTGGTCGCCGCGGTCCTGACCACGATGATCACCAGCCAGTAATACGCCTGATGCGTAAACCTGTCGCGGTGCTCGACCAGGAAAATGACGGCAAGGATCAGCGCCAGGATGGGCAGCCCCTTGACGTGCCCCAGGCCCAGATCCCTTGCAAAGAAATCGCCCATATTGGCACCAAATACACTGGCAACGGACAGTGCAATCCAGTAGCGCGGGCCGGACGAAGGAACATGTTTGTTCTGCATTGCTTACCCCGATCTGAAGCCGGCGGATATTCCACACATTGCCGGATCACAGCATTATTGGAAGCACCAAGGCTTGTGGCCACACACGCAGGTGCTCCATCCGCCCTCAGCATACCCCGCATCACTTCCGCCCCCAAAAGCGCCGCGATATGGGAAAATACGCCACCAAGAATGAAGCCCAGCGAGTCTATTTTTCTGGACATTCGGGGCCTGCGCTATCACGTGCGCAGCTGGGGTCGCCAGGGAGCGCCCAAGCTGTTTCTGTCGCACGGATGGATGGACGCCTCCGCCTCGTTCCAGTTTTTCGTCGATGCCCTGAAAGGGGATTGGCACGTCCTCGCGCCGGACTGGCGCGGCTATGGCGAGACCCAGCGCCAGGGAAGCGACACCTACTGGTTTCCCGATGTCGTCGCCGACCTCGACATGATCCTTGAACACTTCCAGCCGGATGCGCCGGCCAACATCATGGCCCACAGCTTCGGTGCGAACATCGCCAGCATGTATGCGGGCGTGCGGCCGGACCGTGTTGCACGCTACGTCAACGTGGATGGTTTCGGCCCACGTGCCGAAGGCGTCAAGCCGGCGCGGCTGGAACACAAGGAACAGGATGGTGAGAAGAACGGCGGCGCCACGCACACGGAAATCCCTCCGGCGCGCTATGCCGACTGGCTGGACCGTATCAAGAAGGGCTCGGGCTTCCGCGATTTTGCCGCCTTCGAGGACCTGGAAAAGCGCCTGCAGAAGGAGCACTCGCGCGTTACGCCGGAACGCATTGCCTTTCTGGCGCGGCACTGGGGCCGCCAGCGCGAGGATGGCCGCGTCATGCTGGTCACCGATCCGGCCAACGCCCAGAACGACGGCATCCACATGAGCAGCCGCCTGGACGACACCATCCACTGCTGGCACAACATCACCGCGCCCGTGCTCTGGATCATCCCCGAACACGGATCGACCCGCTCGCGCGCCAAGGAACTGGCCAATGGCGGCGCCGAGGAACGACTCAAGCATTTCCTGACGCGACGTGAAGTGCGCCTGCCCGACACCGGCCACATGGTGCACATCGAAAAACCGGAGCTGTTGGCTGAACTGGTCGAAACCTTCCTGGCCGAAACGCCCGCGAGGCCGCGATGAGCAGCGGCATCGTGAAATCCAGTGAATCGATTTTCGTGCCGGTACGCGGCCTGCGCTACCACGTGCGCAGCTGGGGCCGCAAAGATGCGCCCAAACTTTTCCTGCTGCACGGCTGGATGGACTGTTCCGCGTCCTTCCAGTTCACCGTCGACGCACTCAGCCGCGACTGGAACGTGCTCGCGCCGGACTGGCGAGGCTATGGCCTCACGCAATGGGCAGGCACCGACACCTACTGGTTTCCGGAATTTCTCGCCGACCTGGAGCACCTGCTCGACCATTTCCAGGCGGATGTGCCGGTCAACCTGGTAGCGCACAGTTTCGGCGCGGGGGTCGCCTGCGTCTACGCCGGCGTGCGGCCGCAGCGCGTCGCAGGCCTGTTCAACATCGATGGCTTTGGCTCACGCGACTTCCAGCCGGAGGGCGCACCGGCGCGATGGGCGCACTTCCTCAAGCTGGTGCGCGAGGGAAAGCGCTTTGGCCACTATGCATCCTTCGCAGCGCTGGAACAGCGGCTGCACAAGCAGTTCCCCAGGGTGTCCGCACCGCGCATTGCCTGGCTGGCACGACACCTGGCACGCGAAGACGGGCACGGTGGCATCGCCATGCTCAGCGACCCTTCGCACGCCACCAACTACGGCACGCATTTCAGCAATCGCCTGGATGACTCCATGGCGTGCTGGCGCGCCATCACCGCGCCAGTGCTATGGCTGATTGCCCGCGACGGCTCGCCCAGGCGGCGCGTCGCGGATCTGAGCGATGGCCGGCTGGAACAACGCCTGGCGTGCTACCGCACCCGCAAGGAAGTATGGCTGGACGACACCGGCCACATGGTCCACCTGGAGCGCCCGGAAGAACTGGCGCGCCTGATCGAGGATTTTTTTCCAGGCACCACCGCCGGCGATAAAGCGGTTGCCGCGTGAAGCCGGGCAGGTCGCTCTTCATCAATGTACGCGGGTTGCGTTACCACCTGCGCACCTGGGGCCGCGAAGGTGCACCCAAGCTGTTCCTGATCCATGGCTGGATGGATACCTCGGCCTCCTTTCAGTTCCTGGTGGATGCAATGCAGGGTGACTGGCATGTGATTGCGCCGGACTGGCGTGGCTATGGCGAAACCCAATGGAGCGGCAGCGACACCTACTGGTATGGCGATTTCCTCGGCGACCTCGACCAGTTGCTGCGGCACTTCCAGCCTGAAGGACAGGTGAATCTCGTTGCCCACAGCTTCGGCGCGAACGTGGCCTGCGTCTATTCCGGCCTGCGCCCGGATCGCATCGCCCGCCTCGTCAACATCGATGCCTATGGCGCCAAGCCCGGCACGCCGGCGGATGTGCTGCATCGCTACCAGCGCTGGATGAACCGCATCCGCAAGCCGCTCGCGGCGCCGACCTATGCGTCACAGGGCGAACTGGAGGCGCGGCTGCAACGCGCCAATCCGCGCGTGCCCGCCGATCGCATCGCCTTCATCGCCGGACAGTGGAGCACGCCGGCGGAAGGCGGCGGTGTCAAGCTCAGGCATGACCCGGCACACACGCTCAATGACGGCATGGACATCAGCAACCGACTGGAGGAAGCAATGGCCGCCTGGCTCGCCATCACCGCCCCCACGCTGATCCTGCTCGCGCGCCAGGGCGGCGCCATTCTGCGCGCCAAGGACCTCACACCCGGCGCGACCGGTCCCGACCGCTTCGCCTGTTTTCAGAACCGCCGGGAGGTCTGGTTCGAGGACACCGGCCACATGATGCATCTCGAGCGCCCGAACGAGCTGGCGCCCATCATCGAGGACTTCATCCTCAACGGCCTCACCCAACCTGCATAAGCCGTCGTACCGTTGTGTGGAATGACACACGCTGCAATCTACAGAACCCGCACATACGAATATCCGAACACGCCCCAAGTGAATGGGTCATTCGGCTAAATCGTATTGCAGCCGTTCAGTCGAAGCGGTAAGGTTTGCCGCAGATTTCATCTGCAGATCATCGTCGGGCGCACCACGCAACACCATACAAGAATGCAGGAAAAGCCCTGCGTAATGGAGGAACCGTGAAAGTCATACAAAAACTGATACTCATCGGCACTGCGCTGTCCGTTCTTGCCCCGGCGCCTTCCTTCGGACAGAACGCGGCGGCCAGCTGGCCGAACCGCCCGGTCACCATGATCATCCCGCTCACCAGCGGCGGCCCCGGCGATCGCGAGTTCCGCCCCTACCAGGAAAAACTGTATGCCAGCCTGGGCCAGACCTTCGTCATCGACTTCAAGGCCGGCGGCAACACGGTCATCGGCAACCAGTACGTGGTGAAATCCAAGCCGGATGGCTATACCTACCTGATTTCCGCCTCGGGCCTTGCCATCCTGCCAGCCTTCACCCCCGACCTGCCTTACGACACAATCAGGGACTTCGCCCCCGTTTCCATCGTCACCAAACGCGCCATGTTCCTGATGGTGCGCGGCGATTTCCCGGCAAACAGCTATCAGGAATACATTGCCTACGCCAAGGCCAATCCGGGGAAAATCAACTGGGGCACCGCCGCCAAGGGTGGCGTCACCCATCTGGTCGGGGCGTGGCTGCATCAGCTCACGAACACGGAAGTGACCTTCATCCACTACAAGGGCTCGGCACCGTATGTGATCGACCTGATTGCCAGCCGCATTGATGTGGCCCCCATCTCGCTCGGCACCGGTGCACCGCAGATCAAAGCCGGCAAGATGAAGGCCCTGGCACTGCTGTCCGGCAATCGCATCCCGGTCATGCCGGACGTGAAGACAATTGCCGAACTGGGCTTCCCGGACTACGAGTACCCGAGCTGGCTCGGCGTGCTAGCTCCGGCTGCGACGCCGCCGGCGATCGTCAACAAGTTCAGCCAGGAACTGGCCAAGGCGGTCAAGGCACCGGATCTGGCCGCATCGCTTGAGAAAGACGCAATCACTGCGATCGGCAGCACGCCGGATGAGTTCAGGAAGGTGCTGGTCAAGGAAGTCGCGCAGTGGAAGAAGCTGAAGGCTGACCTCAAGATCGAAGCCGAGGAATAGCGGCTCCTCGACCAATAATCCGCCACGTATGGATTGCA
>CAIYPG010000141.1 GCA_903928055.1 uncultured beta proteobacterium | reverse complement strand
CAATGCCGGGAGTTTAACGGAGTGCGTGCGGGGGGGGCAGGTGAAGGGGGGCGAAACTGGAGCGGGGGTCAGGCAGCCACAGATTCAGCCAGCGCCATGATTTCCGGCTGTCCGGGGGCGTGTATCTGCAGGTGGCGGACCAGTTCCATGCGGCCGTCGGGATGCTCGACGATGGCGGTGCAGCTGTCCACCCAGTCCCCGCAGTTGAAGTACAGCACGCCGTCGATGCGCTTGATCACCGGCGTGTGGATGTGCCCGCAGATCACGCCATCCAGGTTGCGCTGGCGGATGTTCTTAGCCACGGCATGCTCGAAATCGCCGATGAAACTCACCGCCTTCAGCACATTGCGCTTGGCATAGTCGGCAAGCGACCAGTGGCCGGATACGCCGAGCTTGCGCCGCACCAGGGACAGCGCCCGATTGAGGTTGACCAGCGCATGGTAGGACACGTCTCCCAGCACCGACAGCCAGCGCGCATAGGTGGTGACCTGGTCGTATTCGTCGCCGTGGATCAGCGCATAGCGCCGTCCGTCCGCACCGGTATGCACGTAGTCGCGATGCACGGTGATGTCGCCGAACGCGGAGTCGATGTAGTCGCGCAGCGCCTCATCGTGGTTGCCCGGCACGTACACCACCTTCACGTTGTGGCGGGCGCGGCGAAGGATTTTCTGCACCACGGTGTTGTGGGTCTCGGGCCAGTAGATGCCGCGCTTCAGGGCCCAGAAATCGACGATGTCGCCGACCAGGAACAGGTTGTCGCAATCGTACTGCCTCAGGAAATCGAGCAGCCGGTCGGCCTGGCAGGCGCGGGTGCCGAGGTGGATGTCGGAGAGAAACAGCGAGCGCACCTTGCGCGGTGCGGCTTCCGGCGGGAATTCCGCCGTCGCATGCAGTGCTGCGGGATTGTTGCCGGTTTGAAGAAATGCGGTATTGATGGCCATGTCAGTCCTGTGGTGGATGACATGATGACGGCACTATGTGTCGGAATTATGAAATGTGATCGGAATTCCCGCGGGGTGATCGGGTATGATGGCCATTCCATGTTGCCGATCGAACCATATATCGCCTGGCTGGCTGCGGGCTTCGTGCTGGTGTTCCTGGAAATGGTCACGGGCACCTTCTACCTGCTGGTGCTGGGCGTTGCCGCATTTGCCGGCGGAGCCGCCGCGGTGCTGGGCGTGGCGTTCTGGGTGCAGGCGCTGGCTGCCGCGCTCGTGGCGCTGGCGGGTGTGTTCCTGGTATCCAAGCACCGGCTGTCGCGCAACACTGCTCCGATGAGGCCGCTGGACCGGGGCCAGCCGGTGAGTTTCGAATCCTGGGTGAATCGGTCCGCCGGCCATGCGCGCGTACGCTATCGCGATGCATCCTGGGAGGCCGTATTTGAAGGCGACCCCGGCGCGGTCGGCGAAGCATTGTCCGGAGACATGTTCTACGTCGCTGCCGTCGAGGGCAATACGCTCAGGATCACCAGGACGCGCCCCGCCTGATCGGCAACCGTTCCAATTCTGCAATTTCCTGCTGCACACCGTCTGAACTTCCGGAGGAGGCCACATGTTCCCAAAACTGATCGGCGTCGTCATCGCGACGATTGTCATTTCCTCGATCGAGATGACTCGCTCGTTCACCATCCCGTTTTTTGTGCTTGCCGTGGTCGTGGTGTTCGTGGTCGAGGGCGTGCGCGTCGTGCCGCAGCAGAATGCCTGGGTGGTGGAACGGCTCGGAAAATTCCACGCCATCCTCGAGCCCGGCCTGAACGTCATCATTCCCTTCATTGACCAGGTGGCCTACCGGCATTCGCTCAAGGAGGTTCCGCTCGACGTTTCCGAGCAGGTTTGCATCACCAGGGACAACACCCAGCTTGCGGTCGATGGCGTGATCTATTTCCAGGTGACCGATCCACGCCTCGCGTCCTATGGTTCCTCGAATTACATTGCCGCGATCACCCAGCTCGCGCAGACTGCGCTGCGCTCCGAAATCGGCAAGATGGAACTGGACAAGACTTTCGAGAGTCGCGATGAAATGAACCGCCAGGTGGTGGCCGTGCTTGATGAGGCCGGGCGCAGCTGGGGCGTGAAAGTGCTGCGCTACGAAATCAAGAACATCACCCCGCCCGAGGCGATCCTGCGCTCCATGCAGCAGCAGATAACGGCCGAGCGCGAGAAGCGCGCGCTGATCGCCAAGTCCGAGGGCGAGAAGCAGCAGGAAATCAATGTCGCCGAGGGCGAGAAGCAGGCCGCGGTGCTGAAGTCCGAAGGCGACAAGACCGCGAAGATCAACAAGGCGCAGGGTGATGCGACGGCATTGCGCCTGGTCGCCGAGGCCACTGCGGCGGCGGTTGAATCGGTTGCTGCGGCGATCGGCAAGGAAGGCGGCGCGCAGGCGGCGAACCTGAAGATTGCCGAGCAGTACATCCTTGCCTTCGCTCAACTCGCACGCACGAACAACACCATGATCATTCCGACCAATGTTGCCGATGTGGCGGGCGTCATGGCCACGGCGATGACGGTGCTGGACAAGAGTCGCGCCGCGCCCAAGGCCTGACTGCAGCGGCAGGGCGCTTTTCTGTCGGCGGTTTGGCAATTTGGCCTGTGAAAATAAGGGTTGAATTGCCGGCCTTGCAGCCTTAGCATTCAACTCATATTCCGCTTCATTTCCGCCATTGCCGCCATTTGTCGGGCGCGGCACCCATCGGCGGCCACCAGGAGTTTTCCATGCATACCGAAGTCCACGTCCATGGCGTCGTTGCCCTCAAGAACGGCGTAACCCAGGCGGAGGTCGAGCAGGCCCTGCGGTCGTGGTTCGATTACGTCGACCTTGACGGCCTTGCGGATGCGCGCAGCGCGCACCAGGACGAGCCCGGCGTGGTGTTCGATCGCCGCCGGCGCGTGCTCGATATCTGTTGGACCGGCTGGGTCGGGCGCAATTTCCAGCGCGCACTGGAGTCGGCGTTCGAGGCGCTGTGCAGCTATGCGGAGCAGGCCGTTGGCGTTGAGGTGACCTACTACCACGAGGATGGGCGCGACGAGCGCACCATGGCCTTTGTCGGTCCTTCGCAGGAAGCGATACAGGAAGAGCAGCGGCGCAGCATGATCGAGGATGTTTCCGCGCTGATGTCGCGGCATTTCGCCGAAGGCGAAATCGGCGAGGTGCTGCAGCTCGTGCACCAGTTGTTCGAGCGTCGCTGGAACACAACCGGTTCGGCGCTGGACACCACGGTGGCGCGCGGCACCGGCGCGCCGACGGTACGGACTGCCGCTGGCAAAAAGCACCTGCACTGAAGCGCCGCGCTTCCGCCGCGCTTTTCTCCTGAAGTGCGCGGCGTAACGTCGCAGGTCCCCTTGTCGTGACGAGCATGGCCCTTTCCTGGGGCCGTGCGGATGCATTCGTCGGTGCTGCCGGCAGCCAAATTCCCCCAAAGGTGGGAGATTTTTGCCACCTTATCCCGTAGAGTCTTAATAAATCACTTGCAGTTGTGGTGTAATTGACATTGATTTATAAGACTATTTTTTCCAAGAACTTTCTGAGAAAAGTGACTTAAGTCCCTGTCTCGCCTACATTTTTTTGCATTTCTTGCTTGACCCTCCTAAATCTTTCCACTAAAGTGGGAATAAGTAGAATTTAGTGGGAAAAATTGGAGAATTCCTCCGGTTTTCCTGCGCTCAGGGGAAAGCATGTTTCAGGGGGCCACAGAACTCAGTCTCGACGCGAAAGGGCGGCTTGCAGTGCCGACCCGGCATCGCGACGCGCTGGTCTCCGGCGGTGGCGCCGTTGTGCTCACCGCACACCCTGACGGCTGCGTGCTGCTCTACCCCCGTCTTGCCTGGGAGCCCATCGTCTCCCGCATCCAGTCGCTCCCCAGTTTCAGCGCGGAAGCGCGGTCGTGGCAGCGCCTGCTGATCGGCTTTGCCGAGGAACTGGCACCTGATGCGCAAGGCCGTCTGCTCGTGTCGCCGGCGCTGCGCAAGTTCGCCGGCCTGAAAAAAGACGTGATGCTGATCGGCCAGGGCAGCCATTTCGAACTCTGGGACGTGGAGGCCTGGCAGCAGAAGCTGGCCGGCGCCATGAGCCTGGCGAGCACCACGCCGCCACCCGGCACCGACAGTTTTTCGCTGTGACCGCGCATGCCCCCATTCACTCGCCTGTTCTGGTCCAGGAAGCAGTCGATGCCCTTTCCATTGGCAGCGCTGAAGACAACGCGCGCCGCAATGGCACCTATGTCGATGCGACCTTCGGGCGCGGCGGCCATTCGCGGCTGATCCTCGAGCGACTGGGCCCGACGGGAAGGCTGATTGCACTGGACCGCGACGAGGAGGCGATTGCCGCTGGTCGCGAATGGAAGGATGCACGGCTGGTGCTGGTGCATGCGCGCTTTGGCGAATTGAAGCGCGTGCTGGAAGAGCAGGGCGTGGCGGCGGTGGACGGGGTGCTCGCCGATGTGGGCGTGTCCTCGCCGCAACTGGACGAGCGTGAGCGGGGATTCAGCTTTCGCATGGACGGGCCGCTTGACATGCGTATGGACAGAAGCACGGGACAGACGGCGGCGGAGTGGCTGGCGATCGCGGACGAAGCAGAAATCAGGGAGGTCGTGGAGCGCTATGGCGAAGAACGGTTTGCTAAACAGATTGCAAAGGCGATTGTTGCTGCTCGGTCAGGAGCGCCTCTACACCGCACCGGGCAACTTGCCGATCTCGTGGGTAAGGCCGTCCGGACGCGTGAACCGGGCTTCGATCCGGCGACGCGGACGTTTCAAGCTGTACGGATTCACATCAATCAGGAGCTTGAAGAGTTGTCGCTGATGCTGCCCCAGGCGCTTGATGTCCTCAGGCCAGGCGGACGGCTGGCGGTGATCAGTTTCCATTCGCTGGAGGACCGCATCGTGAAGCGTTTCTTCCAGGGGCAGGCGCATCCTGAGACCGACATTCCGAAGCGCCTGCCGCTCAAGGCCTCGCAGTTGCCGCAGCCGCGGCTGCGCCTCATCGGCCGTGCAGTGCGCGCCTCTGCAGACGAGGTGAAGCGCAACCCGCGTGCGCGCAGCGCCACCCTAAGGGTTGCTGAGAAGACCGCATTGCAATCAGTGGCGCAACCGACCAAAGAGCCGGAAAAAGGTGGCGATGCATGGCGCGCGTGAGCCTCATCCTGCTGGCGTTCTTCACGGCCTGCGCGCTGGGACTGGTCACTTCGCAGCACAAGGCGAGGAAGCTCTTCATCGAATTGGGCGAGGCGCAGGAACAGTCGCGCCAGCTCGATGTCGAATACGGCCAGTTGCAACTGGAGTCGAGCACCTGGGCGATGCATGCCCGCGTCGAGAAGATTGCGCGGCAGTCCCTGCGCATGCGGCCGCCCGAATCGGGCCGGGTGCAGATGATTGAACTGGCACCCCGCAGTGTGGCGGGTTCCAATGCAACCGGGAGCGCCGCACCGTGAACTTCGCGGCGAGTCCCGTCCTCACCCTGCGCCTGCCGGTATGGCGCTCACGCCTGCTGCTGCTGGCCTTCATGTCGGGCTTTGTCGTGCTTGCGGGCCGCGCCGTGTACCTGCAGGGCTGGAACAATGATTTCCTGCAGGCCAAGGGCGAGTCGCGTTACAGCCGCGTGATCGAGATCACTGCCAATCGCGGCCGCATCACCGATCGCCATGGCGAGGCGCTTGCCATTTCCACGCCGGTGAAATCGGTCTGGGCCATTCCCGATGAAGTTCAAATGGACAAGGCGCAGCTGGGCAAGCTGGCCGCGCTTCTGGAAATGCCGCCGCAGGAAATCGAGAAGCGGGTCAGCGATACCAGCCGCGATTTCGTCTATGTGAAACGGCAGATTCCGCCGGAGACCGCCGACCGGATCGCCGAGCTGCGCATCGCCGGCCTGTTCCAGAGTCGCGAATACCGCCGCTACTACCCGGGCGGAGACGTCATGGCGCATGTGCTCGGATTCACCGGTGCCGAGGACATCGGCCAGGAGGGCGTGGAACTCGCCTTCCAGGAGCAACTCGCCGGCAAGGCCGGCAGCCGCCGCGTCATCAAGGACCGCCGTGGCCAGATCGTCGAGGACATGCAGTCCATCAAGGCGGCGCAGGAGGGCCACGACCTGACGCTGGCGCTGGATGCGCGCATCCAGACCCTGGCCTTCGGCCAGTTGAAGGAGGCCATCGAGCAGCACCGCGCCAAGGCGGGTGGCATCGTCGTGCTCGACATCAATACGGGCGAAATGCTGGCGCTGGCGAATTTCCCCACCTACAACCCGAACAACCGCGCGCAACTGACCGGCGGCAGCCTGCGCAATCGCGCCGTCACCGATACCTTCGAGCCGGGCTCCACGCTCAAGCCTTTCACGATTGCCACGGCACTGGAAGAGGGCCGTGTCACGCCCCAGACCATGATCCAGACCGCGCCGGGCAGCCTCACGATCGGCAAGGCCACGATCCATGATGCCCACGCCGAGGGGCTGATCAGCGTGTCGCAGGTGATCCAGAAATCCTCCAACGTCGGCGCCGCGAAGATCGCGCTGAACCTGCCGGCCGAGTCGATGTGGAACACCTTCAATGCAGTTGGTTTCGGGCTGGCGCCGAAGCTGGGCTTCCCGGGTGAAGTCACGGGTCGCGTGCGTCCGGCCAAGACCTGGAAGCCGATCGAACAGGCCACCATGGCCTATGGGCACGGCATTTCGGTCAGCCTCGTCCAGCTGGCGCGGTCCTATTCGATTTTTGCGCGCGACGGTGACCTGGTGCCGATTTCGCTGGTCAAGGTGGATACCCCTCCGCCGGCACAGAACGTGATCTCCGCCGAAACGGCGCGCGAAGTGCGCGCCATGCTGGAGTCGGTGGTCAGTCCCGGCGGGACCGCGCCACGCGCCCAGATCATGGGCTATCGCGTCGCCGGCAAGACGGGCACCGCGCACAAGCAGGAGAACGGCGCCTATGCCGCGAACAAATACATCTCCTCGTTTGTCGGCTTCGCGCCGGTGTCGAATCCGCGCCTGGTGATTGCCGTGATGATCGATGAGGCCGCTGACGGCCAGTACTACGGCGGCTCGGTTGCGGCGCCGGTGTTCGCCAAGGTGATGGAGGGTGCGTTGCGCGCGCTCGACGTGCCGCCCGATGCACCGATGAAACCCATCGTCCTTCCCGCCGCTGGCGAGGAAGTCAAGGAAAGCATCTGACCGCGATGCCTGCCCTCTCGTCCATGAACGACCAGGCCCTGCAGTTGCTTGCGCAACTCGGCGCGCAGGGCGTCGGTGTCGGCCTGGCCGCCAACGGTAAGGGCGGTGGACTGGCCACCGACAGTCGCGCACTGAAGCCCGGCGAAGTGTTCCTCGCGTGGCCCGGCGCGCGCGATGATGGCCGTCGCCATATCGGTGCGGCGGTGGCTGCGGGAGCGGCAGCCGTGCTCTACGAAGCCGAGGACTACAGCTGGAACCCGGCGTGGAACCTGCCCTCGATCGCGGTAAAGGGGTTGCGTGACCTCGCCGGCTATCTTGCCCATGAGGTGTATGGTCGTCCGACCCAGCGACTGTGGACGATTGGCGTCACCGGCACGAATGGCAAGACTTCCTGCTCGCAGTGGCTGGCACAGGCCTGCACCGCCTGCGGTGCGCGCACCGCGGTGGTCGGCACGCTGGGCATCGGCCTGAAGGGCAGGCTGGTGGCGGGTGTGAACACCACGCCCGATCCCGTGCTGCTGCACCGCTCGCTTGCGGAACTGCTCGCCGACGGCGCACAGGGCGTGGCCATGGAGGTGTCCTCGATCGGACTGGAACAGGGGCGCGTCAACGGCGTGGAGTTCGGGGCCGCGCTGTTCACGAACCTGTCGCGCGACCACCTGGATTACCACGGTGACATGGAAAGCTACGCGCGCGCCAAGCAGAAACTGTTCGAGATGCCCGGCCTGCGCCATGCCATCCTCAACATGGACGATGTGCAGGGCGTGCAGATTGCGCGCCTCCTGTCCGGGCGTCCGGACAGGACCAGCGTGAATCGCATCGGCTACAGCGTTTTCGAAGGCGTGGCGCAGCGTGCCGGCCTCGAAGGCTGGATGGAGGCGCACAACGTCAACGTCGGCGCGCAGGGCATCTCCTTCGTCGTGAAGAGTTCCTGGGGCGAGGCGCGCATCGACAGCGCGCTGCTCGGCCGCTTCAACGTGGCCAACCTGCTCGGCGTGCTCTCCACCATGCTGGTGTCGGGCGTGCCCTTTGATGCGGCCACCGCCGCGCTGGCCCGGCTGGAGCCCGTGCCGGGACGCCTGCAGCGGCTCGGCGGCAACGGCCGGCCGCTGGTCGTGGTGGATTTCGCCCACACACCGGATGCGCTCGAGAAGGCACTGGTGGCGTTGAAGGATTCCGTGCGCGCGGAGTGCGGTGGAAGCGGCGGCCGCCTGGTCTGCGTGTTCGGCTGTGGCGGCGAGCGCGACCGCGGCAAGCGCGCGCTGATGGGCGCGGTCGCGGCACGCCATGCCGAACGCATCGTGCTCACCAGCGACAATCCGCGCAGTGAAGAGCCTGCGGAAATCCTGGCGCAGATCCTCGAGGGTATTCCGCCTGCGGTGGCAGGCAGCGTGACTGTTGAGACAGACCGCGCCGCCGCGATACGGCTGGCGCTGGCCGATGCGAATGCCGGTGATGTCGTGTTGCTGGCCGGCAAGGGCCATGAGGATTATCAGGAGATCATGGGGCGCAAGCTGCCGTTCTCGGATACGGCTGAAGCAGCACTGGCATTGCAGGAATGGAAGGCGGCGGCATGATGAGCACCGTCGAGGCCACCCGCGCGATCAACGCAAAAAGCGTCGGCGCACGCAGTACTGCGGATGCACGCTTCCTGTCGGTCTCCACCGACAGCCGTTCCCTGGAACCCGGCGCGCTGTTTGTGGCGCTGCGCGGCGAGCGCTTTGACGGCCATGACTTTCTCGGCGCAGTGCGTGAGCGCGGTGCCGCGGCGGTGATGATCGACGAGGCCGGCGCGAAGAGCCCTGAAGCCGCCGGATTGCCTGCCATCGTGGTCGGCGATACGCGCCGCGCGCTGGGTGCGCTGGCCGGATGCTGGCGTGCGCGCTTCGACATTCCGCTGGTCGCAGTGGCCGGCTCCAACGGCAAGACCACTGTCAAGGAAATGATTGCGGCGATTCTGGCCGCGCATTTCGGCGCGGACGCCGTGCTGGCCACGGCGGGTAATTTCAACAATGACATCGGCCTGCCGCTGACGCTGCTCCGTTTGCGCGAAACGCATGCGGCCGCCGTCATCGAAGTCGGCATGAACCATCCGGGCGAGACGCGCGAGCTGGCCGCGATCACCTCACCCACCGTGGCGCTGGTCAACAACGCGCAGCGCGAGCACCAGGAATTCATGGCGAGCGTGGAAGACGTGGCGCATGAGCACGGCGCGCTGTTCGGCGCACTGCAGCCGGGCGGCACTGCCGTGATCAATGCCGACGACGAATATGCCGAGTATTGGCGCGGCGTCGTTCCCGGCGATCGCAGCGTGCGTGATTTCAGCATCAACCACCGGCTGTCGGCTGCGGTGACCGGGCGCCACCAGCTCACCGGCTTTGGCAGCGACATCATCCTCGACACGCCCGAGGGGGACGTCAGCTTCTCGCTGCAGGTGCCCGGGTTGCACAACGTGCGCAATGCGGTGGCCGCTGCTGCCGCAGCGACTGCTGCCGGCGCCAGCCTGGGCGCGGTGGCGCGGGGGCTGTCGACATTCAATGCCGTCAAGGGGCGCCTGCAGCGCAAGCAGGGCCGCCATGGCGCCGTGGTGATCGACGACACCTACAACGCCAATCCGGATTCGGTGCGCGCCGCGATTGACGTGCTGGCCATGGTGGACGGGCCGCGCGTGCTGGTGCTGGGCGACATGGGCGAAGTGGGCGGACAGGGGCCGGCCTTCCACGCCGAGATCGGACGCTACGCGCATGAGCGCGGCGTTGCCGGATTGCTGCTGATCGGAAGTGCCACCAGGGATGCTGCTGCCGCCTTCGGTGAAGGCGCCCGGCATTTTGAACGCATCGAGGATCTGCTGGCCACAGTCGCTCTGTGCGACAGGCCCGGCGCCACAGTGCTGGTGAAAGGCTCGCGCTTCATGCGCATGGAGCGCGTGGTTTCCGCGCTGACCGATGCCGCCGCAGCCGCCAACGACAATAACGAAGGGGCGCACTGATGTTACTTGCATTGTTCCAGTGGCTGTCCCAGGACTACCGCGCGTTTGGCGTGTTCAACTACATCACGCTGCGCGCCGTCATGGGCTGCCTCACCGCGCTGGCGATTTCGCTGATCGCCGGGCCGGTTGTCATCCGCAAGCTCACCGCCTACAAGATCGGCCAGTCGGTGCGCGATGACGGCCCGAAGTCGCACCTGACCAAGGCGGGCACGCCAACCATGGGCGGCGCGCTGGTATTGATCGCGATCCTGATCACGACGCTGCTGTGGGCCGATCTCTCCAATCGCTTCATCTGGGTGGTGCTGATCGTGACCTTCGGCTTCGGCGCAATCGGCTGGGTGGACGATTACCGCAAGGTGGTCTACCGCAATCCCAAGGGACTGTCGGCGCGGGCCAAGTTCTTCTGGTCCTCGCTGATCGGATTCGCCGCCGCGGTGTACCTGGCCTTTGCGGTGTCGGTGCCGGGCAACGAGAAGATCCTCGATCTGTTCCTCGAGTGGATGAAGAGCGGCTTCGAGATGAACCTGCCCCCGAAGGCCGACCTGATCGTGCCGTTCTTCAAGAACGTCGCCTATCCGCTCGGTGTCTTCGGCTTCATTGCGCTCACCTACTGCGTGATCGTCGGCACCAGCCATGCCGTGAACCTCACCGACGGCCTCGACGGCCTCGCCATCATGCCGGCGGTGATGGTGGCAAGCGCGCTTGGCATCTTCGCCTACGTGGTCGGCAATGCGGTGTACTCGAAGTACCTGCTGTTTCCCTACATTCCCGGTGCCGGTGAACTGCTGGTGTTCTGCACCGCACTCGCCGGGGCGGGCCTCGGCTTCCTGTGGTTCAACGCCTATCCGGCCGAAGTGTTCATGGGCGATGTCGGCGCGCTGTCGCTGGGTGCGGCCCTTGGCACGGTGGCGGTGATCGTGCGCCAGGAAATCGTGCTTTTCATCATGGGCGGCGTGTTCGTGGCCGAGACCCTGTCGGTGATGCTGCAGGTGGCCTATTTCAAGTACAGCGGCGGCAAGCGCATTTTCCGCATGGCGCCACTCCATCACCACTATGAACTCGGTGGATGGAAAGAGTCACAGGTCGTCATCCGGTTCTGGATCATCACCATGATGCTGGTGCTGTTCGGATTGTCGACACTTAAATTGCGCTGATTACAATTTCTTGATGAATTTGCTTTAATAAAAGCATGATTTTTGATTTTGATAATAATAAATTATTGAATGCGGTGGCATTGATGTGCCTCCGGCTGCCTTAAGACTTGAACGTGAACGGAAAGAGGGTGCTGGTGCTCGGACTCGGCGAATCGGGGTTGTCCATGGCGAAGTGGCTGGCGGGCCGCGGCGCGCGGCTGCGCGTTGCCGATTCGCGCACGCAGCCGCCCGGCGTGGCGGACCTGTCACGCGCGCTGCCCTCCGTCGAGCTGCATCTGGGGGCCTGGAGCGATGCCAGTTTCGAGGGCGTGGACCTGATCGCGATCAGCCCCGGCGTGCCGCGCGAAACCGCGCAGGTGCAGGAAGCCATGGCGCACGGCGTGCCGGTCATCGGCGATGTGGAGCTGTTCGCGCGTTCACTGCCTGCTGCCGGCGAAGCGGGCCGGCCGCGTGTCATTGCCATCACCGGCACCAACGGCAAGACCACGGTGACCACGCTGACCGGTGCGATGTGCCGCGCGGCGGGCCTGGACGCCGAGGTTGCCGGCAACATCAGCCCGGCCGTGCTCGATGCGCTGGCGTCGCGCGAGGCGGCGAACAGGCCTGCCGAAGCCTGGGTGCTGGAACTGTCCAGCTTCCAGCTGGAATCGACCGAAACGCTGGCGGCTGACGCTGCCGTCATGCTCAACCTCAGCGAAGACCATCTCGACCGCTATGAGGGCATGCGCGCCTATGGTGCCGCCAAGGCGCGCATCTTCCAGGGATCGGGCGTGCAGGTGCTCAATCGTGACGACCCGGACAGCCTCGCCATGGCGCAGCCCGGACGGCGCATCGTGACTTTCGGCCTGGATGCGCCTGCCGAAGAGTCGGGGGATTTCGGTCTGGTCAATGTCAATGGCGAGGACTGGCTGGCCGAGGGACGTGAAACACTGATGGCGGTGAAGGGCCTGCAGATTGCCGGTCGCCACAATGCCGCCAATGCGCTGGCTGCCCTGGCACTGTGCCGCGCGATCGGTCTGCCACGTCAGCCGCTGCTCGCCGCGCTGCGCGAATTCCGCGGCCTGCCGCACCGCGTCGAACTGGTCGGCGAGCGTGACGGCGTGCGCTACTACGATGACTCCAAGGGCACGAATGTCGGGTCCACCGTCGCCGCCCTGGCGGGCCTAGCATCGGGTGCGACCCGCGTCGTGCTGATCGCCGGCGGCGAAGGCAAGGGCCAGGATTTCTCGCCTCTGAAGGACGCCGCCGCGCGCGCTGCGCGCGCCGTGGTGCTGATCGGGCGCGATGCGCTGCTCATTGAATAGGCGCTCTCCGGCTCCGGCATCGCCGTCACCCATGCTGCCGGCATGGAAGAGGCGGTGGACGCAGCAGCGGCACATGCCCGGCCGGGCGACGTCGTGCTGTTGTCGCCGGCCTGCGCCAGCTTCGACATGTTCCGCAATTACGGGCATCGCGGTGAGGTGTTCCGCAAAGCGGTGGAGGCACGCAGCCATGCTTGAACGCGCATTGAAATTGTTCGGCACGCTCGGCTTCGGTCCCGCCGCAGCCACCAAGCCCGGCTCGCGCAGGGCTGCCGCCGGCGTGCGCCAGGCCGTGGCCGAATATGATGCCGGGCTCCTGTGGTCGGCGCTGCTGCTGCTGACGCTGGGCCTGATCATGGTGTATTCCTCGTCGATCGCCATGGCCGAGGCGTCGCGTTTCACCGGCAATCGCGCCAACTACTTCCTGCTGCGCCACCTGCTGTTCCTGTTCATCGGACTGGTGGCCGCGATGATGGTGTTCCAGGTGCCGATGCGCCTGTGGCAGCGCGCCGCGCCCTACCTGTTCATCGGCGGCGTCCTTGCGCTGATCCTGGTGCTGCTGCCGGGCCTGGGGCGCGAGGTGAACGGTGCGCGGCGCTGGCTGTTCTTCGGCTTCATGAACCTGCAGCCCTCGGAGTTCATGAAACTTGCCGCGGTGCTGTACGCCGCCGACTACACGGTGCGGAAAGCGGCGCTGATGCACAGCTTCAGGCGCGGCCTGCTGCCGATGCTGGGTGTCATGCTGGTGGTGGGCTGGCTGCTGCTGCGCGAGCCGGACTTCGGCGCGTTCGTGGTGATCACCTCGATCGCCATGGGCATCCTGTTCCTCGGCGGCATGAACGGCAAATGGTTTGCCGGACTCATGGTGATGCTGGCTTTCGGCTTCGCCGCGCTGGTGCTGACCTCGCCGTACCGCATGCAGCGCATCTTCGGCTTCATGGACCCCTGGTCCGATCCGTTCGGCAAGGGCTATCAGCTGTCGCATGCGCTGATCGCCTTCGGCCGCGGGGAATTCCTCGGCGTGGGCCTGGGGGCCAGCGTCGAAAAACTGGAGTACCTGCCCGAGGCGCATACCGACTTCCTGCTGGCGGTGATCGCCGAGGAACTGGGCCTGGCCGGCGTGACGCTGGTCATCGTGCTCTTCACCTGGCTGGTGCTGCGCGCTTTTGCGATCGGCCGCCAGGCGGTGAACCTGGAACGGCCGTTCTCCGCGCTGGTGGCGCAGGGTGTCGGCATCTGGCTGGGCGTGCAGGCCTTCATCAACATGGGCGTGAACATGGGCGTGCTGCCCACCAAGGGATTGACCCTGCCGCTGATGAGCTTCGGCGGCAGCGGCATCCTTGCCAACTGCATCGCCATCGCGATCCTGTTGCGCATCGACTGGGAGGGCCGGCAGATGGCGCGCGGCCAGGCAGTGTGATGACCATCATGATCATGGCCGGCGGCACCGGCGGACATGTCTTCCCCGGCCTTGCGGTCGCGGACCACCTGCGTGATCGCGGCTGGAAGGTGATCTGGCTGGGTTCGCCTTCGGGCATGGAAGCGAAGCTTGTGCCCTCGCGTGGTTACGCCATGGTGCCGGTGCAATTCTCCGGCCTGCGCGGCAAGGGAATCGTCACCCTGCTGCTGTTGCCGCTGCGCCTCCTGAAGGCATTCTGGCAGGCCGCGCGGGCGCTGCGCACCCACAAACCGGATGTGGTGCTCGGCATGGGGGGCTACGTCGCCTTTCCCGGCGGCATGATGGCTTCGCTGCTCGGTCGGCCGCTCGTGATCCACGAACAGAATTCCGTTGCCGGCCTGACGAACCGTGTGCTGGCGCGCGTTGCCGACCGCGTGCTGGCCGGCTTTCCCGGTGCGTTGTCCAAAGCTGAGGCCGTGGGCAACCCGGTACGCGCCGACATCGCCGCACTGCCCGCGCCGGCGAAGCGCTTTGCCGGACGCTCGGGGCCGCTCAAACTGCTGGTCATCGGCGGCAGCCTTGGCGCTGCCGCTCTGAACGACATCGTGCCGCAGGCGCTGGCGCTGCTGCCTGCGGCAATACGGCCCGAAGTCAGGCACCAGTCCGGCGTGCAGCATGCCGCGGCGCTGCGGGACAACTACCAGCGTGCCGGGATCAATGCCGACACCGTGGCTTTCATCGACGACATGGCGGGCGCCTATGCGCAGGCTGACCTGGTCATCTGCCGTGCCGGCGCATTGACCGTTGCGGAGCTCGCCGCAGCCGGTGTCGCCAGCATCCTGGTGCCGTTTCCGCATGCGGTGGATGACCATCAGACCGGCAATGCGCGCTATCTCGCCGATGCGGGAGCAGCGGTGCTGATGCAGCAAAAAGACATGACGGCGCAGGGGCTGGCAGCACTGATCAACTCATTGGGCCGCGAACGGCTGCTGGCGATGGCGGAGAAGGCGCGCAGCCTGGCGCATGCCGATGCCACCGGGCGCGTGGCGCGCATTTGCGAGGAAATCTGCGAGGAACCGGCGGCATGAAATACCGCGTCGAGAAAATCCACTTTGTCGGCATCGGTGGCGCCGGCATGAGCGGCATTGCCGAAATCCTGCTCAACCTGGGTTACAGCGTGAGCGGTTCCGACATTGCCGAAAGCAGCACCACGCAGCGCCTGAAGAAGGCCGGTGCGAAGATCGTGATCGGACACGATGCCGCCAACGTCAAGGGCGTTGACGCGGTGGTGATTTCGACCGCGATCAAGCACGACAATCCGGAGATGGCGGCGGCGCGCGACGCACACATTCCGGTGGTGCCGCGGGCGCTGATGCTGGCTGAACTGATGCGCCTGAAACAGGGCATTGCGATCGCCGGCACGCATGGCAAGACCACGACCACGAGCCTGGTGGCCAGCCTGCTCGACGCTGCAGGCATGAAGCCGACCTTCGTCATCGGCGGGCGCCTGAACAGCGTCGGCTCGCACGCGCAACTCGGTGACGGCGACTTCCTGGTGGTCGAGGCCGACGAATCCGATGCCTCCTTCCTCCATCTGCAGCCGGTGATTGCGGTGGTCACGAACATCGACGTCGACCACATGGAAACCTATAACCACGACTTCGCAGGGCTGAAGCGCACCTTCATCGAGTTCCTGCAGCGCCTGCCGTTCTATGGCGCCGCAGTGGTGTGTCTTGATGACCCGGCGGTGCGCAACATCATCCCGCTGGTCAGCCGCCGCATCCTCACCTACGGCGTGAACAGCCCCGGTGCGGACATCCGCGCCGAGAAACTGGTGCACGCCGACGGGCGCATGCGCTTCGAGGTGGTGAGGAATCCCAAGCTGCTGCGCAAGGGGCAGAAGGAACGGCTGCGCGTCGAACTCAACCTGCCTGGCGTGCACAACGTGTCCAATGCGCTCGCCGCGATCGGTGTGGGCATGGAACTGGGGCTGAAGGACGACGCACTGCTGAAGGCGCTGCGCGGCTTCCAGGGTGTGGGCCGTCGCCTGCAGCGCTATGGCGATGTTGTGCTGCGGCCCGGCTGCAAGGTCACGGTGCTGGATGACTACGGCCATCATCCGGTCGAGATGCGCGTGACACTGGATGCCCTGCGCGGCGCATTCCCCGGACGGCGCCTGCTGCTGGCATTCCAGCCGCACCGCTACACCCGCACCCGCGACCTGTTCGACAGTTTTGTCGAGGTACTGGTCACCGCCGATGAACTGCTGCTCGCCGACGTCTATGCCGCCGGTGAAGCGCCGATCGCCGGCAAGGATGGCCATGCGCTGTATGAGGCGATCTGTGCGCAGCGCAAGAACCGCAAGGGCGGTGCCGGCTTCGTGGAAAACATCGCCGACATGCCGGCGGCAATCCGCGCTGCGGCACGTGACGGTGATGTGGTGGTCACCATGGGCGCGGGTTCCATCGGCGGCGTTCCGGGGAATCTGGGGCAACCGAAAACGCAACTGCGAGCGCCGGCAAAAGCGCGCGGGCAGGGCGGGAAGAAATGAACATGGGCGAGCCGCTCAATTTCGCTCCCGGCCTGCTGCGCGGGCGCCTGTTTGCCGACGAACCGATGGGGCGCCATGTCAGCTGGCGCGCGGGCGGCAGGGCGGCGCGCTGCTACGCGCCCGCCGATGCCGACGACCTTGCAGTGTTCCTGCGCACGCTGCCTGCCGGCGAGCCGCTGTGCTTCGTCGGCCTGGGCAGCAACCTGCTGGTGCGCGACGGCGGTTACGCGGGCACCGTCATCCAGATGCACAGCCCGCACGCGACCTTGCGCATGGAGCAGCCCGAGGGCATGGATGTGGAGTGCATCTACGCTGCGGCGGGCGCCGCATCGCCGAAAGTGGCGCGCTTTGCCGCGACCCATGGCTACGAAGGCGCCGAGTTCCTGGCCGGGGTTCCGGGCAGTGTGGGCGGGGCGCTGGCCATGAACGCCGGCTGCTACGGTTCGGAAACCTGGGCGTACGTCGAGCGTGTGCGCACCATCGACCGTCGCGGCACCGTACGCGAACGCACCCGCGGCGATTACGACATCGGCTATCGCCACTGTGCGCTGAAGTCCGGCAGCGACGAATGGTTCCTCGGCGCCTGGTTCCGCTTCCGCGCCGGTGACGGCACAAAGGCACGTGCGCGCATCCGCGAGCTGCTGGCGCAACGCATCGCCACGCAACCGCTCAACCTGCCCAACGCCGGCTCGGTGTTCCGCAATCCCGAAGGCGACCATGCAGCACGCCTCGTGGAGGCCTGCGGGCTGAAGGGCTTTGCGATCGGCGGTGCGCGCATTTCCGAGAAGCACGCGAACTTCATCGTCAATCCGGGCGGCAAGGCAAAGGCCGCGGACATCGAGGCGCTGATCACGCATGCGCGGCAGGCAGTGAAAGACCGCTTCGGCATCGAACTGGTGCCTGAGGTGCGCATCATTGGAGAGGCGGCATGACCGACATGCGCAAACCGGGCAAGGTGGCCGTGCTGTTCGGCGGACGTTCGGCCGAGCGCGCGGTGTCGCTGAAAAGCGGCAGCCTGGTGCTGGCTGCGCTTAAGGCAAAAGGCGTGGATGCGCATGCCTTCGATCCGGCCGAGCGCGCCATGGGCGACCTGAAGAAGGACGGCTATGCACGCGCCTTCATCGCGCTGCATGGCCGTTACGGCGAGGATGGCACGGTGCAGGGCGCGCTCGAGCTTCTCGGCATTCCCTATACCGGTTCGGGCGTGCTGGCCAGCGCGCTGGCCATGGACAAATGGCGCACCAAGCTGATCTGGCAATCCTGCGGCGTGCCGACGCCGCGCTATGAATTGCTGAACCGCAACAGCGATTTCGCCGCCGTGGTGGAGCGCCTCGGCCTGCCGCTGATGATCAAGCCGGCCAATGAAGGCTCCTCGGTGGGCATGAGCAAGGTGCGCCGCGCCGGCGACCTTGCCGAGGCCTGGGCGCTGGCGGCCAACTACGACCCGCTGGTGATTGCCGAACAGTTTGTCGAGGGCGCGGAGTTCACCGCCGGCATCCTTGGACGCCAGACACTGCCGCTGATCCGCCTGGAGACGCCGCGTGATTTCTACGACTACGAGGCCAAGTACATCGCCAACGACACGCGCTACATCGTGCCCTGCGGCCTGCCGCCCGAGGCGGAGAATGCCATCCGCGCCGAGGCACTGCGCGCCTTCGATGCGCTGGGTTGCCGCGGCTGGGGGCGTGCCGACCTGATGCTGGATCGTGCCGGCAAGCCCTACTTCCTGGAGATCAATACTTCGCCCGGCATGACCGATCATTCGCTGGTGCCGCTGGCGGCGCGCCATGCGGGGATTTCCTATGAAGACCTGTGCCTGCGCGTGCTGGAAGGCGCGATGCTGAGCGAGGGCCGGAACGTCGCCGGAAATGATGGAGCGGCCAATGTGGGATGACCACAAGCTGCTCAACATGATCGCCAACGTGCTGTTTGCGCTGGCCGCGCTGCTGGCAGCCTGGGGCGGGCTCAAGCTGGTGGTGGAGTCGCCGCTGTTTCCGCTCAGGACCATCCGCATCGAGGGCGACCTGGGGCATGTGCGTCGCGCCGACGTGGTCGCCGCGCTGCAGGGCCGCCTTGCCGGCACCTTCTTCAACATGGACATCGCCTCGGTGCAGGGGTTGTTCGAGGCCGTACCCTGGGTGCGTCGCGCCGAAGTGCGGCGGCTGTGGCCGGATCGTCTGGAAGTGCGCATGGAAGAGCATGTGCCACTGGCGCGCTGGGGCCAGCCCGAGGAGGGGCGCCTCGTGAACACCTTCGGTGAAGTGTTCAGCGTGGCCTACAGGGAGGCGGATGCCGGCATTGCCGCACTGCCGGTGTTCTCCGGTCCGGCCGGCACGGCGCTTGAAGTGGCGCGCAGCTATGCCGCGTTCCGCAGCATCCTCGCGCCGATTGCACTCGAGCCGCGCATCGTGATGCTCTCGCCACGTTTCAGCTGGCAGTTGAAACTTTCCAACGGCATGGCGGTGCAGCTCGGCCGCGAGACCGAGAAGGATCGCGTCGCCGAGCGGCTGACGCGATTCGCCGCGATCTACCCGCAATCCCTCGCGCCGCTGTCGCGACGGCTGGACTACGTCGACCTGCGCTATCCCAACGGGCTCGCGCTGCGCGTGCCCGGCATGAAGGAGGCAGTCACTGCCTCTGCAAAACCGGCAGCTGCAAAGCCGGCTGGCGCGGAAAAAAATTCCAGCGGTAGAAAACCGGACAGAAAAGCCGTCCCCAAACCGGATCCAAAAGCAGGCCTGCAAACAGCGCCACAAACGGAGCGAAAAGAGTCAGCATGAAGGACGCCAAAAACCTCATCGTCGGTCTGGATATCGGCACCTCCAAGGTGGTCGCCGTGGTTGCGGAGCTTGCGCCCGACGGGCGCATCGAACTGGTTGGCATGGGCAGCCATGAATCGCGCGGCCTCAAGAAAGGCGTGGTGGTCAACATCGAGGCCACGGTGAACGCCATTCAGCGTGCCCTCGAAGAGGCCGAACTGATGGCCGATTGCAAGATCCAGCACGTGTTCACCGGCATCGCCGGCAGCCACATCCGCAGCTTCAATTCGACGGGCATGGTGGCGATCAAGGAGAAGGAGGTCACGGCGCTCGATGTGGATCGGGCGATCGAAACCGCGCGTGCCATGCCGATCCCGACCGACCAGCAGGTGCTGCACATCCTGACGCAGGAATTCATCGTTGACGGCCAGGACGGCGTGAAGGAGCCGATCGGCATGTCCGGTGTGCGCCTTGAGGTGAAGGTGCACATCGTCACCGGCGCGGTGTCGGCCGCGCAGAACATCGTGAAATGCGTGCGCCGCTGCGGCTTGGAAGTGAACGACCTCATCCTGCAGCCGCTTGCCTCGTCGCTGGCAGTGCTGACCGATGACGAAAAGGAACTGGGCGTATGCCTCGTCGACATTGGCGGCGGCACCACTGACATCGCGGTGTTCCGCGAAGGCGCGATCCGCCACACGGCGGTGGTGCCCATCGCCGGTGACCAGATCACGAACGACATTGCCATGGCACTGCGCACGCCCACCGGGGAAGCCGAGGAACTGAAGGTGCGCCACGGCTGCGCGCTGCGCCAGCTTGCCGATCCTGCGCAGATGATCGAAGTGCCCGGCGTGGGTGACCGACCGCCGCGGCAGTTGTCGCGCCAGACGCTGGCCGAGGTGATCGAGCCGCGCGTCGAGGAACTGTACTCCATGGTGCAGAAGGTGCTGCGCGATTCAGGTTACGAGGAACTGCTGTCCTCGGGAATCGTGCTGACCGGAGGCTCATCGGTCATGCAGGGCATGGTGGAACTGGGCGAGGAGATTTTCCACATGCCGGTGCGCCTCGGCGTGCCGCGCTACGCGGGCGGGCTGTCCGACGTGGTGCGCAATCCGCGCTATGCCACGGTGGTCGGCCTGCTGCTCGAAGGCATGACGCAGACGCAGCGCGGACTGATTGCAACACAGGGCTGGTCGTTCAAGCAGGTGTTGGGACGGATGCGCGATTGGCTGCAACGGAATTTTTGATGAACGTAAATCGCGCAGCTGATTTGGGGGATTTACAAGGGGATCGCATTTTCGTGAAGGTCCCTTGTTTGTCGCCGAAGCTGCAGCGGAATTTCTGATGCACAGGTTTTACGAAGAGTTGTTTGCAGGGGTCGGCCGAAAGGCATTTCAATTAACCGAAGGAGGCATGCATGTTTGAAATCGTCGAAAACAGTGGCAACGGAACGGTGATCAAGGTCGTCGGCGTGGGCGGCGCCGGCGGCAACGCCGTCGACCACATGATCAAGAACGGGGTGCAGGGGGTGGAATTCGTCGCCGCCAACACCGATGCGCAGGCACTGGCGCGTGGCCAGGCCAAGAGCCAGATCCAGCTGGGTGCGACCGGCCTGGGCGCGGGCGCGAAGCCGGAAGCGGGTCGTGCAGCCGCGCAGGAAGCGCGCGACCAGATCGCCGAATCGCTGAAGGGTGCGCACATGGTGTTCATCACCGCGGGCATGGGTGGCGGCACCGGCACGGGTGCGGCGCCAGTCGTGGTCGAGGTGGCCAAGGAGATGGGCATCCTCACCGTCGCGGTGGTGACCAAGCCGTTCTCGTTCGAGGGCGCGCGGCGTCTGCAGTCGGCTGAGGCAGGCATTGAAGAACTGTCGCAGCACGTCGATTCGGTGATCGTCATCCTCAACGAGAAACTCGAAGAGGTTCTGGGCGATGACGTGTCGATGGAAGAGGCCTTCGTTTCCGCGGACAACGTGCTGAAGAACGCCGTTGCAGGCATCTCCGAAATCATCAATGTGCCCGGCCTGATCAACGTTGACTTCCAGGACGTGCGCACGGTGATGAGCGAGCAGGGAATGGCGATGATGGGTTCGGCCTCCGCGAACGGCATCGATCGCGCGCGCATTGCCGCGGAAGCCGCCGTGGCGAGCCCGCTCCTGGAAGGCGTGAACCTGTCCGGTGCGCGCGGCGTGGTCGTCAACATCACCGCCAACAAGTCGAGCCTGAAGCTGCGCGAGACCAAGGAAGTGATGAACACCATCCGCTCGTTTGCCGCAGACGATGCGACCATCATCTTCGGCGCGGTCTATGACGACGTGATGGGCGATGACCTGCGTGTCACGGTGGTGGCGACGGGCCTGGGACAGCCGGCAACGGCGCGTGCGTCCAAGCCGCAGCTGGTGATGGCGCAGCGTACCGGTACCGACAACCAGCCGCTGATCGCCAGCGCGGCGATGCTCGGTGCCGACATGGCGGGTGGCGATGCTGCGCCGAACGTGTTTCGCAAGCGCGATCGTGCCTCCACGATCGAGGCGCTGACGAACAGCGGCGTGGACAAGTACGACATTCCGGCATTCCTGCGCAAGCAGGCGGACTGACGCTGTTGGCGTGAGTCTGCGGCACTTGCGCTGCACCGACTGTCGCGGAAGAGTCCGACCACTCTTCTCCGCCGTGAGGCCATGAAGCCGCGGCATGACGTCCCCACTGCCTCCGGGGTGTCATGGCGTGGTAACATGCGACAGCTTTGTGCGGTGCAACGTGCCTGTTTCCCGGATGTGTCGCCTTGAATCTAAAGGCATGATTTGAAAGCTTGTTTCTGACCGCAGTGGAATGCTTAAACAACGCACACTGAAAACCCTGATCCGCGCCACCGGCGTTGGGTTGCACAGCGGCGAGAAGGTCGCGATGACCTTGCGCCCGGCGCAGCCGAACACCGGCATCGTGTTTCGCCGCACCGATACGCCGCAGCCGATGGACATTCCGGCGACTGCGCTGCGCGTCGTAGATACGCGACTGTGCAGCGTGCTTGAGGAAAATGGCGCGCGGGTGGCGACGGTTGAGCACATCATGTCGGCATTTGCGGGACTGGGGATCGACAACGCCTATGTCGACCTCAGCGGACCGGAAGTCCCGATCATGGATGGCAGTGCCGGCCCCTTTGTCTTCCTGATCCAGTCCGCGGGCATCGAAGAGCAGCCCGTGGCCAAGCAGTTTTTCCGCATCAAGCAAACGGTGGAAGTCCGCGACGGCGACAAGTGGGCTCGCTTCGACCCTCATCCCGGATTCAAGCTGAGCTTTTCCATTGTGTTCGACCACCCCGTGTTCGAGCGCTCGGCGCAGTCGGCCACCGTGGATTTCGCAGAAACCTCCTATGTGAAGGAAGTGGCGCGGGCGCGCACCTTCGGTTTCATGCAGGACGTGGAGGCCCTGCGTTCGAACGGATTGGCGCTGGGCGGGAGCCTGGACAACGCCATTGTCATGGATGAGTACCGCGTCCTGAATGCCGAAGGCCTGCGCTACGGCGACGAATTCGTGAAGCACAAGCTGCTGGATGCGATCGGGGATCTGTACCTCGTTGGCCATCCGCTGCTGGGCGCCTATTCCGCCCACAAATCCGGCCATGCCCTGAACAACCTGCTGCTCCGGCAAACGCTCAAACAGGCGGATGCCTGGGAATTGGTGAGTTTCGAGCGTTCAGAAGAAGCGCCACCCGGACTGGTGCGGTTGTTCGCGCAGCCTGCCTGAACGGCCTCAGTCGACGTACTTCCCTGCGGTGTGCAACGGCGGAAACCTCCCGCCGAATCCCTGGTGATTCCCTTGTGTCAGCGCTTGCTCACATTCTGTTCTGCAAGCTTGCTGATCGATGATTTCAATTTTGAATCAGGGAGTTGATTTGCAAGATCAGTCAATGCCTGGGCCGCGCCGGTGGACAGGTAGGTGTGTTTTGCTGGCGGCGGCGGCGCGGGATTCGTCGGTTGCACTTCCACTTCTATTCCGGTAACCTCAATTGCGCTTTTCACAAAATGGTCCCGCAGGGTAGGAGCGAGTAGTTTCAGCTTGGCGGCGACTGCGCTGTTTTCGGCGAAAATAACGACTTTTCCCTGCTTATAGTTGGCGATCGAGCACGATCGCAGCAGGTTGCCGGGAAGGGCTCCTGCGGCGATTCGCCGTAGCTCAATTAAGCGCTGGGCCTGAGGCATGAGTGAATACATGCCATCAATCAGGAATTCGCGCACGCGCTGGGAGTGCATGGGTCGAGGCACCAAGAGGATGACATGCATATTATCTTAGTTTCCAACCGGCTGACGAAGACACGGTCCCTGACCCTGTCCACGTCCCACCTCGTGCTGGGCGGCGTGCTGCTGTCCTTTCTGGTCGTGGCGCTGGCCGGCGGCCTGTTCTACCTGTCCCTGCGCCATGCTGCCGAACTCAAGCTGCCTTTCCTGGAATCCGTGGTCATTGCGGCGCAGGAGCAGGAGTCGCGCCGGACCGAGAGCTTCATGCGCGAAAACCTGAATGCCATGGCGGTGAAGCTGGGCCAGATGCAGGCCCAGTTGATGCGCCTCGATGCGCTTGGTGAGCGGCTGTCGGCGCTGGCCGGATTCAAGCCGTCGGAGTTCCGTTTCAGTGAAATGCCGGGGCGTGGCGGGGCGCTTTCCACCACCGTTCCCCCTCAAAACCTGTCGCTGCCGGAGTTCACCCGGCAGCTCGATCAGGTTTCGCAACACATGGAAAACCGCACCGATTACCTGGGCATCCTCGAATCCCAATTGTTCGATGCCAAGGTGAAGAAAAAGCTGATGCCCACGATTCCGCCGGTGGACACCACCTGGAGCGCGTCCAGCTTTGGCTGGCGCATCGACCCGATCACCGGCATGCAGGCAATGCATGAAGGCATCGACTTCATTTCCGATGTCGGCACGCCGATTTTCGCTGCTGCGGGCGGCCTGGTGACAGTTGCCGAGTTCCACCATCAGTACGGCAACATGGTCGAGATCGACCACGGCAATGATTTTGTTACCCGCTATGCCCATGCCTCGAAGCTGCTGGTGAAGGTTGGCGATGTGGTGCAGCGCGGACGCAAGATCGCCGAAGTTGGCGCCACGGGGCGGGTCACTGGTCCGCATCTGCACTTCGAGGTCCGTTATCGGGGGGCGGCGCAGGATCCGTCGCGCTTCCTTCAGGCTTCCAGGTAAGGCGCGGGACGTCCCCGGCGCCATGCAGCGCCCTGTACGGGAGGGCTTGCATGGCATGGTAGAATCCCCCGCTTCCCCCTGAAATTTCCCCTGCTATTCAATGATTTCCCGCGCACTTAAGGCCATTTTTGGCAGTCGCAACGACCGCCTGCTCAAGCAGTATTCCGCCAACGTGCGCAAGATCAATGCGCTCGAACCGGCCATACAGGCGCTGAGCGACCAGGAACTGT
>CAIYPG010000140.1 GCA_903928055.1 uncultured beta proteobacterium | reverse complement strand
GGCTCAGACAGTCCTCGCCGAAACCCCCGAGTGCGGCTGTGCTGCTCGGCGATGCCCAAGGGGCCCCAACATCGCCAAAGTCAAAAGCAAACCGATGGTGTGCTGTTGGCATTTCCCCTTTGGTGACGCCGAGAAGCGCAGCGGTCTGAGGGGTAGTCGGCGAGGACTGTCTGAGCCCGCCGAAGGACGGGCGAGTTCCGCAGCTGCCGAAGACTGCGAGCATCGCAGGGGAGTTCCGGCGCGTAGGGTCGCCTTTCTTTGGTGACTTTCTTTGGCGAAGCAAAGAAAGTCACTCGGCGAAGCCGAAACAAAAACTCAAAACAAGGGAAAAAGCTGGATTCCCGCTTCCGCAGGAATGACGCGACCTATTACCCCAACTGCGAAATCGGCATCGGCAGCCCGATCCCGAATCCCTGCGCATAATCCACCCCGGCCTCGCGCAGGATTGCGATGGTCTCGTGCTCTTCCACCATTTCCGCCACGCTGTGGACGCCGAGGCTCATGCAGGCGTCGGTGATGGCGTGCAGCCTTTCAAGGGCGACAGCCTTTCGGCCCAGGTTGCGGATCAGGGATCCGTCCACCTTGATGACCCGCACGCCGAGGCGATGCAGGCCGGCGATCGAGATGACGCCCACGCCAAGGCCGGAGACTGCAATAGGGCAGTTGAGCGCCTTCAATTGCGTGGCGCAATCGATGAAGGCCTGCTTGTTCTGCCGGATGTCGGCCAATGCAATTTCAAACGACAGCTTGTCGGGCGAAACCGTCGATGCGGCCAGTTCCCGTCTCACGAAGGAGGCAAAGTGGCGCTCGCGCAGCGTTGCTACCGAGAGATTGACGCTGCAGCGGGGCAACGCACGATTGGGAAAATTCCCGCGCTGCCGTACCAGCCATTGCAGCACACCGCGCACCACCCAGCGATCCAGCAACGGCATCAGTCCGGCTTCACTGAGAATGGGCAGGAAGCTGCCCGGCGGCAGCAGCTTCTGCTCCTCCTCGAGAAAGCGCACCAGGATTTCAAGATAGCGCGTGTCCGGCTGTGCCGGACGCAATCGCGAGATCGGCTGGCAGTACAGGACAAATTGATTCGAGACCAGCGCCTCGATGAGGCGGCGGCTGGTCAGGTTCTCAGGGGTGTAGCTTTGATCCATGTGGCATCCACGCAGTGCCGGGTCGTGCTTTTCCCCGGTCCAACCTACTATACCCGAGCACTCACCAGCCGTGACGCCGGCGGGATCACACCCCAAACCGGTTCATGCATCGCCCTGGAGCGGTGCGTCCTGGGTCGGCGCGGAAAAGAACGCCTCCGCCTGTCCGGCGGGAACGGCCGGGCTGATCAGGAAACCCTGAATCTGATCACAGCGAAGCAACCGCAACAACTGCGCCTGCGGCTCGGTCTCCACGCCCTCGGCCACCACCTTGAGCCGCAACGACTGTGCCAGAGAAATGATGGTGGAGACGATGCTGGTCTTGTCGGCGTCCTCGGTCATGCCGGCGATGAAACTGCGGTCGATCTTCAGCGTGTCTATCGGCAGCTTGTGAATGTAGCTGAGGGACGAATAGCCGGTACCGAAATCATCCACCGAGATGCGTATGCCGAAATCACGCAGGGCCCTGAGCTTGAGGATGCTCTCCTCGATATCCTCCATCAGCAGGCTCTCGGTGATCTCCAGGTCCAGGCCCGCACCCTTGCCGTCACCGCCGATGACCACCCGAATGTCGCCAACGAGGTCGCCGGTGCGCAACTGCACCGGCGACACGTTCACCGCGATGTGCGGCGGCTTCAGCCCGCGCGCCTTCCAGCCCCTGAATACGCGCACCGCCTCCTCCATCGCCCAGCAACCCACCGGGCCGATCAGGCCGGTTTCCTCAAGAATGGGAATGAACTCCCCCGGCGGAATCAGGCCGGTCTGCGGATCATTCCAGCGGATCAGCGCCTCCAGCCCGATGCAACGGCGCGACAGCAGGTCGACCTTGGGCTGGTAGTGCAGCACGAACTGCCGTTCCTCTACCGCCTTGCGCAGGCGGTTCTCGAGGTTCAGGCGCCCCGCCACGCGCGCATTGATCTGGGGCGAGTAGAACAGATAACGCTCCCCGGAGGACTTGGCGCGCTTCAACGCCGCCTCGGCATTGAGGAACAGCATGTCGGCATCGGCACCATCGCTGGGATAGAGCGCGATGCCCGCCTTGGCGGCCACCCGCAACTCGGTGCCATCGATGGTGAAGGGCTCGTCAAACAGCGCCGTGGCGCGCTGGGCCAGCAATCGCACCACAGCGGCCTCATCGCGGACCGTGGGCAGCAATACGGTAAAACGGTCCGCCGCGAGGCGCGCCAGGCGGCCGGCATCGGGAGCAATGCCCCGCAGGCGCCCGGCGATGAGCTGCAGCAGCTGGTCCCCGGCAGGCTGGCCCAGCGTGTCATTGACCACCTTGAACCGGTCCACATCGAAAATGATCAGCGCCACCATGCTTTGCCTGCCCTGCGCGCTGGCGAGCACCTGGCTGAGACGATCCTTGAACAGCGTGCGGTTGGGCAGGCCGGTCAGCGCATCGTAATACGCAAGGTAGTTCAACTGCTCCTGCTTGGCGATAAGCTCCAGCGCGAAGCCGATATTGGCGCTGACGGTGCGCAGCAAACGCACCTCCTCCTGGTCGAAGAAGTCCTTTTCCTCGGCGCGGATCACGAACACGCCGACGACCTCGCGGTCCACGGCGATGGGAAAACACGCCACCGAACGCGTGCCCGGAACCAGGCCTTTGCCCTCGAACATCACAGGCAAGCCGGAAAGGTCATTGGAAATCACCGGCTCCCCCGTCCTCAGGGCCCGCTGGTTCATGCCTTCGCGCTCGTGCGGCCCCACGGACAACGGGAGGGGAAACTTTGCCAGCGACTTCACACCGCGCGACGCAATCACGACAATCTGCTGCGATGCGGGTTCTGCGACGGCGACATGGGCGCCGATGAAACCGCCGTCCTCCACGGCAATGCGACAGGCCTCATCAAACAGCAACTGCCGGTCACGCAGACGTATCAGGGCGGCATTGATGCTCGACAACACCAGTCGCACGCGACTGAGGCGCGCAATGCGCTCGCGCTGCTCCATGCGTTCGGTGACGTCGCGCATGATGCCATCAGCCCGTTCCGGCTGGCCGGCGGCGCCGCCGACAGCGCGGCCGCGGGCGTGTATCCAGCGCACGCTGCCGTCCGGCCGCACAATGCGGTACTCCAGGTCGATGCGGCCGCTGCCCATCAGTTCCTGCCAGCCTGCGGCAACCTTCTCCCTGTCATCCGGATGAGTCATGCGGCCGCTCAGCTTCTCGTCGGCCATCAGCGCCAACAGCGGGTGTCCGTACAGCGCCTCGGCCGACGGACTGATGTAGATGGCCTGCATCGAAGGCAGCCGGATCGACCACAACACATCATCCACGGTGTTGAAGATGCTGTGCAGGCGCTCCCGGGTGGCGTCCAGTTCGGACTCCACTGAACGGCGCGCCACGCGCTCGCGCGCCTCTGCAAGGGCCCGCTCCACTGCAGCCGGCAATCGCACCAGGTTGGTCTTCAGCACATAGTCGGCCGCTCCGTTCTTGAGCGCGCGGATCGCGTATTCCTCGCCCAGGGTGCCGGACACGAAGATGAAAGGCGTGTCCGGACACAGTTGCCGGGCGGAGGCCAGTGCCGACATGCCGTCCCAGCCGGGCATGGAGAAATCCGACAGGATGATGTCGGGACAGTGGTCATCCATGGCAGCCCGGAACTCGGCCTCGCTGCTCACGATGCGCGATTCGAGCCGCATGCCGGCGCGTTTCAGTTCACGTAGTTCCAGCTCCGCTTCGGTGGCAACATCCTCCACCAGCAGGATGCGTATGGTTGATGGCTCGGTGATCATTGCGGCACGCGGTTCGTCAGCATCCAGTACATGCCGATCTCCGAAACGGTGGCGACGAACTTGGCGAAATCCACCGGCTTGACGATGTAGCTGTTCACACCCAGGCGATAGCTCTCGACCACATCGCGCTCCTCGTTCGAGGAAGTCATGATGACCACCGGAATGGTCTTGAACCGCTCCTCGGACTTGATCCGGCGCAGCACGTCAATGCCATCGACTTTGGGCATCTTCAGATCAAGCAGCAGCAGCCTGGGCGGATGATTCGGATCACGATCGGCGTACTGCCCGGTGCACATGACGTACTCCAGAGCCTCCTCCCCGTCCTTGACCCAGTGGACCTTGTTGGCAAAATTGCTCTTGCGGAATGCCCGGAGTGCCAGCTCGGCGTCCGAGGGATTGTCCTCGGCCAGCAGCACTTCCACTGACTCATACCTGTCCATTGTCGTTCTCTCTCGTTGCAGGAAGGGAAAAATAGAAACTCGCGCCTTCATTCAGCCGGCCAACGGCCCACACCCGCCCGTTGTGACGCGTGACCACGCGCTGCACGATCGCCAGCCCGACGCCGGTTCCCGGAAAATCTCCGGACGAATGCAGCCGCTGGAATACGCCAAACAGCTTGTGGTGGTACTTCATGTCAAAGCCCACACCGTTGTCCTCGACGCAGTATTCGCATTCGCGGCCGGCCGCCGTCTGGTAATTGCGCCCGGTGATGCGCACCCGTGGTGTTTCACGCCGGCTGCTGTACTTGATGGCATTGCCGACCAGGTTGACCCATACCTGGCGCAGCAGATTGCGGTCGCCAGACACCGGCGGCAACGGCCCGAACTCGACGCCGAGTACCGCCGGATCCTTGCCGGGAAACAATCCGGCGAGCGCATCCCTGACCAGCAGGTCCATGTCCACCGGCGCTGCCGAAACCGGCTGCTGGCCCAGCCGGGAGAAGGCAAGGAGGTCATCGATGAGTTGCGCCATCTGCGCGGCATTCTCGCGGACCACGCCCAGCATGCGTTTCCCCTCCGCATCGATGCGTTCCGCGTAATCCTCCTCGAGCATGCGCGAGAAGCCGTCGATTGCGCGCAGCGGGGAGCGCAGGTCGTGCGAGACCGAATAGCTGAAGCTCTCCAGTTCCCGGTTTGTGACCTCCAGCTGCGCGGTGCGCCTGCGCAGTTCTTCCGTGAGTTTTCGCTCCTCGGCTTCGGCGCGCTTGCGCTCGGTGATGTCCTCGGAGATTCCAAGCAGGTAGCGCGGCCGGCCGGTCTCGTCGACGATGGGCAGCTTCTTGGTATGCAGCAGCCGCGCGCCCTTGTCGCGCGTCATGACCGATTCCTCGGGAATGTCGACGACAACGCCGTTGGCCAGCACCTCGCGATCACGGGCGGTGAAGGCCTCGGCTTCGCCCGTCGGGAAAAAATCATAATCGTTGCAGCCGATCAGTTGCCCGCGCGGGTAGCCGAGCAATTCCTCACCGGCGCGGTTGAAGCGCACGAAGCGCAGATCCGCGGCATCCTTGACAAAGATCATGTCGGGAATGTTCTCGATCACCGAGTCGAGGAACAGGTTCGATTCCCGAAGCAGCTGTTCGGCGCGCTTGCGGCCGGTGATGTCAAACAGCGTGGAGCGGCTGATTATCCGGTCACCACCGGAATTGCGGACGATGGCCGCGTTGATCGACGCCATGAAACGCGTGCCGTCCTTGCGCACATATTCGTACTCGACGTCCTGCACATGGCCCAGGCGCTTCATCGGGGACCCGGGGTCGCGCTGCAGGGCAACCAGGCGCGCGGCACTCTCCGGCGTCATGACATCCTGGTGATGCAGCTTGCCGACCACCTCCTCCCGGGTGTAGCCGAACCATGACAGCCAGGTATCGTTCACGCGCAAGAGCAGCCCGTCGGGACCGACCGAGTGATACGCGCAGGGCGCATTGTTGTAGAGCTCAGAGACCTCCTCGGCATTGCGCTGCGCGGCGTGCTGCGCGCGGCGCCGGCGGGCCACCTCGCCCCTGAGCAGGACAAAGATGATTGCGATCACCAGCAAGGCCGCGGCATTGCCGATCACGATGACCTCCTTGGCCCGGATCGCGTTCCGCCCCACAGCCTCCGCGCGGCGCGCAAGGCGCGCCTCCTCGTCACTGATGATGGCAGCGACCAGCGCGCGGCTGCGATCCATCAGCGTCTTGCCCTCGTCCAGTGAAGGCCGGATGTCCCGGACCGGCGCGTTCGAGCGCTTCATGCGGATGCCGCGCTCCAGCGATTGCATTCGCTGCGCGATGAGTTCCTCAAGGTCCGAGAGCCGGACCTGCTGTTCGCCATTGTCGGCGGCATGGGTCCTAACCATGTCGAGGAGTTCCGGAATCCGGACCAGGCTGGCTTTGTAGGGCTCGAGGAAAGTTTCATCCGCGGTGATCAGGAAGCCGCGCTGTCCGGTCTCCGCATCTTTCAATTGCGACAGGATGTCCTCCAGATCGCTGATCTCCTCGCGCGTACGATCAACTCTTGCGTTCGCCCCGATGAAATCGTCCAGGCTGCGATAGGACATGACGGCGATGACCAGCAACAGGACCATCGCGCTGACGAAGCCGAGCGTGACTTCGCGCGCGCCGAGTTGCCTCCCCGCCGTCAGGCGTGACAGCCAAACAACCGTCCGGTCAGACCAGGTGTTCATCGGTTTCCATCTCATGTCTGGCCATCCGGTGCCGGACAACAGGGCACATTCCCGCTACCAGGACACCGCAGGCGCCAGCATCAGCCGCGGCATTCAACATTCCATCCCTCTGCATAATGAGACGCATTTTTGTTTTGGCTCGCAGCCTCTCCGGACGATCATGCTGCGCAGGCGACTTTCATGCACCGCAACCAACGTGCAACAGCGATGCCCTTTGCTTTTGAAATTAGTCCCTTACGAGTAGATTGTCTGTAAGGAATTCTGGACAAATTCATTTGCCCAAATGGATTCCGGCAATGCCCGACCCTGCCCTCCGGTCGTGCGACAGCGGATTCCCAGTGTTGCGGCGGGTCGGCCCCTACCTGGCGGGACTAATAGGAGGTCAGGCCGTGGCGAATGGCGAACTTCACCAGGCCCGGCAGATCGCCGATGCCGAGTTTTCGCATGATGCGGCTGCGGTAGGTATCCACGCTCTTGGGCGAGAGCGACAGCGAGGAGGCGACCTCAATCGACGAATAGCCCTCGACGATGAGTTCCAGCACCTGGCGCTCGCGCGTGCTCAGGCTCTCCAGCGGACTGACGGTGCGCCGCTCGCGCAGATACTGCTCGACCACACTGCCCGAGAGCTTGTCGCTGAGATAGGTGCGACCGGCATGCACGACGCGCACCGCGTCAACCAGCTCCTTGCCGGCGGACTCCTTGAGGACATAGCCGTGCGCACCCGCACGAAAGGCCTGGTAGACATGTTCCGGGCTGGAATGCATGGACAGGATCAGCACCTGCGCCTCGGGACGCGCATCCAGCACCTGCTGCGTGGCCTCAATGCCGCTCAATCCGGGCAGGCTGATGTCCATGATGACGATGTCGGCACGATCCTGCACCGCATGGCTGACCGCCTGCGAGGCGGTTTCGACGCCACCCACGATCTCGATGTCCGACTGCGCATCAAGCAGATAGCCCACGCCGTCGCGCACCACCGCATGGTCGTCCACCAGCAACACCCTTATGCTCATGCCGCCCCTCTCTCAGTCCTGCTTTTTCGTATGCATTCAGCCCGGTGCGGGCTTGCCACGTTGCAATCCGGAAACGGCCACATCAACGGCAACCCGTGTACCGGCGCCCGGCGACGAATCGATGGTCAGCGTCGCGCCGATCGCATCGGCCCGTTCCTGCATGAGCATGAGGCCGATGCTGCGCGTGCCGACGCGGCGCTCGACGTCAGTGCGAAAGCCGCGCCCGTCATCCTCCACCACGAGGTGGATGCGCCCCGATTCGCTCGCCAGGTCGACGCGCGCCGCATTCGCCCCGCTGTGCCGCGATGCGTTGGCCACCGCCTCCTGCACGATGCGGAACAGGGCAAGTTCCACGTCCGCCGGCATGCGCATCTCCGGCCCGCGCGTGCTCACTGCAACGGAAAACTGCCGGTCCAGCGTGAAGTGGTTTGCGAAACTGTGCAGTGCGGCGACCAGTCCATAGTCATCCAGCGAGGGCGGGCGCAATTCCTTCAGCGCGACCCGTACCGATTCGATGGTCTCGTCGACAATGGCTTTCATGCGCGCCATGCGCACGGCGATCTGGGGTGACGTGCCCTTGGGCAGTTCGTAGCGCACGATGTCGATGTTGATGCCCAGCGCCGTGAGGTTCTGCCCCAGCAGGTCGTGCAGGTCGCCGGCGATGCTGTGCCGTTCCGCTTCCTGCGCCTGCACCATGCGGCGTGCCATTTCCTGCAGCCGCCGCGAATAGGCCTCGAGCTGGCGTGCCGCCTGCTTGCTTTCAGTCATGTCGCGCGCCACCGTCACCACGCGGCGCACCTGGCCGTCATCGCCGATATCGGGCGAGACACGCCAGTGCATCACCCGCCGGCCAACGACAAAATCGATCGTCAGATCGAGTTCCTCGGTGCGCCCGGTTTCGAATACGCGCCGGATGACCTCATCCCAGGGTCCGCAAACCTCGGGCGGAAAACCCAGCTCCGTATGGGTCTTCCCGATGAAGGACTCTGCCTCCCTGCCGGCGTAGCGCGCCCCGGACGGACTGAGGTAGAGGTAGCGGCAATCACGGTCAAACAACCCGACGATGTCGCCGATGTTCTCGACCAACGTGCGAAAATATTCCCCGTCCTCGCTGCGGCGTGGCGCCCCGGAGGGGAACATCTTGACGTTGGAAACGGGCTCGGTCATGAGTGTGCCAGTGTAGTCCATCGGCGGACAAAGCCAAATCACCACAGCGGTCCGGAACAGCTTGCGTCGCAAACAAGCTGATCAGACCGCGGTCGCATTGACGCTGAAAATGCCCGCTGTTAAGGTGGTCCGGCAGCGAAACAGCATGCCCAGAAGTCACAAGAACAATATGCCATCGTACTTTTGCAGTGCGTCACGACAAGAGTGTGGCGCCGTTGATGCGCCCTCGAACCCGCGAGCGGTGCACTGGCATGGAGAACCCGGCCGTCGCTGCAGACATTTTAAAATTATTATCATTTTCATTAAAATCTTGTTTTTTATTGAGTATTTTCATAATAATTGTAATCAGGATATTGTGAGATGAATCCGGCCGGAAAGGTCATTGTCGTCACCGGGGCCGCCTCCGGCATCGGGCGCGCGCTGTCCCTGCGCCTTGCACGCGAGGGGGCGGCCGGCATCGTCGCCGCCGACCTCAATGCTGAAGGCGCCATTGCGACCGCCCGGGACGCAGGCGGCATCGCGATGACGACCGACGTCACTTCGGCCGATTCGATTGCAGCGCTCGTTGCAGCAGCATTGGAGAAATACGGCCGTATCGATCTGTTCTGCTCCAATGCCGGCGTGGTCACCGGCCGCAGCGAAGCCCCGGCCATCGGCGAATGGCAGAAGAGCTGGGACATCCATGTGATGGCGCACGTGCATGCCGCAAACGCCGTGTTGCCGCACATGCTGGCGCGCGGCGAAGGCTACCTGCTGCACACCGCATCGGCGGCCGGGTTGCTCAGCCATATTGAAGCCGGACCCTATGCCGTCAGCAAGCATGCCGCTGTGGCCTACGCCGAATGGCTGTCCATCACCTATGGCGATCGTGGCATCCGCGTGAGCTGCCTGTGCCCGCAGGGCGTGCGCACGCCGATGCTGCTGGGCGCTGACGGCGCGCGCCAAAGCTTCCTGAAGGACGGCTCGCTCTCGGCCGAGGAAGTGGCGCAGTGCGTGGTAGAGGGGCTGGCCGCGGAACGCTTCCTCATCCTGCCGCATCCGGAAGTGCTGGAGCACCTGCGACGCAAGACCAACGATTACGACCGCTGGCTGGCCGGCATGCGCCGCCAGCGCGCCCGACTCACCGAAAACCATTGAACGGCAACGCCACCAACCCACATCTGCAGAGGATCCTCATGCGCACCACACGCCCCCGTCTTGCGATTAACCTCACGCTGGCCGCCCTGGCCACCCTGGCCCTGGCCCTGGCCGGCATGGTGCAAACCGCCATTGCGCAAAGCACGGCAAAACCGATGCGCCTCATCGTTCCCTACGCGGCGGGCGGTCCGATCGACATCACCGTGCGGGTGCTCGCCGACGGCGTGAAGAATCCGCTCGGTGTGGTCCTCGTCGACAACCGCCCCGGCGGGGCCGGCAACATCGGCGTGGACCTGATCGCCAAGGCGGCGCCGGACGGCGCCACCATCGGCGTGAGCGCCGTGGCAACGCATGCCATCAATCCCTGGCTGTTCGCCAAAATGCCCTTCGATGCCGTGAAGGACTTCGCGCCCATCACGCAGATGGTGCGCGTGCCGAACGTGCTGGTGATGAATGTCGAGACGGCACAGAAATACGGCATCAAAAATGTCGCCGACCTGATCCGGTTTGCGCGCGCCAACCCGGCAAAACTCGATTACGGTTCGGGCGGCATCGGCAGCGCCGGCCACCTGGCCGGCGAGATGTTCAAGAAGGCCGCCGGCATCTATGCCGTGCACATTCCCTACAACGGCGGCTCACCGGCGCAGACGGCGCTGCTCGGCGGGCAGGTGCATTTCAATTTCGACAACCTCGCCACCGCCGCGCCCAACATCCGTTCGGGCAAGTTGCGCGCACTGGCGGTCACCACGGCGAAGCGCTCGAGCGTGCTGCCCGAGATTCCGGCCGTGGCCGAGACCCTGAAGGGATTCGAGATCGATACCTGGTGGGGACTGGTGGCACCGGCCGCAACACCCGCCGCCGTGGTCACGCGCCTGAACCAGGCCTTTGTCGCTGCGCTGAACTCCGCGGAGGCAAAGACGCGCTTCGCCGCGCTGATGGCCGAACCCGTACCCACCACACCGGAGCAGTTCGGCGCCTTCATGCGCGCCGAACTCGCCAAGTACGAACCGCTGGTCAAGGCCAGCGGCGCCACTGCGGATTGAAGAGGCAGGAAAACGGCGGGGCACATTCGCCCCGCCCGAATCCCATCCCGGCTATTCCTCGAGGACGATTCCCGACTGCTTGATCATCTTGCGCCAGCGATCGGTTTCGGTGGCGATGTGGCGCGCGAACTCCGCGGGCGTGCTGCCGATCAGTTGCGTTTCATTTTCCAGCCGCTTGACCACCTCGGGTGATTTCACCACCTTGGCCAGTTCGGCGCTCAACTGGTTGATGATGGCCGGCGGCGTCTTCGCCGGCGCCACCATGCCGTGCCAGCTCGAATACTCGAAATCCTTCAGGCCCTGTTCGGCCAGCGTCGGAATGTCGGGAAAGGCCGGATTGCGCACAAGGTTCGCCATGCCAAGTGCCTTAAGCTTGCCGGACTTGATATGCGGGATGCCCGTGGTCAGCGTCACCGGCGTCAGATGCACGCGCCCGGCGAGAAGGTCGGGAATGATCTGCGCGGCGCTCTTGTAATGCACGAAGGTCATGTCGGTATGCGAGACATCGGCCATCCACGCGCCGGTCAGGTGCTGCTGGCTGCCCACGCCATTCGTGGCGAAATTGATCTTGCCCGGATTGGCCCTGGCGTAGGCAACGAATTCGGCGACAGTCCCCGGCACGGAGGGATGGATCACGATCAGGCCCCAGCGCTTGCTCAGCAATGACACCGGCGCAAAAGCCGTGAGCGGATCAAAGGACATCTCGACCGTACGCAGCGGCACCAGGCTGTAACTGGCCGAAACCAGCAGCAGGGTGTAGCCGTCGGCGGGTGCTTTCGCCACATAACCCAGCCCGATGATGGTGCTGCCGCCCGGCTTGAAATCGATGATGAATTGCTGGTGCATCTGCTCGCTCAGCCGGTTCATGTGCACCCGCCCTTCGGTCTCCTGCGAAGATCCCGGCGTAAACGGAATGATCACGGTGACGGGCTTGCTCGGATAGGCGGCCTGCTGCGCGCCCGCTCCCGAAGCGGCAACGGCAAGCGCGGCAAATACGAAACGAACAACAGTGGATCGGGTCACGTGCAGCTCTCCTCTGGCTTGAAGTTGGGCCCGTCCCTTTTTGTGCTCTGTGCGACAGGCGCTTGATCGGCATGCAGCCGGCGTGCATGACTATACCCCGCCGCCACGCGGGAGGCTGACGCGACTGTGGTGGAATGCATATCACTCCGCCGCGAACGCGGCGGGGATGTGGAACCCGCTTTGCGAAACCTACTTTACCGCCTGCTCCCAGCCGCCGCCCAATGCCTTGAAAAGGTCGGCAACCGCGGCGCGTTGCGCGCGCAGCGCATCGGCACGGCTCAACTGCGCGGCCAGCAGGCCGCGTTCGGCATCCAGCACATCAAGCTGACTGGCCACGCCGTTGTCGTAGCGCAAGCGTGCGAGGCGGTAGGTGTCGCGCAGGCTCTCGACGTGGCTGTTCTCCGCCTCGAGCTGCTGGCGCGCCAGCGTCTGGCCGTCGATGGCATCGCGTACGTCCTTGAACGCATTCTGTATCGCCTGCTGGTAGCGCAACGTCGCCTGGCGCTCGCGCGATTCGGTGGCCTCCACCCCGGCGCGCAGACGCCCGCCCTGGAAGATCGGCTGCGCAAGGCCTGCAGCCAGCGACCAGATGCCGGCCGGACCGGTGAAGAGATCACCCAGCGCAGCACTTTCACTGCCCAGCATGCCGGTCAGCGAAATGGCCGGGAACAGCGAAGCGCGTGCCGCGGCAACGCGCGCGTTGGCGGCGATCAGTCCCTGCTCCGCCTGCACCAGGTCGGGACGGCGCAGCAGCAATTCGGAGGGCAGCCCGCCCGGCACGACCACCGGCACAGCCGCACCATCCGATTCAGCAACCGCGGGACCGCGCTGCTCGAAGATTTCCTTCGGCGTGCGGCCCAGCAGCACGGCCAGCGCGGTGTGGGTGCGCTGCCGGCTGCGCTCCAGCGAGGGCAGTTGCGCCTGCGCCGCAGCCAGTTCCGACTGCAGTTGCGACAACTCGAAGAACGAGATCACGCCGGCGTCGTAGCGCTTTTTCTGCAGGGCCACGCCTTCGCTGCGCGTGGCAATGCTGCGCTGCGCGGACAGCACCTGCTCATCCAGCGCACGCAGGGCAAACCAGGTCTGCACAACATCGGCGATGAGCACGTTGCGCACGCCGTTGCGCGCCGCTTCGGTGGCAAGCAGATCGGCGCGGGCTGCGGCCGTCGCAGAACGCAGGCGTCCCCACAGATCGAGCTCATAGGACACGTTCAGCGCAGCACGATAGTCGTTGCGTTCGCGCGGCACGCCGGGTGGCAGCGTACCGGTGCGTGCGGAGGATTCGGTACGTGCGCGTCCGAAAGTCGCGTCGACGCCAACCGACTCGTCGGAGGCCACGATGCCGAGCTGGGCGCGCGCCTCATCCACCCGCGACATGGCCAGCAGCAGATTGCTGTTGTAGAGCAGCGCATCCTCGACCAGGCGATCGAGGCGCGGATCGGCATACACCTTCCACCAGTCGGCACCATACCGGTCGACGGCATTCGTCGCGGCGCCATCAGCAAATTCCCAGGCCGCGGGCAGTTCTGCAGCCGGGCGCTGATAAGGCTCGCCCATCGTGCAGCCGGCCGATACCAACACTGCAACCAGCGCTGCACACACCGCGGACGTGGTGGACGTCGTGGACAAGGAGAATTTATTCATCGCTGTCTCCCTTCATCTTCGGCGCCACATGCGGGTTGTGCACCCCTGCATGCATCGCCTTGTTGTGGTGTTCGATCTCTTCGCGAAGTTCCGTGGTGGTGCGCTTTTCGCCGAACTTCTTCTCGGTGATCAGCTTGAAGAACATCGGCACGAAGAAGATGGCAAGGAAGGTTGCCGCCAGCATGCCGCCCATGACGCCGGTGCCCACCGATTGCCGCGCGCCGGCGCCGGCGCCGCTGGACAGCGCCAGCGGCAGCACGCCAAGGATGAAGGCAAGCGACGTCATCAGGATGGGCCGGAACCGCAGGCGTGCCGCCTCCAGCGCCGCCGCCGATGGCGACAGGCCTTCGTGGTATTTCAGCGAGGCGTACTCCACGATCAGGATGGCGTTCTTCGCCGCCAGGCCGAGCAGTGTCACCAGGCCGATCTGGAAATACACGTCATTCGTGAAATGCCGCAGGTACACCGCTGCCAGCGCGCCGAAGGTGCCGAAGGGCAGCGCCATCATCACCGACAGCGGCAGCGACCATTTCTCGTACTGCGCGGCGAGGATCAGGAACACCATCACCACTGCAAGCCCCAGCGCCAGGCCCGAGGTGCCGGAGGAGCGTTTCTCCTGGAATGACGCTCCGCCCCAGTCATAGCTGAAGTCGGCAGGCAGCACTTCCTTCGCCAGGCGCTCGACCTCGGCGATGGCCTGGCCCGAGGACACGCCGGGCGCGCCCTGGCCGAACATCTTCACCGCCGGCAGGTTGTTGAAGCGGTCCAGCGAATCCGGGCCCGAGGTGAAATTCACCTTGGCCAGGGTGCGCAGCGGAATCATGTCGCCCTTTGCAGAACGCACATAGATGTCGCCCAGCGCCTCGGGCTGCTTGCGGAACGCCGGCTCGGCCGACATCAGCACCTGCCAGGTGCGACCGAAGCGGTTGAAGTCGTTCACGTAATAACTGCTCATGGAAGCCGCGAGCGTGGCATACACCTGGTCGATCGGCACGCCCAGCGCCTTGGCCTTGTCGCGGTCCAGGTCGATGTTCAACTGCGGCGTGGAAGCGCGCCACAGCGTCTGCACGCCGCCCAGCTTCGGATCCTTGTTCGCCGCGCCGAGGAATTTGCCGAGCACCTCGGCCATCTTCCTGGAGCCGCCCTCGCCGCGGTTCTGGATATAGAACTCGAAGCCACCGGCATTACCCAGGCCGAAGATCGGCGGGGGATTGAAGGCCAGCACCAGCGCCTCCTTGATATGGCCGGTCTTCATGAACAGCTCGCCCACCAGCTGCTTGGCGGTGACCTTGCGCTCGTCCCAGTGCTTCTGCGTGACGAAAATGGTGGCGGCGTTGTTGCGGAAGCCGCCACCAAGGAAATCGAAGCCGGTGAAGGCGATCGCATCCTCGTTGGCCGGATTCGACTTGATCACCTCCAGCACTTCCTTCACGACCTTGTCCGTGCGCTGCAGCGTCGCACCGTCGGGCAGGATGACCGCGGAAATGTAATAACCCTGGTCTTCATCCGGCACCAGGCTGCCGGGCGTGAACTTCCACAGGCCGGCGGTGATCGCCACCATGCCCGCGAACAGCGCCACGCCGAGAATGCCGCGCCGGATCATGAAACCCACCCCGTCGGCGTAATGGCCGGTGACGCGGTGAAACCAGTCATTGAACCAGGCGAAGAAGCGTCCCGGATTCTTGTGCTCGCGCTTGAGGATGGCCACGCACAGGGTCGGTGTCAGCGTCAGCGCGACCACCCCAGAGATGATCACCGCAATGGCAATCGTCACGGCAAACTGGCGGTACAGCTCGCCGGTCAGGCCGCCGAGGAAGGCGATCGGCACGAATACCGCGCACAGCACCAGCACGATGGCGATGATCGGGCTCGTCACCTCGGTCATGGCCTTGATTGCCGCTTCACGCGCCGACAGGTGCTCCTCATGCATGATGCGCTCGACGTTCTCCAGCACCACGATGGCGTCATCCACCACGATGCCGATCGCCAGCACCATGCCGAACAGCGTCAGCGTGTTGATCGAGTAGCCCAGCAGGTAGAGCCCGGCGAACGTGCCGATCAGCGATACCGGCACCGCCGCCAGGGGAATCAGCGTGGCGCGCCAGTTCTGCAGGAACAGGAACACCACGAAGAACACCAGCAGCATGGCTTCGCCCAGGGTCTTCACCACCTCGCGGATCGACACCTCGACGAAGCGCGTGGTGTCGTAGGCCACCTTGTAGGTCATGCCATCGGGAAAGCGCGCCGACAGTTCGGTCATTTTCGCCTTGACCGCCGCACCCGCCTCGATGGCGTTGGCGCCGGGCTGCAGGAAGATGCCGATGAGCGTGGCTTCCTGGCCGTTGATGCGGCCGACGAAGTCGTAGTCCTTGGAGGCCAGCTCCACACGGGCAACGTCCTTCAGCCTGAGCGTGGTGCCGTCGCCGTTGGCACGGATGATGATGTTCTCGAACTCGCGCGCGTCCACCAGCCGCCCCTTGGTGGTGACGGTATAGACCATCTCCTGCGGACCGCCGGTCGGGGCCTGTCCGATCTTGCCGACGGCGAACTGGGCGTTCTGCTCGTTCAGCGCGCTGATGAGGTCGGTGGGCGTGACGCGCAACTGCGCCATGCGATCGGGCTTGATCCAGATGCGCATGGCGTAGTCCTTGGCGCCGAAGATCTGCACATTGGTCGTGCCCGGTATGCGCTTCATCTCGTCCAGCACGTTCAGCGTCACGTAATTGCTGATCTCGAGCTGGTCATGGCGGCCGTCCGGAGAATAGAAGGCCAGCACCTGCAGGAAGGACGAGGAACCCTTGTTCACCGTCACCCCGAGGCGGCGCACATCATTGGGAAGACGCGGCTCGGCCTGTTTCACGCGGTTGTTGATGTTGAGCGCAGCCTGGTCGATGTCGGTGCCGATGTCGAAGGTCACCTGGATCTGCACCACGCCGTTCGCGGAGGAGTTCGAGCTCATGTAGATCATGTGCTCGACACCGGTGATCTGGTTCTCCAGCGGCGCGGCCACGGTCTGCTCCAGCACCTCGGCCGAAGCGCCCGGATAGACCGCCTGCACCGTGACGACAGGCGGGGCGATTTCCGGATACTGCGCAATCGGCAGGACACGCATCGCGGCCAGGCCGGCAATGACGATGAAGATGGACAATACCGCCGCGAAGATCGGACGGTCTATGAAAAAACGCGAGACCATGGGGGGGGCTCCGATGCTTCCGTTACGTGCTGTTTACTTGGCTGCGGCTTTGGCGGCAGTTCTGGCAGAGTCGGCGGCTTTGCCTGCGTCGCCCTTGCCTGCATCTTTGGCAGCGTCACCCTTCGGTGCATCACCCTTGGCGGCGTCTGGCGCCCCCGCTGCAGCCTTTGGCGCCGCATTGGCGGCGGCAGGGTCCGCAACCTTCACCGGCGCACCCGGGCCGATCTTCATCACGCCATCGACGATCACCTGGTCTCCGGCGGCGAGGCCGGAGATGATGATCCATGCGTCGCCCACCCAGTCGCCCACCACCACCGGATGCGGCTCGGCCTTGCTTTCCTTGTTGACGGTGTAGACGAATTTCCCGGCGGGCCCCTCGAGCACCGCGCGCTGCGGCACAAGGATGGCGTTCGGGCGCGTGGCGCCCGACAGCGTCACATGCACGAACTGCCCGGGACGCAGCACGCCCTCGGGATTCGGCAGTTCGGCACGCGCCTCGCTGGTGCCGGTCACGTTGCTGATGCGCACATCGGAGAAATTCAGCTTGCCGCTGCGCGCATAGGTGGTGCCATCGGCCTGCTTCACGCTGACATCAAAGCGCCCGTCCTTCGGCAGCACCAGCCGGCCGGCTGCGGCTTCACTGCGCAGCTTCAGGTTTTCGGTCTCGGCGATACCGAAGTTGATGTAGGCCGGGTCGACCTGGCTCACCGTGGTCAGCAGCACGGCGGGACCTGACACCAGAGTCCCCTCGGACACCAGCGAGCGGCTGGCGATGCCGTTGATGGGTGACTCGACCCGCGTGTAATCGACATTGAGCCTGGCGTTGATGGCGCGCGCCCGGGCCGCCTTCAGGTCGGCATCGGCGATCTCCGCAGCGGAAACCGCATCGTCGTATTCCTTCTGGCTAACCGCCTTGGCATCAAACAGCGGCTTCAGGCGCACGGCATTGCGCTTTGCCTGGGAGAGGCGCGCATCGGCGGCGGCAACGTCGGCCTCGGCGCTGGCCAGCGCGGCCTGGAACGGCGCCGGATCAATCGTATAGAGCGACTGTCCGGCCTGCACCGGACCGCCCTCGGCAAAATTGCGCTTCTGCAGGATGCCGGTGACACGGGCGCGCACTTCCACTTCACGCGATCCGGCAGTCTGGCCGGTGTACTCGAAAATCGCCGGCACGGTCTTCGGCTGCACGGTGATGACATTGACTTCGGGCGGCGGCATGCCGGCAAATCCGCCGGGGCCGCCCTGTCCGCCGCCGGGGCCGCAGGCGGCAAGCAATGCGGCCGACGCTGCTGCAGCCAGCACCAGGGAGGCACGACGGAGGGAAAACGGCGAAATGGGAATCGTTTTATTCATGGCGGAATATCCTGGGAGACGGCCGGCAGCAATGGGGAAAACACAAATGATCAGACCCGGATCGGCAAAAACTTCTGTGACAGTCTGATGTCCAATAGCGTGCTATTATACATACATTCGTAAATGTAAGTAATCGCAAGTGATCATTACCCGCCGTAATGTGCGATTCCGCACAGACCGGACTCCATGCCGGCAGTGCGGGAATTCGCATATTCACCACCCCGCCCGCAAAACGGCCGAGGGACACAGGAAAACAGGCTGATGGCCAGACGCACCAAGGAAGAGGCTCAGGAAACGCGCAATGCCCTGCTGGACGCCGCTGAGCGCGTGTTCAGCGAACGGGGCGTGTCGCGCACCTCGCTCACCGATGTTGCCGTCGCCGCGGGCGTCACCCGCGGCGCGGTGTACTGGCATTTCCGCGACAAGGCCGACCTGCTGGACGCCATGCTGTGCCGGGTCGTGCTGCCCCAGGAAGAACGTGCGGAACGCGATGAGAAGCGCTGCGACGGCGGCGATCCGCTGGCGCAGTTGCGCGGCTGCCTGGTCGGCGTGCTGGAACGCACCGCTGCCGACCCGCAGGCACGGCGCGTGTTCGACATCGTGTTCCACAAATGCGAGTACGTCGACGAAATGGCGCCGGCCCGGGACCGTTGCATTGCCATGCGCGCCGGCTACGTCTCTGAGATCGAGCGCAACCTGCGCGACGCTGCAAAGCTGGGGCTGCTGCCCGCGGACATCCGCCCGCGCAGCGCGGCGGTGGCCCTGCACGCCCTGATCGACGGCCTGATCGGCAACTGGGTGCTCGATCCGAAATCGTTTTCGCTGGCGCGCGACGCCGGGCACATGGTGGACCTGTTCCTCAACGGACTGAAGGCGCTGGCCTGCGCACCGGCGGCGAAGCCCGCAGCCAAACGCAAGGGCACGGTGAAGCACGTCGCGAAGCGCGCGCAATCGCCGCATGCGCGCCCGCCGCGGTCCGCATCCCGTCCGGCGGCACGCAAGGCCTGACCGCCGCCGCTCTTCCCTGAAATCGCGGCAGGACGCCGCACAGAACACGCCGGAACGACAGCAGCGCATCAATACCATTACAATCGTCCCCACATTCAGACACGGGACGCGCATGGGATCAGTGGTAGCACTGGCCGGCCAGATCGGCGGAGCCAAACTGGCGGACGGACTGCGCCGCCTGCGCGGCGGGCAGTTGACGGTGATCGTCAACACGGGCGATGACTACGAAACGATGGGACTCGCCGTCTCGCCCGACATCGACACCATGCTCTACACGCTGTCCGGCATCGCCGATCCGCAGCGCGGCTGGGAGCCGGTGGAGGAAACCTACTCGTTCTTCGACATGCTGAAACGCCTGGGCGGACCCGACCGCATCCCGCTGGGCGACCGCAGCATGGCCATGCAATTGCTGCGCGCCGAAGGCCTGCGGCAGGAGCGTCGCCTCACCGAGATCACGCTGGAGTTCTGCCACGCCCTGGGCATCAACGATGCGCGCGTGCTGCCCATGAGCGATGACCCGGTGCGCACCCAGTTCATCACCGAAGCCGGCGACGTGCGCTACCACGAGTATTTTTCCGACCTGCAGTGCGAGCCGGTGGTAAAGGGCTTCTTCTACGCCGGTGCCGACCGGGCCGGCCTCTCGGAGGAAATCATCAACGCGATGTACGCCCCGGACCTCGAAGCGGTGGTGATCTGCCCCACCAATCCCTATCACACCATACGCCCCATCCTCGAAATCGAAGGCATGCGTGAACTGCTCAAGTCGCGCGGCGTGCCCATCATCGCAGTGACGCCCATCGTCGGCGGCAACGCCCTGCGCGGCTCCGCCGGCAAGATCATGCGCGAACTGGGCCATGAAGTCTCGGCGCGCAGCGTTGCCCTGGAGTACTACCAGCTGATCGACGGTTTTGTCATCGACCACGAAGACGAGGCGCAGGTCGAGGGCATCCGCGCCTCCGGCTTCGATGTCGTCGCCGCACCGACCTTCATGCGCACCATGGAAGATCGCGCAAACCTCGCCCAGGCCGTGCTCGATTTCGCCGCGACCATCCGCGCCGGCCGCGCTGCGGAGGCCGCCGGTTGAGCGCTGCGCAGTCGCACATTCGCAGCATGCGCCTGGCCTCGCGGCGCTTTGCCCGCCGCGAGGACATCGGCCTCACCCCTGCCGAATACCGCACCCTCGCCCGGCTCAACACCCCGGCAAAAATCCAGGCCTTCATCGACGCCATCCCGCAGAATTTCGAGATCGGCGGCGTCACCTGCCTGTCGGTGCGCTCGGTGCTCGCGGAGAACCGCGCACTGTGCATCGAAGGCGCACTGATCGCAGCCTGCGCGCTCTGGATCAACGGGGAGCCGCCGCTGCTGTTTGACCTGAAGGCCGAGCGCGATTCCGACCATGTGGTGGCCATCTACCGGCGCGGCCGCTGCTGGGGCGCGATCTCCAAGACCAACAGTCCGGTGCTGCGTTCGCGCGACCCGGTGTACCGGAACCTGCGCGAACTGGCGATGTCCTACTTCCATGAGTACACGAACCGCCGCTACCAGAAAACGCTGCGCAGCTATTCGCGCGCCTTCGACCTCCGGCGGCTGAAACCGGAATCATGGGTGACGAATCCGAAAAGCTGCTGGGACCTGGGCTGGGCGCTGGAGGCGGCGCACCACTATCCGCTACTCACGCGCAACCAGGGGAAACTGCTGCGACTGCGCGACGGCATCGAGCGCGAGGCGCAGCAACTGAGGATTTTCAAGCGCCCGACATTCGACTGAGCCGGTTTCGATTGACCCTGCGCATTGCCGCAGCAGCGCTGGCCGCCTGCCTCAGCCTGTCCGCGCCCGCCTCCGCGTTTGCCCAGCAGGACGACGCCACGCAGCGCGAAATGCAGCGCTCGTCGATCGAGCGCGACCAGCAGTCCGAAGCCTTTTCCCTGCAGTTGCGCCAACAGCAGCAGATGATCCAGACACCGCCGGCGGACCGCCCGGCGCTGGAGGCCGAGCAATTGCGCCAGCGCCAGGCCTTTGACAACCTGTCGGAGCGCCAGCGCATCGAAATGCGCACCGCACCGGCCGGTTCGGGTGACGGCCCCGCGTGGGGACCGCGCCTGGAACTGTAGCGGCGGCTGGAGACCGGCAGGCCGCAGTGAACTCAGGAGCGCTTGACCGAGTGCCAGTGCACGTTGCGCCAGGTGCCACTTGCCTTTGACCAGATGTCCGTGAAGCGCAGGTCGAGGCGTGACTTCGTGGCATCGATGATGGCGTCGCCCGATACGATCGCGCAGTCGCCGTACACCCTGACCTTGACGTTGCTGAACGCAAACGCCTTGTAGGCCGCCTTGCCGGTGACCAGGTTGTCGATGTAGCTGGTCTTGGTGTCCAGCCGGCCGGAACTGTGGATGTACACCAGCTCGTCATCGAACAGTTTCTGCATTGCCGGTCCGTCCGCCGCGAGAATCGCATCGGTACGCGCCTTTTCCAGTTTCAGGATTTCTTCCACGATCCTTGCATCAGCCATCGTCATTTCCTCCATGTTGTTTTGGTGTAGTTACGCGTTACGGGTTACGGGTCCGGCAGAATCAGTATCCGTTGAGCTTCAAACCGGCGCGCGGCCAGTCCATCTGCGCCAGACGCCCCGAACCGGACAGTGTCAGCCAGGCCGTCTTCATGCCGGCACCGCCGAAGCAGATGTTCGTGGTGAAGTCATCGCCCGTGGCAATGAACTCGGCGCCACTGGCATCCGGTCCGCACACGCTGATGCCGCCCATGCCCAGCGTCGCCACGCAGATGAAGCCGTTCGCCTCCACGGCCAGCGAGTCGAAGCGTGCATAGGTGTGCGTCGAGTAGATCAGGCGCCCGCCATGCGGCGCCTTGACGGCCACGTCGGTTGCGGCCGCCACAACGCCCGGCGCGGTCACGTCCCAGGCCCATAGTCGCGCGGTATCGGTCTCGGCCACATACAGCGTGTTTCCGTCGGGCGACAGGCCGATGCCGTTCGGCCTCAAGATCGGAAAGATCACTTCGCGCACCATCGAGCCATCCGGCTTCGCATAGCACACCCGGCCGATGTCCATGTCACGATCACGCATCTTGCCGAAGTCGGTGAACCAGAATCCGCCGTGCGCATCGAACACGATGTCGTTCGGACCACACAGCCTGTGGCCACCGACGCGGTCGTACAAGCGCTCGAACTTTCCGGTGGCGAGATCGACGCGCTCGATGCGCCCGGTCTCGTAATCATCGGGCGTGCCGGCCAGCACGAAGCGGCCCTCGCGCTCGGCCCATTTGAAGCCACCGTTGTTGCACACGTAGATTGCGCCATCGGGACCCAGCGCCGCGCCGTTCGGGCCGCCGCCCAGATTTGCAACGATGGACTTGCGCCCGTCGGGCCACACCCTCGTCAGCGTGCCGCGGCGGATTTCCACCAGCACGATGCTGCCGTCGGGCAGCCATACCGGCCCTTCCGGAAACCACAGGTCCTCGGCGAGTATCCTCACGACTCCTCCGCTGCCGGCATCTTGATGCGCCGACATTATGATCAATTCAGAAAATATCCAAACGATACAGGCGTCTTTACGCCGTTTTTATTATCAGGTTCCAACAGGATCTATTGCTGCTTCGGACTGCCCGTGCCCAGCACGCTGACGGGCACCGTGGCTGTCGTGGTCATTGTGGCGAAGCTGGAGAAATCCTCATCCGCATCGAAGGCCTTGTCGCCCTCCGCATTCGGCACACCGGTCGCGGCAACACCGGCAAAATCGAACAGGGTGCGATCCAGCAGATGCGAGGCATTGACGCGTCCCAGGCTGTTGAAGATGTTCTCCACGCGTCCCGGGAAGCGCTTCTCCCAGTCGTGCAGCATGGCCTTGATCTGCTTTCGCTGCAGGTTGTCCTGGGAGCCGCACAGGTCACAGGGAATGATGGGAAAGCCGCGCACAGCGGCATAGGCGGCAAGGTCGCGCTCGCGCACATAGGCCATGGGACGGATCACCACATGTTTGCCATCGTCGGAAGCCAGCTTGGGCGGCATGGACTTGAGATTGCCGGCAAAGAACAGGTTCAGGAAGAAGGTCTCGAGGATGTCTTCACGATGATGGCCCAGCGCAATCTTGTTCGCACCCAGTTCGCCGGCCACTCGATACAGGATGCCGCGCCGCAAGCGGGAGCACAGTGAGCACATCGTCTTCCCTTCGGGAATGACGCGCTTCACGGTGGAATACGTGTCCTGAGACTCGATGTGGAAGGGCACGTTCAAGGACTTCAGATAATTGGGCAGCACGTCCTTCGGAAAGCCCGGATGGCCCTGGTCGAGATTGACCGCCACCACGTCAAACGCAATTGGCGCGCGTTCGCGCAGCTTCAGCAGCACATCCAGCATGCCGTAGCTGTCCTTGCCCCCGGACAGGCAGACCATGACGCGATCGCCGTCGGCGATCATGCCGAAGTCGCCAATGGCCTGGCCGGCCAGGCGGCACAGCCGCTTGTCCAGCTTGTTCGCTTCGAGGCGCTGTTTTTCCAGCACTTTGTGGTCAGGGGCGTTCATGGGGGTGGATTATCCACCAAACGGCAGCAACTCAGCGTATGGCACCGCTCTGGGGAATGGCCGGCGCCGGTTTGGCAATGATGTAGAAGAAGAACAGCCCGAGGAATTCCAGGGTGGCGATCGTCAGCGCCATGGGCAACGCCGAGCGCGCCGGAAAGGCACTGACGACAGCACTGGCAATGCCCGCCGTCAGGAAGGCGAGCGAACCGATCAGCGCCGAAGCGGTTCCGGCGCGATCACCAAAGGAGGCCATGCCGAGCATCGTGGCATTCGGATTGATCAGGCCGTTCGTGGCAATGCAGAAGAACAGCGGCACGAGCAGCGCAATGAAGGCCGGCATGCCCAGTTCCACCGGCAGCAGCGCCGCACCCGCCAGCAGCACGCCGGCCAGCGCCGTGACATACACCGAGGTGCCGGCCACCTGTTCGGGGGACCAGAACTTGAGCAGGCGCACATTGATCTGCGTGGCGCCCACCAGGCCGATGGCATTCATCCCGAACAGCCAGCCGTAATGCTCGGCCGGCACGCCGAACAGCACGATGAACACAAAGGGGGAGCCCGCAATGTAGGAGAACATCCCTGCGGTCGCACAGCTTCGGGTCATGGCAAAGCCGATGAAGCGGCGATGCGCGAGCACGCCGGCAAAGCCCTTCAGCCAGGAAACGATTCCGGTGGGTCCCTTGCTGTGCGCCGGGCGGGTTTCCGGCAGCAACAGCAGCACCAGCAGGAAACAGGCCGCGCCGTAAAAAGCGAGGACCCAGAAGATCGCGCGCCAGCCGAACCACGCCAGGATCTGACCGCCGATGAAGGGCGCCAGGATGGGCGCGAGGCCGAGCACCAGCATCATGCGCGACAGCATCTTCGCCCCTTCCTGCGGCGGCACGCTGTCGCGGATCACCGCCAGCGAAATGACCATCCCCGAGCAGGCGCCCAGCGCCTGCACGAAACGCAGCACGGTCAGCGCAAGCACCGACGTCGACAGCGCACACCCCACCGACGCGAGCACATACAGGACCAGGCCGATCAGCATCAGCGGCCGGCGGCCGTAACGGTCGGACAGGGGGCCATGCAGCAACTGCCCGCTCGCCACGCCGACGAAGAACGAGGACAGCGTGAGCTGTATGCGCGCCGGATCGACATCCAGCGATTCGGCCAGCGTGGGCAGCGCCGGCAGGTACATGTCCACCGCCAGCGGCATGATGGCCGTCATGGCACCGAGAATCGGGGCGAGGCGGGAGGGTTTGAGTGGAGCAGGCATTCAGGTGCGTAATATTTTTCGCTTGTTGGCTTGTTGTCGTCATTCCCGCGAAAGCGGGAATCCAGTGTCGTCACATCAAAGTCACTGGATCTCCGCGCATTTTCGAAAATGTGCGGGGATGACACCCGGAATCACAGGTTGATGCTCCGCCCGCCATCCACCGCAATGATCTGACCCGTGACGTAAGGCGCATCCGCAATCAGGTACAGCACCGCTCCGGCGACGTCATCGGGTTCGCCGGCGCGCTTGAGCACGGTGTGCGAGATGACCCGCTGGCGCGTGACTTCGTCGAACGCGCCATCCTCGGGCCACATCACCGGTCCCGGCGACACACCGTTGACGCGCACCTCCGGCCCCAGCTCGCGCGCCAGCGAGCGGGTGAGACCGGCCAGCCCGGTCTTGGCCACGCTGTACACCGCGTAATTGCGCAGCGGCCGCTCGGCATGGATGTCCACGATGTTGACGATGCAGCCGCCGGATTTCTTCAGCGCCGGTGCCGCCGCCTGCGACAGGAACAGCGGCACCTTGAGGTTCGTGCCGATCAGGTCTTCCCAGTCCCGGTGCGTGATTTCGCCGAAGGGCGTGGAATAGAAACTCGAGGCATTGTTGACCAGCCCGTCCAGCCGCTCGAACCGCGCCAGCGTGTTCTTGATCATGATGGGCAGCCCGGCGATGTGCAGCAGGTCGGCATGCACCAGCGCCACGGAGTCGGCGCGGATCGCATTCAGTTCGGCCTGCAGGGCCTGCGCGTCGGCCTCGGCCGAACGGTAATGCAGCATGAGCTGTGCGCCCGCCGCATGCAGCCGGCGCGCAATGGCCGCACCGATGCGCCGCGCGGCGCCGGTGACGAGGATGACTTTGCCTTCGAGTGGTGTTGCCATAGGGTCTCTGCCGGAATCAACACAGGAGGAGATTGCAGATTCTAACGGAATGCCGCAGCATCCCCTGGATGCAAAGCCACTCCGACCTGCCCCGCCCCGAAGCCGATGCACTGGCCCACAGTGCCGCCTGTGCCGCCCACATCCGCAACACCATTGCCGCCGCAGGCGGCTGGCTGCCGTTTTCGCAGTACATGGAGCTGGCGCTGTACGCTCCCGGCCTCGGCTATTACAGCGCCGGGGCACGCAAACTCGGCGCCGAAGGCGACTTCATCACCGCGCCGGAACTCTCGCCGCTGTTCGGCCGCGTGCTGGCACGCCAGGTGGCCGAATTGTTCGCAACACTGCCGCGTGAGATCCTCGAAGTCGGCGCCGGCTCCGGCGCACTGGCCGCGTCGCTGCTCGAGGAACTGGAGCGCCTTGACGCCCTTCCCGAGCGCTATCTGATCCTGGAGCTCTCCGCAGACCTCAGGCAGCGCGAACGCGATACGCTGGCTGCGCGCGTGCCGCATCTCCTGGAGCGCGTCGCCTGGCTCAACCAGATGCCACCGTCGTTCTCCGGCGTCGTGCTCGGCAATGAAGTGCTGGATGCCATGCCTGTAGAGATATTCCGGGTGGCTGGCAATGGCATCGAGCAGGCCGGCGTCGCAGTCGAAGGCGACACGTTCGCGTGGTCTTTCCGTTCTGCGCCGGCAGCGCTGGCTGAACTGATCGCTCCCTTGCAGCTCGCCCCCGGCTACCAGAGTGAAATCGCGCTCGCGGCACCGGCCTTCATCGCCAGCCTTGCCTCCATGATGGACAAGGCCGCCGCGATCTTCATCGACTACGGCTTTCCGCGTCACGAGTACTACCATCCGCAGCGCTCGGCCGGCACGCTGATGTGCCACTACCGGCACCGCGCGCATGACGATCCCTTCTTACTGCCCGGCCTGCAGGACATCACCGCCCATGTCGATTTCAGCGCCATGGCCGCGGCCGGCGCAGGCAACGGGCTTGAAGTGCTCGGCTATTCCACGCAGGCGCAGTTCCTGATCAACTGCGGCATCACCGACGTGCTGGGCGAGAGCGATCCGAGCGACATCGTTCCCTATATCGCGCAGGCTGGCGCCGCGCAGAAGCTGCTGTCTCCTGCGGAAATGGGCGAACTGTTCAAGGTGATCGCGTTCGGGCGCGGAGTCGATGCCGCGTTGCGCGGCTTCGCCTCCGGCGACAAGACCCACACACTATAGACAGGACCGATGGCTGGCCCGGTGGAAGTGGTCCCCAATCTGCGGCAATGATATTCTGCATTGAGGGGCGCAACCCGAGTGCCATTAGTTGGTTGCGATTCGTTTCACCAGCGCAGTTGGCCACACAAACCTTCAAAATGAATGAATTGGGCGATATGAGCAACATCCCTGCAGCAAGTCCTGCATTACATCTGATCGAGCATTGGCATGGCCAGTCGCAGGCATTTCCCGAGCGCATCGTCGATCGCGCAAAGCAGGCGTTGCTTGATGCATTGGGATGCGGGCTCTTCGGCCACACCCAATCCTGGGGTGAGATCATGTCTGCGGAGGCCTGTTCGGATGGCTCATCCGGCCCGTGCACCATCATTGGCTCACGCAGGACCGTTGCGCCGTCGCAGGCCGCACTGTGTAACGGCACGTCAATACATGGTTTCGAACTCGACGATTTGTTGCCAGCCTCGATTGTTCATCCGGGAACGGTCATCGTGCCCGCGTTGCTCGCGGCGGCAGAGGCGTCAAACGCTTCCGGCCTTGAGTTAATCGGTGGAATCATCGCGGGCTATGAGTTGATGTCAAGGCTGAGCCTCGCCATCGGGATGGAGCCGTCGCATCGGGGATTTCACAAGACGGCAGTCGTTGGTCCTGTGGCCGCAGCAATTGCTTGCAGTGTCGTCTCCAACCTTACCCGCGAGCAGTCAATTTGGGCGGCAGGCCTGGCTTGTTCGGCATCGTCCGGGATAAAGGCGTTTGCGAACGGCAGCGGCGGCGGAATGGTCAAGCGCATGCATGGCGGGCGGGCGGCGGAAGCGGGAGTACGGATGAGCCGCCTGGCGGCGCGGGGTTTCACGGGCCCCAGTGCTGCGATCGACGGGCAATTCGGGTTGCTTGATGTTTTTGCGGGTGACTCTGCACAACCGCAGTGCCTGGTGGAGGGACTGGGTGAGCAATGGGCGATGGATGGTCTGTGGGTAAAAATCTATCCTGTCTGCGGCTGGATACAAGGTGTGGTTCAGCTGCTTGCGTCGTTGCGTGGCGGAGCGCCCATGTCGCTTGATCGCGTCGAGAAGGTGGTCGTTGGCACAAGCGCATTTGCAGTGAAGAACAATGCAAACATGTCACCAAGCGACACGATGGAGGCGCAATACAGCATCCCCTACTGCGTTGCGGTTGCCCTGGCGGGGGACGCAGCGGATCCGAGTGAATTCAGCGCCTCTGCAATCCATGATCCAACACGCAATGCGCTGGCAAAGCGGGTGGAAATCATTGTCGATCCGCAATGCGAAGCCGTCTATCCGGCGCGCTTCGGCACCCGAGTCGAGTTGCATCTGGCGGGGGGAGAGATGAGAACAGGGACAACCCTCGATCCACATGGAACGGCGGCGGATCCCTGCTCCCGGAATGAACTCGAAGAGAAGTTCAAGCGACTCGTCTCGCTGTCGCGGGCGGACGTGGACACTGATGCGGTCATATCCATGGTCTCACGCCTGGAGAGCGTCCGTTCTGTTCGGGAATTGACTGCACTACTCCGCGCTTGAGCCAATTGCCATCGCCTCCCAAAACAGGCTTGCCAGTCTTGGCGCCCGTTTTTAGCACGCAACAGCATCAATCCAGTTTGATGTTGCCCTTCTTCACCACGTCTTTCCATTCGGCGATTTCTTTTGCAATGAATGGACGAAACTCGGCGGAATTCTGGTAATCGGGTTCCACCCCCTCATTGGTGAAGGCCTTCCTGACATCCGGAACGGCAAGCACGAGCTTGATTTCGTTCTCCAATCGGCCAACGACTGATCCCGGGGTGCCCGCCGGTGCGAGCAATCCCCACCAGACAATCGCTTCGAATCCTGGCAGGCCGGACTCATTCAGCGTTGGCAAGTCGCTGAAGCTGCTGCTGCGTTCCAGGGAGGTGGTGGCGAGACCGGTAAGCTTGCCCGCCAAAACATGTGGACGCACGGCCGGGGGCGAAAGCATGATGCCTTGAATATGTCCGCCAAGCAGGTCGCTTACCATCTGATTGCCACCTTTAAAATGGACCATGGTGAGTTCTATTCCGGCCCTGACCTTGAGGAGTTCCGTGAACATGTGGGCCGTTGAGCCTGCGCCGGCCGTGCCAAAGAAAAGCTTGCCGGGATTGTTTTTCGCGTATGCGATGAACTCCTTGACCGTCTTGACCGGAACCGCAGGACTGACAACCAATACGTAATCCCCTTTGCCCACGCGGGAAACAGGCTCGAATGATTTAATCGGATCGTATGGCAGCTTTTGCAGTGCCGGCTGCATGGTGTACGAAGCCGGAACAAAGGTAAGGGTGTAACCGTCGGCAGCCGCTTTGGCGCCCAGATCAGTGCCGATTACGCCGCCCGCCCCCACCCGATTTTCGACCACGATCGGCTGATTGAGCCGATTGGACAATCCCACCCCCATCACTCGTGCGACAACATCCGCGCCGCCACCCGCATTAAATGGAACAATGAGTTTGATTGGTCTGTTGGGATACGCCTCATCCGCCGAGACCGGCCCCGATGCGATACACATGATTGCCAATGACAGTACCGCACCGATTGTCTGCAACAAACGTGAAATGCACTCTCGCATGGCTGCTCCCACTGGTGAATTGATTGCCTCTGGTGCCAAGTGCCCATGACCCCATGACCATCGGGAATTGGCGCCTGCATGATTGACGGGAATTTTCAGAAATCATGGCACCTGAATTTGTTGTTCGAAATCCCGCCACTCAATTTTCATTTTCATTATATAACCTGATCTTTCACCGCATAGTTCGAGCATTGATGCGTCAGCCTGATTCAAGACTCGTGCGGCCAGCTGTGCGAGAGGGGGACTCTCACCGAGTCCCGTCTGATTGACCCCTTGTCGGGGCGGCGATATAGTCGCGCACGCGGAGAAAGTGGTTTGAGTTCCCCATACGTTGTGCGGCTTCAGCTCCGGCGACAAGACCCATACCCTGCAGACAGGACCAACCATGGACATCGCCTCCGCCACCATCCTGCTGATCCTGGTGCTCGATCCGTTCGGCAACATTCCGCTGGTGGTCGCCACGCTGGGCCGCGTGGACGAGGAGCGGCGGCGGCATGTCATCGTGCGCGAATGCGCGATCGCCTATGGCGCATTGCTCGTGTTCCTGTTCATGGGCCGGCCACTGCTGGAACTCATGCGCCTGTCGGAAACCGCCATCGGACTGGCGGGCGGACTGATCCTGTTCCTGATTGCGCTGCGCATGGTGTTCCAGCACCCCGAAGGCCCCATGGGGGACAGTGTCATCGATGCGGGTGCAGGCGAACCCTACATCGTGCCGCTGGCCATTCCCGCCATCGCCGGCCCCTCGGCACTGGCCACCGTGATCGTCATGACCTCGCGTGAGCCCGGCCGCTGGCCCGAATGGATGGCCGCGATCACGCTGGCCATGGCGGCCAGCGTCACGGTGCTGCTGCTCGCCGCGCGCATCAGCCGCCTGATCGGCAAGCGCGGCGTCAGCGCACTGGGACGCCTGATGGGACTGATACTCACTGCGATCGCGGTGGAAATGCTGCTCGATGGCATCACGAACTACGTGCGCAGCCTAGGTTCGTGAAGCCCCGGACGGGGAGACCGCGGTAGACTGATGGACCGGCGCAGAGAACGCCACCGGAGAACGCCGCCACAGAACGCACAATCAACGCACAATCGGCATTCCGGAATGCGCATCTTGAAATCGTAAAGGAGAGAACCTTGAACACCAGCCGCATCACCACCACAGCATCTTTGTCACTGGCAATGACAATGACCCTCGCGCTCGCCGCCCCGGTGCAGGCACAGAACCAGCCGGTGCGCTTCATCGTGCCCAATGCACCCGGCGGCCCCACCGACATCGTGGCCCGGACCGTGGGCGAGAAACTCGCCGATCGCCTCGGCGTCCCGGTGCTCGTCGACAATCGCGCCGGCGCCACCGGCACGGTGGGCGGCGACCTCGTGGCCAAGTCCGCGCCGGACGGGCGCACGCTGCTGCTGTGCTCGAGCAGCGTGTTCACTTCCACGCCCATCCTCGTGCCGGAAGCGCCCTACGACGGGCGCACGGCCTTCACGCTGGTCACGAACCTCGTCTCCGTGCCTTATCTGCTGCTGGTCAATCCGGCCACCGGTCCGGGCTCGGTGAAGGAATTCATCGCACGCGCCAAGGCCAAACCGGGCAGCATGAATTACGGCTCGGCGGGCCATGGCAGCACCTCGCACCTGGTTGGCGCGCTGTTCGGTTCCATGGCCGGCATCGAGGTCGTGCACATCGCCTACAAGGGCAGTTCGCAGGCCGCCTCCGACCTCATGGGCGGCCAGTTGCAGTTCGAATTCGAGGCCGTCGCCGGCGGCATCCAGTACCTCAAGGGCGGCAAGCTGAAGGCCATCGCCATCACCTCGGCCAAGCGCCTTGCCGCGCTGCCCGACCTGCCCACGGTGGCCGAATCCGGCGTTCCGGGCTTCGAGGCCACGGTCGGACATGGCGTGTGCGTGACCGCGAAAACACCGGCCGCGATCGTCAACCGCCTCAATCAGGACCTGGTGGCCACGCTGAAGATTCCCGAAGTGCGCGAACGCCTCGTCGGCATCGGTGCGGAAGTGGTCGGCAATACCCCCGAGGAGGCACAGGCGGCAATACGCGCGGACATTCCGCGCTGGGAGAAGATCGTCCGGGAAGTCGCGGCAAAGGCGCAGTAATCCCCTGCGGGGAATATCCGCTCCGGTTCAGGGCGCAGGCCTGGGCATTCCCGCCAGCCGCGCCTCCAGCGACTTCAGCTTGTCGCGCATCGCATTGCCCACGAACATCTGCGGATTCGAGGGCTCGTAGCCGCCGGCCTTTTCACGTTCGGTCACCGCGGCTTTGGCGCGCTCAAAGGCGCCGGTGAAGGAAAAGCTGCCGCGATCAGCCTCCTCGCGCAGGGCTTCGTCAAAGTAGGCCTTGCTGAACCAGGTGAAGTCGCTGGCCGCCTCGCAGCCAAAAGAGGTGTGCGTGGCGTCGGCGGCGGTGATGACCAGCGTGTTGTCGTCCTTCAGTGCTTCGATGAAGCCGCCGGAGTAGCAGGCAGAGAGCACGATGACCTTCCACTTGATGCCGCTGTCGGCGAGCATGCGCGCCAGTACCGTGGGATTGACCGGGCGCAACTGCAGCGGCGCGAATTCAAAGGACAGTTCGTATTGCGGCGAACCGTGCGTGGTTAGGAACAGCACCAGCACATCCTCGTCCACGTTCATGATCTCGCCGAACTGCGCCAGCGACATGCGCAGGTTGGACACGCTGGCAATCGGCACCGCGCCCAGCGTGCTGGCGTGGTTCATCAAGGCGATGGTGCGCCCGTCGGCGTCGAACCGATCCTCCATCAGCTTTCGCACCACGGACAGTTCGCGGACGAAGGTTTCCTGGCGCGCATCGGCAGCCGCACCAAGGAAATACAGATCGGGAATTCCGGGTCGCTGCGGCGACAGGCGATCGAGGTCCCGCCCGAGCAGGCTGCCCTGCAGATGGAAGTATTCCTCCTGCATCGGACTCGGACCTGTCGCCTCGACCGACTCATCATCGTCCACTTCGACCCAGGGTTCGGAACGCGGCGCATAGGCCAGCAGCAGCACCATGGCCATCAGCAGCACGGCGGCGCAGGCACCACGGGCGCTGCGCAGGGCCGGCCGCGGCACGACCAGCACCAGGGTGCGCAGCACGCTGGCAATGGCCCACAGCACATAGACTGAATAGATCGCGAGCCGCGCCAGATCGGATGGCTCGAACCATTCGGCATCGACGCCGACGTAGATCACGCTGCCGATGATCTCGAACAGCAGGTCAGTGGACGCCAGCATCACGGCCAGGACGGGAAACAGTGCATCCTCGCGCAGCACCCTGGAGAGAATCAGGCAGGCGAGCAGTATCCCCGGAATGAAGGCCAGCACCTGTGGCACCGCGGAGGGCACGAATTCCACCGGCAGATCCGTGCCCAGGGCCGTGCGCACATAACTCCCGCCGCACCACACCAGCAGGTTGAAGAAGGCAAGCACCGCGTAGTGTTCGGCGCCAATGCGAAAATCGTCGCGTGACACCGGCAGGAACAGGGCGAGACGGAAACCCGCAAGGACGTTGCGGGCGAGGGAAGCAAGAATGTTCATGTGTCTTTCAGTGCGGCATTGATGCATTCAAGGCGCGCGGCGCGTATTGCCGCCGCCACGCCCCCGCCGGCGGTCGTGGCACTGGCAGCGATCGCAGCGGCATCGATGCCCGATGCAGCCAGCAAGGCCCGCTCGATCACGCGACGCGGCGGGTAAGGTTCATCCACCCCTCCAGTATCTCCGGCCGCAGCACACTCACAGGCATCCACCAGCGTGCGCAGCCGCTCCGGACGGCGGAATGCGTCACCCGCCTCGAGCAGCGCCAGCTGCGCCGCGGCATCCGAAGCAGATAGCGCCCGCAGCGTCGCACCGTGGCGCGCAGCCAGCAACAGCGCATCACGGCACTCGTTCGGCGCGCGCAGGCGATCGGCCAGTGCCCTGGCGGATTTTTCGTCGGGCTGTTTCAGTGCAAAGGCCAGCAGCGCGAAACGCACTTCCAGCGGCTTCGCCTCGCGCACTGCGAAATGCAGCCCCTGCATCAGGCGCTTTGTCGCCACATTGGCTGGCGCATTCTCGGGAATGGACTTTGGATCAAACGCCAGATCGAGTTCCGGCAACAGGCGCGGCAGCAACCCGCAGGCGGCCAGCGCTTCGAACATGCGCGCTGGCGCAGATTCCATCAGTCCCCTGGAAAATTCCTGCCACACACGCTCGGGCACAAGCGCATCGGTTTCGCCGTCAGCCACCATGCGACTCATCAGCGCCAGGGTTTCCGGTGCAATCGAGAACCCGAAACGCGCGGCAAAGCGCGCCACGCGCAGGATGCGCACCGGATCCTCGACAAAGGCCGAACCGACATGACGCAACACTTTCGCCCTCAGGTCGTGCTCGCCGCCATGCGGATCGATGAGCGCAGCGTGTTCATCCCCTTCACTGCGGGCCATGGCATTGATTGTGAGGTCGCGCCGCTCCAGGTCCTGTTCCAGCGTCACGTCCGGCGCGGCATGGACGCTGAAGCCCTTGTAGCCGCGCGCCACCTTGCGCTCGGTGCGCGCCAGGGCATATTCCTCGTGGGTTTCGGGATGCAGGAACACCGGAAAGTCCTTGCCCACGGGCCGGTAGCCCAGGCGCTCCATCTCCTCGGGAGTCGAGCCAACCACGACGTAGTCGCGGTCCTTGACCGGCAGGCCGAGCAGCTCGTCGCGGATCGCCCCGCCAACCACATAGATTTTCATCGCGCTCCCGCCATGCATTCGACGGCGGCTAGTAGCGCTTCACGTCTGCGTGCGTGATGATGAGCATGTAGACGAAGAGGAAGGAAAACAGCGAAGCCGACCAGAGGGAGAAGTAGGAAAACTGCTGCCTGAGGTCGAGCAGCGCCACCGCGGCAAAGAACAGGAACACGTCGATCAGCGTGACGTCCAGCACCACGACAATGAACTTTGCCGGCTTGGTGTTGAACACCGCGCTCATGGCCGATACGGCATTGTTCTGCGGAAACTTTCCGACCAGGAAGCGTGTCGCCCACCACACGGCGGACAATACGAACTTCGCCAGGGCTGCGTTGATGATTGCGTCCCTGAAGGAATCGGGCGTGAAGCTCCATTGCTTGATGATGAAATCGAAAATGTAGACCAGGTCGGATTTCATTCTGATACTCCCCGCGTTGGAGCAATCCGGCCTTTACGGCCGGGCGATTGAAACCAAATCCTGAAACGAAATCCGGCAATGCCGCCCTGCGGCGCGCGCTCAACGTCCCGCGCGATAGCGGAACGCGCCATAGCGCGCGCGCGCCACTTCGCTGTGCAGATAGAGCGGCGCGGCCACCGCCAGCGGCGTGGGCACGATGCCAAAGGGCAGCGTTGCATCCGACACGCTGTCCACGCTCATCGAATAGACGTTGTCGCGCGACAGCAGCTTGAAGGGCAGCCATTCCATCACCCAGGCCTGCAGATAGGCATGCCCCTTGGACAGGCCGATGATCGGTTTGACATGGCCGCTGGCGCGACCGGCAAACCTCACCAGCTCGCGCAGGGTGTAGACCTGCGGGCCGCACAGGTCGTAGGCATGCCCGTAGCTGTCGCGGTCATTGAGGCTGGCGACGATGCAGCGCGCCACGTCCTCCACGTACACCGGCTGGAAACGCGATTCGGCGCAACCGAGGAAGATCACCCACAGCAGCCGGTTCATGGTCGCAAACAGGTTGAGGAAATGATCGTCGGGGCCGAACACCACCGACGGACGGAACACCGTCACGTCGAAATCCTTCTGCTGCGCCAGCACGATGTCCTCGCCCTCGCCCTTGGACCGGAGGTATTCGCTGGGGGCATCGGTGCGCGCCTTGAGCGCGCTCATCTGCACGATGCGGCGCACGCCGGCTTCGCGACAGGCGGCGAGCAGCTTGCGCGGCAGCTCGACGTGGTTTTTTGCAAACGCCGGACCGTAGGGATTGCCGCGCCTGCTGTGCAATACGCCAATCAGGTTGATCACCGCATCGCAGCCGCGCACCAGTTGCACGAGGCACGCCGGATCATGGATGTCAGTCTCCACCACATCCACGGTGGGCAGGATGAGGAGGTGCTTGGCGCGCTCACGCTGCCGTGTCGGCACCAGGACGGAATGCCCTTGGTGCGCCAGCAGCGCAACGACGTGCCGGCCGATAAACCCGCTGCCGCCCAGTACCAGGAATTTGCTCATGTCTGCCTTCAGTGCCGCAATGAAATGTTGATTTTGATTTTATCGCAAAGGAAGGCCCCGCCTTCGCACCTTTGCCACACCGCCACACCCAAAGCTTCCGCTGAACAACTATCAATTACCACGACACGCCGCACCGCTTCCGGAACATGTTCAGGGCGTGGGGTCATCCCTGGTCGCCGCAACGCGGTCTGCTTCGGGGCGCGCCATGACCATGCCCAGGCGCGACTTGAGCGTGCGGGCCTCTCCGCCCAGCACTGCGGCGTAATACATGGTGTTGGCCATGACCTTCTTCACGTAATCGCGGGTTTCGTTGAAGGGGATGGATTCGGCATAGATCGCGCCCTCGATCGCCTTGCCGCCCGCCACCTCGCGCCAGCGCCGCGCGCGGCCCGGCCCGGCGTTGTAGGCCGCGGCGGCCACCACCGGCATGCCGTCGAGGTCATCGAGCACCTGGCGCAGGTAATAGGTCCCCAGTTTTGCGTTGACTTCAGGTTCATGCACCCTGGCCTGCGAGAAATCGGTCATGCCCATTTTCTTGGCCACCCACTTCGCGGTGGCCGGCATGAGCTGCATCAGGCCGGAGGCGCCCACACCAGACTTCGCGACGGACATGAAGCGGCTTTCCTGGCGGACCAGCCCGAGCACCAGCGGCTCCTCGAGTTCGCGCGCCTTGGCGGCGCTGGCCAGCACATCGCGATACGGCGCAAGGTAGCGCACGTTGAAATCATGCGAGGCCACGGTGCGGTCCGCGGTATTGATGGCGCGATCCCAGATTTCATTGCGGCGCGCCAGTTCTGCAGCAGCCAGCAGCGCGCGGTCGTCCATGGCACGCACGGTCCAGATCCATTCGCGTGTGCCTTCGGTGCGCATGTCCAGGCGATACAGTGCCAGCGCCCGCTGCAATCCGGGCTCGGAACTGGCCGCAGCCAGTTCCGCAGCAGAGGGCGCTGCGGCCGTCGGCGGCAGCGGCGGCTTCACGCCCAGCTCCTCGGCGGCCAGCTGGCCGTAGAAATGATGCTCGCCGGCAATGCGCGTGAACTGCGCCTGCGCTGCCGCCAATCCCGGCGTCCCGGGCACTGCGGCCTGCGCCTTGTAGGCCCGGCCCAGCCAGTAAATCCAGGCCGGATCATTGCGTCCGGCGACGGACATGCGTTCGACGGCCGTGCGCACCTCGGCCCAGTTCTCCTGCCTGAGCGCGATGCGCGCCCGCCACGCCAGCTGCTCGTCGCTCAGCTGCGCGTCACCGCCCAGCGTGCTCACTTCGCCATACCAGCCGGTGGCCTCGGGCATGAGCTTGCGCGCGGCATTCGTGGCAATCAGGCCGAGCGCATAGGCCTGGTCCTCGAGCGAGAAGCGCGTGCGCGCCTTCGCATCCCAGTAACTGGCGGCAAGCGACGGATCATTGCGCGCCACGCGCGCCACGGCCAGCAGATAGAGCTCGCGCTGGCCGCGCTTTTTCAGGTCCATGTCGGCCAGCGGGCGCTCCAGGTATTTCACCGGCGAGGCCAGCGCCATGTCGAGCTGTTTCGGATCGGGCGCCTCGCCACGCGCGAGGAAACCGAGCGTGCGCTTTGCGGCCACCAGCAGGTTCGCATCGGCGAGGATGCGGAAACGTTCCCACACCTGGGCATCGGTCCACTGCCCGCTTTGCAGCAGCACCGGTGCGATCGCCATGCAGGACTCGGGCAGCTCGCGCGGCGACTGCCACAGCGGCTTCAGCTCGGCCAGCACCGATTCATCCCTCGACTGGTAGCGCGCCACCAGGTCATAGCAGGTCACCTCGGGGTCATCGCCGACGAGGAATGGCGACTGCGCGAGGAACTGCGCCCACTCGCCGCGCTTGCCCAGCACCTTGAGCCAGTCGCGGCGCAGTTGTTCTGCAAGCAGCGAGCCGGCATTGCGGTCAAGGTAGGTGAGGATTTCGTCGGGACGGCGTTCCTCCAGCCGGAGGCGCAACTGCCAGTAACCCACATAGGATTCGAGCACATGGCCGCCGGTGGCCATCGCCGCCTTGTTGAGCTTGGCGACGTCACCCGCGCGAAACGCATCGCGCGCCATCAGGACGGCCTGATCCTGGGCATTGCCAACCACACTGCTAGCGGCAACCTTGGGCTTATGGGGCACCGGTCTGGCGGGCGGACCAGCCTTCACCACCAGTGGCATCGCGAGAAATGCCGCCGTCAGCAATGATATAGTGAGGCGCGTCTTCATGAACTGCTTGAAGAATAGCACATCAACCCCTTAATTTCTTTCTGTATTTGGCCAAAAAATGCAGCCCTCACCGCCCCCGGACCCGGTTGATCCTGCAGCGTGGCGCCTGGCGCAACGCCGGGCCCTGATCAATCAACGCACGGCGACGCCTAAAGATACGCTGGAGCGCTGGGGACACGCCATGGATCGACACCTGGCGCAGGCGTTCCGCCTGGCAGGCGGAAAAGTGGCGGGCACAACCGTTGCCATCTGCTGGCCGCACCGCAACGAATACGATGCGCGGCCCTTTGCCGAAACACTGCGCTCCGCGGGCGCAACGATCGCCATGCCGGTGGTGGTGGCACCGCAGGCGCCGCTGATTTTCCGGGCCTGGACGGCGAACACCGAAATGGCCCGGGGCACGCCGGGCATCCCCTACCCGGCCTCAGGGGCGGCCATCCGCCCCGATGTCATCCTGCTGCCCGTGGTCGGCTTCGATGCGCAGGGCTATCGACTGGGCTATGGCGGAGGCTACTTCGATCGCACGCTCGCCACGCTGAATCCGCGTCCGCTGGTGATCGGCACGGCCTATGAAATCTCGCGCATCGCGACCGTGCATCCACAGCCGCACGACATCCCGATGGATTGGGTGATCACCGAGGCCGGTGCTTACCGGCGCGAAGGCGGCATCCTCGCCACAGCAGGCTGAGGCCGGCAGCCTCGGAAAATATTGTTATCAGAAAAATAAAAAAGCCGTTAATTCGAGGGAATTAACGGCCTTATTGATATCAGACGACACTAGGGGTTCGGTGCCCCCTGGGTCGGCACACCGCCGCGGTGCAAGCCGTCGAAATGGTGCAGTTGCGTGACCGGGCGTCCGGTCAGCATTTCCTGGTGGATACACTTGGAGACCGGCGCCACCCTGGCGATCATCGTCCAGCGCTCGCCGTCCTCGTCGCCATGCCAGATCTCGCCGTCCGTGGTGCCGAAGAAATACTCGGCGCCACCGGGAATCTCCACCTGGCACAGTGCCTCGATGCTGGCATCAATGCGCTCGGGCAGGCCGCCACGCAACTGGCGCCAGGTCTCGCCACCATCAATGCTTTTTGCCACTGCGGCACCGGCGTACTTGCGGTCCGGCCAGGTACGCGGACTGAAGCGCGTTGCGGCCAGCACCATGACATCGGGACTGGCCTGGCGGCAGACCAGCTGGTCCGCATACTCGCCGACCGGATTCGTCATGCGCGCCAGCAGCTCGCGCCAGGTCCTGCCGTCGTCGCGGGTCTGCAGCAGCCCGGCGCCCCCAGTGGTGAACACCCGCGTCGAATCGCGCGGATCGATCACCGTGCGATGCATGTCCGGGTTGGATATGGGAAGCGACTTCCAGGTCTCGCCGCCATCCGTGCTTTTCAGCAGCGCTCCGACTTCCACGCACACGTAGAGGGTGCGCGGATCGTTGGGATCGACGTTGATGTGCTTGGCATGTCCGACGAAGGGCTCGGCCACGAACTTCCATTCGCCCACATTGGGCACAGCGCGGAAGCCGGGCAGCTCGCGCCAGTGCTGGCCCATGTCGTCGCTGACAAAGAGATGCGCAGGCTCGGTGCCGGCATACAGCTTCACCTTGCCGTCCACGATGACCGAGGCCAGGCTGTAGACGTTGCGGATGCTGATCCCGTTGTCGCGCGGCGTCCAGGTCGCGCCGCCGTCCTCGCTGGCATAAATGCCGTCGCGATAGGCGCAGGCGAGCAGCGTGCCGCCGGGCGCCTCGATGATGGCCTGGATGTGCCGGCCGGCCAGCTTCGTTGCCGCCAGCTCCCAGCGATCCTTCCCTGTCTTCTTCAGGGCCTGCACACCATCCATGGTCCCGAGCAGGATCTGCTGCGTGGCCGCCGGTGCCGCAAACATGGTCGTGCCGCCGTGTGAGAGCGCAATCGTCATGATGTTCTCCTCAGGAGTATTCAGTGCCGCCTTTTGGATACCAACTACAGTTTGGGAATTTTCGCGTCGTTGACCACCTGCGTCCAGCGCTGCAGTTCGCTGGAGATCAGTGCCGACATTTCCGCCGGCGTGCTGCCACGCGGCTCGCCGCCCAGTTCCTCGAACGTCGCCTTGATGGAAGCAATCTGGAGCACCTTCTGCGTGTCGGAATTCAGCCGGTCAACAATGGTGCGCGGCAATTCCGCCGGGGCCATCAGCCCCGCCCACGAGCTCATGTCATAGCCGTTGAGCCCCTGCTCGAACGACGTGGGCACATCGGGCATGCCGCTCCAGCGCCGCGGGGCCGCCATGGCGAGCACGCGCATCTTGCCGGCCTTGACGTTGCCCAGCACCGAACTGGCCGAACCCACCACGAAGTCGATTTCGCCTGCGAGCAGCGCGGTCAGCGCCGGCGCAAAGCCCTTGTACGGCACATGCACCATCTGCGTGTTCGTCATCTTGGCCAGCACTTCACCCGCCAGGTGATTCGTCGAACCGCTGCCCGAGGAGCCATAGTTCACGTGGCCGGGATTGGCGCGCGCTGCAGCGATGAGGTCATTGAGGTTGCGATATTTGCTGCCGGCGCTCGCCGTCACCGCAAACGCAAAGAACGTGACCGTCGAGATCGTGCTGAAGCTCTTCTCGGTGTCATAGGGCAGTTGTTCGTACAACGCGCCGGCCACGCTGTGCGAGCCGGTGCCCATCAGCAGCGTGTAGCCATCGGGTTTGGCGCGCGCGACGCTGGCCGCGGCAATCGTGCCGCCGGCGCCAGGCTGCGGATCAACGAGCACGGTCTGGCCAAGCAACTTTCCGAGTTCCGGGGCCATGACCCGGGCAATGGTGTCGACGTTGGCACCCGCCGCAAAGCCGTGCAGCATGCGCACCGGCCGGTTGGGATAGGACTGCGCAAAACCGTCCTGCATCGCGCCAGACAACGCAATGCCGACGGCAATGCCATACACGTACTTCAAGACAGCCATGAATTCTCCTCCGTTTCACCCACGAAAGCGGTCTGACGCCGCTTTTCGATTTCGCCGCGCCGCTCCGGATCGATGGACCCGTCGCGCAGGCAGGATGTGAAATTCACTTTATCACGAAGCAACGACAGTCAGAAATTTCGTCCTTCGACAGGCTCAGGACGAACGGCAGTCGAGCGATTCCGTTCGTGGTGAGCCTGTCGAACCATGAACGGAATCGCTCTGCCCGCAGGCCCTAGCCGAGGAACAGCCGATACGCCGGATTCGCGCTCTCGTCCACGCAGGGATAGCCGAGCGCATCCAGGAAGGAAAGGAATTTGCGGAACTTCGCCATGTCCTTTTTCGGCACCTGGATGCCCACCAGCACGCGGCCGTTGTCGCCGCCCTGGTTGCGGTAATGGAACAGGCTGATGTTCCAGTCCGAACCCATGCTGTCGAGGAACTTCATCAGCGCACCGGGACGCTCCGGGAACTCGAAGCGATACACCAGCTCGCCCTTGGCCGCAGTTGAAGAAGCGGGCGCATGGCCGCCCACCAGGTGGCGCAGGTGGAGCTTGGCCATTTCGCTGTCGGAGAGATCGAGCGCCGCAAAACCGTGGCGCTTGAGGTTGGCGACGATCTTCTTCGTCTCGCCCTGGTCCTTCACGCCCACACCGACGAACACATGCGCCGCGGTGGTGTCGGCCATGCGGTAGTTGAATTCGGTGATGTTGCGCGCGCCGAGCGTTGCGCAGAATTTCTTGAAGCTGCCGGGCTTCTCCGGAATCGTCACCGCGAGTATGGCTTCGCGATGCTCGCCCACTTCGGCGCGTTCGGCGACAAAACGCAGGCGGTCGAAATTCGTGTTCGCGCCGCAGGCAATCGCCACCAGCTTCTTGTTGCGGATGCCTTCGCGCGCGATGTAGGCCTTGGCACCGGCAATGGCCAGCGCACCGGCCGGCTCGAGGATGGAACGCGTATCCTCGAACACGTCCTTGATCGCCGCGCAGGTGGCATCGGTGTCAACCAGGATGATTTCATCGACCAGCTCGCGGCAGATGCGGAAGGTCTCCTCACCCACCTGCTTCACCGCCACGCCATCGGCAAACAGGCCGACATGGTCGAGCGTGATGCGGCGCCCGGCCTTGATCGAGCGATCCATGGCATCGGAGTCCACCGGTTGCACGCCGATGATCCTCACCTCGGGCTGCAGGCGCTTCACGTAGGAGGCCACGCCCGAGATCAGGCCGCCGCCGCCGATCGCGACGAAAATGGCGTGGATGGGTCGGGTGGTCTGGCGCAGGATTTCCATGGCGATCGTGCCCTGGCCGGCGATGACATCCGGATCATCGTAGGGATGCACGAACGTCAGCCCGCGGCGCTTCTCGATCTTGCGCGCTTCGACGTAGGCATCGGAATAGGAGTCCCCCGCCAGCACGACTTCGGCGCCGCGTGAGCGCACTGCATCGACCTTGATCGCCGGGGTCGTGGTCGGCATGACGATGACGGCCTTGCAGCCGAGCTTCTGCGCCGACAGCGCCACGCCCTGCGCGTGGTTGCCGGCCGAGGCGGCAATCACGCCGCGCTTCAGTGCCTCCGGCGAGAGCTGCGACATCTTGTTGTAGGCACCGCGCAGCTTGAACGAGAACACGGGCTGCATGTCCTCGCGCTTCAAAAGGATGCGGTTGCCGGTGCGCGCCGACAGGTTGGGCGCCAGCTCCAGCGGCGTCTCGATGGCCACGTCATAGACGCGCGCCCTCAGGATGCGTTCTAGGTAGTCGTTCGGGGTCTTTTTCAGGTTTTTCATTGTGTAGCAGACAACCACAGGGAGCCACTACTGTACACGAACTGCACCCGCGACCCATCCGCTATGCTGCGCGCGTGGATATGCTCCTTTCCCCCGACCTTGGACGAAACAGCGGCCTAGTTGCGCTGTTCATCGCATCCTTTCTCGCCGCGACCTTCGTGCCGTTCTCCTCGGAAGCGGCGCTGTTCGCGGTGCTCAGGCTGCATCCGGACATGTTCAGCGCGGCCATCATCATCGCCACGATCGGCAATACCGCAGGTGGCATGGTCACCTACGGCATGGGGCGCTGGCTGGCGCAACGCAAACCGTTGAAACAGCTCGAACGCGTCGCCCGCTGGGGCGCACCGGCCACGGCGCTCGGCTGGCTGCCGTTCGTCGGTGACGCGATATGCCTTGCTGCAGGCTGGCTGAAGCTCAACTGGCCAGCGGTGCTGCTGTGGCAGTTCGCTGGACGCGCAGCGCGCTACTGGGTGGTCGCGCAGGGCAGCCTGCTCTGAGAACGCGGCGGTTCTATCCGCCGTTTCCCCTTTTTCGCCCGCTGTAGGAAAATTGCACACCTTTCACCCCGCCAACCTCATCTCCCCTTTCTGGAGCTTCAATGTCACTCCCGCTTGAAGACGTCAAAGTGCTCGACCTGAGCCACGCGCTCGCCGGTCCCTTCTGTTCCACCATGCTCGCCGACTACGGCGCGCAGGTGTTCAAGATCGAACCGCCCGGCGCCGGCGACATCGCGCGCAGCTGGGGCTCGCCGCTGCCGGGGGGACAGACCGATTACTTCGCCGGCCTGCATCGCAACAAGCGCAGCATCGTGCTCGACCTGAAGTCGCCCGCCGGCAAGCAGCTCTTTCTCGACATGATCGCCAGGGCCGACGTGGTGCTGGAGAACTTCCGTGTCGGCGCCCTGGAGCGCCTGGGCCTGGGTTATGAAGTGGGCAAAAAGGTCAATCCGAAAATCATCTACTGCTCGGTGTCCGGCTTCGGCCAGGACGGCCCCTACCGCGACCGCCCGGCCATGGACCTGATCGTGCAGGCCGAGAGCGGCATGATCAGCGTCACCGGCGAAGAAGGCAGCAGCGGCGTGCGCGCCGGCGTGTCGATTGCCGACCTCACCGCGGGAATGAATGCCGCCTACGGCATCCTGCTCGCGCTGCGGTCACGCGACAAGACCGGCGAGGGCCAGCATGTGGATGTGTCGATGCTCGAAGGCCAGGTCGGCCTGCTTGGCAACATGATCAGCAGCTATGCCGCCAGCGGCAATGTGCCCGCGCCCATGGGCACGGCCTACAAGGCGCTGCTGCCCTACCAGACCTTCCGCACGAAATCAGGCGACCTGGCGATTGCGGTCGGCAGCGACAAGCTGTGGAAGGGCTTCTGCCCGGCCATCGGCCATCCGGAACTCACCGACGATGAGCGCTACGCAACGAACGCCAGGCGCGGCGCCAACCGCCCGGCACTGATCAAGACACTGCAGGAGATCTTCCTCACCAAGACCTACGAGGAATGGGAAACCATCCTGGTGAAGGCCGGCATTCCGGTGGGCGCGGTGAACACGCTGGCCGGCATTCCAGACCATCCGCAGATCAAGGCCCGCGGCTCGCTGGTCACCATGAACCATCCGTCAGCGGGCAAGGTGACGATGGCCGGACCGTCTGTGCGCCTGTCGAAGACCCCGGGTACGGTGCGCACCCCCTCGCCGGACCTCGGCCAGCACACCGAGGAAGTGATGAAGGAACTGCTCGGCGTGGACGCCGCGAAGATGGGAGAGCTGCGCGCGGCAGGCGCCTTCGGCAAAGTGGCGAAGGCCGGCCCGGCGAAGTAGGCCCGCAGGTTATCTCAGAAAAAACTCTCGCATCTCCGGGGCGATTCTTTCCCTCATCCCCGGCCCTTCTCCCCGAGGGAGAAGGGAGAAAAGCCCTCTCCCCGGGGAGAG
>CAIYPG010000139.1 GCA_903928055.1 uncultured beta proteobacterium | reverse complement strand
TCTTCCATAAGACTCCTGCCATGACATGGCGACGGCCGCGCCGCTGTTTCGTTTGGAGTGCGAACTGGACCTGGCGGACTCGGCCGAGCTGCAGCCAAGCGCCATTTCGTGATCTTGAACGGCCGCTTTTGGCGCAAAGCGGATGTTCACAGTGGACACATCTTTGCGCTACTGTTGTCCGAAACGAACTGGCGCGAATTGACATTCGAATGCAGATGACGCCAAAACCGAAATAGCAAGGCAGCTGATTATGCACGGTCAATGTCATTGTAGCGCGGTCCAATTCGACGTTGAACTCAGTGATGGGTTCAACACCATCAGGCGATGCACGTGTTCCTACTGTCGGATGCGCGGAGCCGTCGCTGTGTCTGCCGCAATAGGTAGCTTGCGCATTATTCAGGGCGATGACGTCCTGACCAGTTACCGATTCAATACTGGCGAAGCCCAGCACTTCTTTTGTTCGCGGTGCGGTATCTATACACATCACCAGCGTCGCTCGAACCCGAACCAGTACGGTATTAACGTTGCGTGCCTGGAAGGCGTCAGCCCGTTCGACTTCGCTGAGGTGCCGGTCATGGACGGCGTGCAGCACCCAAAAGATAATGCTGGCGAAGTCAGGCGCGCCGGGACCTTGCGATATGAGCGCTCGGTGAAATAGATTTGCCGGACCTGGGGGGTCTGGAGCAGTGACGTGTCATCGCCTGCTTCGAAAAAGCGCCGTTCCGAAGGCCTAGGCGGCCAAGGGCGTGGCGCCACCCGCCGGTATCAGGAGTAACGGCAGCCGGATGCGGATGGTCGTGCCTTTTCCCTCCGGCGTCGGCCGGGTCAGGGTGCCCCCCAACTGGCGGACAAAGATGGCGACATAATCGGAGCCACGTTTTTCGGGAAGTTCCAGTACAACCTTGCCCTGCATACCGATGCCGTCATCCGACACCACCAGTTCGATGTCGTCGTTCACTTGCTCCACCGCCAGCAGCACATGGCCCACACCCCCATGGGGAAAGGCGTGCTTGATGGCGTTGGTCGCCAGTTCGTTGACCAGCAGGCCGAAGGGCACGGCCCGGTCCGGATCAATCGTCAGCGGTGCCGCTTTCACGCGTATTTCAATGCCCGACTTGTCGCCAATCAGGCTGGCCGACATCTGCTTGGCGATTTCACCCAGATAGGCGTCCACCGCGATGCTGCCCCCGCGACTAGATTGCGAGATCAGGTCATAGAGCTGGGCAATGGCGCCGATCCGCGCCTGCATCGCCTTCAGGCCCGGCACGCTGGCAGCGCTGGTGGACTTGATTTCATAGGCGATCAGTCCCACCACCACTTGCAGGTTGTTCTTGATGCGGTGCGAAATCTCATTGGTGAGAAGTTCAGCATCGCGTTCGCGCTGCTTGCGGTCGGTGATATCCTCGAACACCAGTAGCATGCGGTGCGCGTGATTGCCGGGCTGCATGATCTTGCGGGCATTCAGGTTGAATACCCGGCGCCCCAGCCCGGGGAAATTATCCTCGATCTCGAAACTTTCGATCGGCTTGTTTTCCGGCAGCACCTTGTCCAGCAGGTTCCGCAGCGCCGGCACGTCCCATTGATGCTGCCCCAGCTCGGAGACCCGGCGGCCATGGGCTTCG